>JAZQKG010000061.1:0-17803 GCA_045542035.1 Eubacteriales bacterium | reverse complement strand
ATTTATGACATTGTCTTCCTAAGACCGCTTGGCCTCCGACTTCATCTTTTGGTTATCCTCTCTTTCCTTAAATGCCTTTTGCAAGAAACCTTAACGCAACCAAACAAATCCCCACAAACCTCATTCACATCTTTCTAACCGAAACAGCTCAATTATTACGTTTTTTTCTTTACAAAAGGAGTCTGATTTTTCGACTTTTCCGACATGGGATTTTTATAAACTTAAACCGCCTTTATATCATTGCTTATCTATTTAATTTATTTAATTTTATTAAAATTTATTCAATCTATGTAATGCGTAGCACCGCCGTGTTTATTACCTTCGGCTTAAGTTTACCTTTCCTTTCGAAAAAGTCACGTCTTACTTTTTCATTGGACTGTACCTTTACTTTCATTGGCATTTTGAATTTTGACTTAACTTATCATTGGACCAATACCTTTACTTTCATTGGAGCTTTGATTCCTGATTTAACTTGCCATTGGACTGTACCTTTCCTTTCTGCATCTTCATTATAGCATAAATTGAGGCGCTGTGCAATAGGCAATTTGTAAGTAATTTATAATTATTTTTTGTGCAAAAGAGAGAAATTGTGTATTTTAAACAAAAACATCTTTACAATTCCGCAAATTTATGATAAAATAGATTTGTTGATTACTTTAGAAATTATAAGCGAGGCTATTCTCAATGAGAATACCCCGCATTTTTTATTTTTGTTCCGAAGTAAGCTTTTCTTTATTGTACTGCAGAGTATAGAGTCCGTAATATTTTCCGCGCTTCTCAAGAAGCTCGAAATGATTTCCCTCCTCAACTATCTCGCCTTTTGAGAGAACTATAATATTATCAGCGTGCTGTATGGTTGAGAGCCTATGCGCTACCACAAGCATAGTTCCGATATTTTTCATCTTTTCGAGGGAATCCTGAATAAGCTGCTCGGTTTCGGTGTCTATATTCGCGGTTGCCTCGTCAAGAATCATAACCGACGGCTTGTGCGCTATCGTTCTCGCAAAGGAGAGAAGCTGCCTCTGACCCGCGGAAAGATTATTTCCGCGCTCTCTTATCTCCTCGTCAAGCCCACCCGAAAGCTTATTTATAAAGTGACTTGCGTTTACGTAATCGCAGGTCCTCTTTACCTCCTCATCGGTAATGCTCTCATCACGGAGAATTATATTAGAGCGCACTGTTCCGCTGAACAGAAAAACGTCCTGAAGCATCTGCCCGAAATGACGGCGGAGAGATGAAATTTTGATTTTCTTGATATTTATTCCGTCAATCAGTATCTCACCCTTCTGTATGTCGTAGTTACGGCAAATCAGCGAGAGTATAGTGGTTTTTCCCGAGCCGGTCGAGCCGACGAAGGCGACCGTTTCTTTAGCCTTTACTTTAAACGAGACGTCACGCAGCACCCATTCATCAGGTACGTACGAAAACCACACGTTTCTAAACTCAATATCTCCTCTTACAGAGTCAAGCTCTATAGCGTCGGGCTCGTCTACGACCTCGGGCTTCATATCAAGAACGGTGAATATCTTCTCCGCCGAAGCGAACGCCGCCTGCATTCTGTTAAATTGGTCGGCAAGATTCTGTATCGGTGTGAAAAACTTCTGTATATACATATAAAACGCGACGAGAATTCCCGCGGTCATAGGCTGACCGAAAAATTCCCTGTCCTCTATAACCCCGCGCGCACCGAGATATAAAAGACACATAACCGAGGTGATATAAAGCATATATACGGCGGGCCTGAAAATACCGAACACCATAATTTCGCGTTCCTTAGCTTTTCCGAGGCTGCTGTTTTTCTCAGAAAACTCAGCCATTTTCTTTTCTTCTCTGTTGAAAATCTGCGTTATCTTCATTCCCGAAAGGTTTTCGGAAAGATAGGTATTTATATCCGTAGTCGCGTCCTTGACCTTTCTGTACGCGCGTCGCAAGAATTTTCTGAATATCATAGTGAAAAGAACTATAAACGGAACGAAGCAAAGCACCATAAGCGTAAGCGCGTAATTTAAAATCAGCATAGCTCCGAGAACCGCAAACACGAGGAATATATTCTTAAGAAGATTTACGAGCACACTCGTAAAAAGCATTGATATCGAGTTAGTGTCATTCGTGACTCTTGTAACAAGCTTTCCTACGGGAATATGATTAAGCTGGTCGTGGGACAGGCTTTCTATATGAACGAAAACCTCCTCACGCATCGCGGAGAGCATCTTCTGCCCAACCTTCTGAAGTATAATTGCCTGAATATAGGTGCATACGAGAGAAACTATAAGCACTCCCGCGTAGACGGCTACCGTCGCGAGAAGCCTTGACATCTCGAAATCGTCCTTTATCATCTCCTCAATATTTTTGACAAGGAGCGGAGAAATTATATCGTAGCCAACGGATACAAACATTATCAGAATTGCCGCAGCAAACTCGGGTATATACGGCTTTATATATTTTCCCATTCTGCGAATTATCTCGCCGTCCTTCATATTTCTGTCAAAGCCCACAGCTTCCTTTTTGTTCTTCATAAAAGCGTAAGCTAAGACGAATAAGAGGGTAAACGTTCCTATTATCGCGCCCGCTATAAGAAAAGGATAGTATTTCATCATTCTTTATCCCTCTCTTCCTCAAGCCTCTGAAGCTCAACCATGGTTTTATACTCGGGGCATCTTTCAATAAGCTCCGAGTGCGCGCCAACGTCAAGAATCCTTCCCTCGTCTATAAATATTATCTTATCCATATTTTCGACGGTAGATATTCTGTGCGCTATGAGTATCGTGGTTTTGCCGCGTCTGTTCTCTTTCAGGTTATCGATTATCACCCTTTCCGTTCCCGTGTCAACTGCCGAAACCGAGTCGTCGAGAATAAGTATAGACGCGTCCTTCATAAGCGCTCTCGCAATAGATATCCTTTGCTTCTGACCGCCCGAGACGGTTACACCGCGCTCACCGAGCACAGTTGCGTACCCTTCTTTAAACTCGGATATATTTCCGTGAACGTCAGAGAGAGTCGCCGCGCCTATAACCTTTTCCATATCCTTCGCATCCGATGCAAACGCGATATTGTTCTCTATCGTATCGCTGAAAAGGAAGTTATCCTGCGGAACGTAGGCAGAGTATTTTCTGACGGTTTTTATCGGGATACGGTTGACGTCATGTCCGTCAATAAACAGCGTTCCGTCGGGAACGTTATATATTCTGAGCATCAAATCAACCACAGTCGTTTTTCCCGAGCCGGTCTTTCCGATAAGTCCTACGTTCTCTCCTCTGTTTATTTTGAACGAAACGTCATAAAGAGCGTCGTAATCAGCGCCGGGATAACGGAAGGTAAGATTTTTAAACTCTATATCTCCGCCGATAAAGTCAACGTCGGTGACAAGGTCTGAGTCCACTACGTCAGCTCGAGCGTCAAGAAGCTCCGAGATTCTTTTCATAGAAGCCTTACCGCGCGAAGACATTTCAATAAGCTGGGATATCGCCATAACCGGCCACACGACAGAGGAAAAGTAGCTCATAAACTCTATAAGCTCACCCGCTGTGAATTTGTCTACGTAGACGAGATATCCTCCGTATCCGAGGATTATGCATATTACCGATTCAACGAAAAGAGTGACCGATATATGTAAAAGCACAGACGCCCTCGTAAAGCTTACGTTTGCGTCCTCGTTCTCACGGCTGAGCTTTTTAAACGCCCACAGCTCGCGAAACTCCTTAACGAACGCCTTTATAACGGCAATTCCAGAAAAGCTTTCCTGCGAGAAATCCGAAAGCTTTGAAAAAGCCTCCTGCCTTATCTCCCATTTTTTCATCATATAATTTCCGACAAGAGTTGAAACTATAAAAAGAAAGACCATCGGAATAAGGGAAAGGAGCATAAGACGAATATCCATTTTTCCCATTTTAAATATGGCGAGCGCTCCGAGTAAAAGCACGTCGAAGAACATAAGGACACCGTCGCCAAAGCACTCCTGAATGGTTTCGAGGTCGTTTGTGAAAAGCGACATAAGGTTGCCGACCTTGTTTTTCTGATAATACTCCTGCGAAAGAGTTTTCGCGTGGTCGAACATCCTGCCTCTAAGGTCGGTTTCAACCCTTATAGCCGCGCCGAAAAAGCAGACTCTCCAAAGAAATCTTCCAAGCACCATAGCTAAAATTATAACTATAAACGGCTCGCATATCTTTGTGAGTACAAATTCCATATTAAACTCCTGCAGAGCCCCCCCGACGCTAACGCTTCCGTTGTTTATTCCGTCTATTACCGTCTTATAAAGCTCGGGTATTTCAAGCTGAAAATAATCAACGAGCAAAAGCGCGATAACGCCTAGCATGAGAATAGGAGAATATTTAAGATAGTAGCGGTTAATATGTTTACCGAAAATCAAAGAACCGCCTCCTTTACACTAAAAATCAGGCTGTCTCAAACCGTGTGAGGCAGCCTTGCTGTTTAAACTGATATTATTTCTGAACGAGGTGAACGGCAAATCCGGAAATTTCATCCTTGAAGTATACGAACTTAGGCTTTCCGCTCTTCTCATCGTACGTTACGGAGGATTCGTCAAACTCAAATCCGAGTCTCTTGAAGTAAGCCATAGCTCTGTCAACGAAGTTGGTTCTGATACCTATATGACCGTGAGTTCCGGGACCCTTTCCGCACATAAACTCAAACGCCTCGCCCGCAAAGATTGACTTCGATGTCTGACGGAGGGGCGCGCCGAACATAACTTCAAAGAGCTTAGCGCTCTTCTCTGCCTCTTTGGCATTCTCGTTATTGATTCCCATATGAACGAATTCAAGTCCGAGCATAGTCTTAACAGCGTTTCTTGTAAGAGCGGTAATCTCATCCCACTTCTTTTCCTTAACAAGCTCATCCTTAACCATAAACGAGCCGCCGCAAGCTACAATCTTATTAAACTTGAGGTATTCAAGAAGATTATCCGCGCTGATACCGCCTGTGGGCATAAACTTAAGCTGACCGTAAGGAGCTGACATAGCCTTGAGCATTTTAAGACCGCCCGCAGCTTCAGCCGGGAAGAATTTTACGGTTGAAAGACCAAGCTCGAGAGCCGCCTCAACGTCAGAGGGGTTAGAGCATCCGGGAAGCATTGTAATTCCCTTTGAAAGGGCGTATGCAGTTACCTTGGGATTAAGTCCGGGGGAAACGAGGAATTTAGAGCCCGCGGCAATAGCTGCGTCAACCTGCTCGGTAGTAAGCACGGTTCCCGCGCCTACAAGCATTTCGGGATATGTCTTTGTAATATTCTTGATTGCCTCAGCAGCGCAAGCTGTTCTGAAGGTGATTTCCGCAGCGGGAAGTCCACCGTCGATAAGCGCCTTCGCAAGAGGAATCGCGTCATCGGGATTTTCAATCTTAATTACGGGAATAAGTCCAATAGAATAAAGCTCATTCATCATATTGTTGTCCATTTTACGTACAACTCCTTTTATACATTTATCGTTCATTTTATTATACTATAAGTCTAACTTTACAACAATTGCAAAAATTGCCCAAGGCATTGCAAAAATTGATATTAGCCAATTATACTGCTGTGAGCTATTGACAAGGCGGATTAATTTTTGTTATAATATTTCTAATAAATTAGAATTTTTACATCCAAAGTAAATTTGAGATTGGATAAGCTATGGAAAAAAACAAAAAAACTGTCGCTGTATGTACGGCGGATAAATTTCTTTATCAAAAAATTTTGCTTGACGCTCCGGAATGGGTAACCGTCGTTTCAAAAAAGGAGAGAGCTGACGTCTTGCTCGTTGACGTAGATACGGTAAATACAGAAGCTGAAAACTTTATCTCTATGAGCCGCAGGGGCTGTGCGGATATATCAATTCCCTTCCCGCTCGGTATGCTTGCCGAGGTTTTATCGAATGATACTGCTGTGGCTCAGCTTATTCTTTCATATAAAGAAAGAGCCGCGTATCTCAGAGGAGAAAAAATTAAGCTCACCGAGCTTGAATTCGCGCTTCTTGACAAGCTTATGAAAAAGAAAGACGAATTTACTTCAAAGGAAGAGATTCTCCGCGACGTATGGAAAAACGAGAAGGACGCGGGAATTATAAACGTGTATATTCATTATCTCAGAGAAAAGCTTGAAGCGCACGGAGAAAAAATAATAATTTCCTCGCGCAAATGCGGATATAAAATAGACGAAAAATATATGGGAGGAAAAGAGAATGCTTAAAATTATCGAAGGCGGCTTTTCCTCTTTGGCTTACAGCGAGATGAAAGCGGAGATTCTGCGGCTGACGAATGCCGGAGAGCGCGTGTTTCTTATAGTTCCCGAGCAGCAGACGGTGAGCGCGGAAAAGGAGATGGCGGAATTTCTGCCCGACAGCGCTCCCCTTACCTTTGAAGCGACGAATTTTACACGATTTGCAAACACCGCAGACAGAATCCACGGCGGAATAGCCGCGGAATATGCGGACAGCGCAACCGAGGCTCTTATAATGTGGAAAACGCTGACCGAGCTATCCCCCTTTCTTTACATGACCGATGGGCGAGAAGAAATTAACACGGGTATAGTTGAAAAGGCTCTTTCAGCGATTTCGGAAATGAAGAGCGTCGGAGCGCGTCCTGACGAGCTTTGGGCGCTTACGGAAAACGGAGAGATAAAAGCAAACGCAAGGCTTTCAAAAAAGCTCTCCGACATATCCAAAATCATGACTCTCTACAAAAAACTTCTTGAAGAAAAATACGTGAGCGCAAAGGATGAATGCGAAAAGCTTTCCGCAAAGCTCGAAGAGCATCCCGACGCCTTTTCCGGAGTAAATTTCTTCATATCCGGATTCACCTCGTTTACAGAGCCGCAATACGCCGTTATGGCAGAGCTTATGAGAAGAGCCGAGCTTACGCTGCATCTGACTCTTTCCAAAGCTGAGTACGACTCGTTTGAATTTTCCGAAATTATAATAACGAAGGAGAAGATACTCAGGACGGCAGACAGAATAAGCGTTGATAAAAGGCTAATCCGACCCGACGCTATTGACCCTAAAAAAACCGAGCTTCTTTGCGACGCGCAAAGGCTTTTATGGAAAAGCAGCGGCAAAGTCAACGAAGAATACCTTAAAGATTGCCACCGTATACGGATTTTTGAGGCATCTGACCCCTACGAAGAGTTTTCGTTCATCGCCTCTGATATACGGCGCAGAGTTATAGAGGGAGCTTCGTTTGGCGATTTCGCCATAGTGGCAAGAGATGCCGAGGCATACTCCGGAATTATTGATTCGTCTTTTATAAAGGCGGGTGTGCCTCATTTTATCTCCATAAGAAAGGACGTCTCTTCTTATGAAGCGGTAAAGCTTATATATACAGCAATCGCCGCTGTCTGCGCAAATTTTAAAAGAGAGGACGTAATATCCTATGCAAAATGCCGACTCTGCGGTATAAGCCCCGATGCGTGCGACGAATTTGAGCTTTATACTGAGACGTGGCAGATAAGCGGAGAGAGGTTCACAGACGGAGTTTTCTGGAATATGAACCCCAACGGATATTCCTTTTCGGAAGAAGGCAGTGTGGCAGAGACGCTTCACCGCATAGACGATACGAGACGCGCGCTCATAGACCCTCTTGTCGAATTCAAAGAAAACCTAAGCGCAGCTATAACGGTTAAGGAATACGCAGAAGCTCTTGTCAAATTCCTCACCTCCCTTTCGATTGAAGAAAGGCTCTATGAAAGATGCCGCGAGCTTCTCGCGCTTGGAGAAACCGATGCGGCGGAAGAAAATGAAAGGCTATGGGAAATAATCACCTCAGCCCTTGACACGCTCGTCTTAGTGCTCGGGGATACCGAAATAGACGCGCGCGGGTTTGAGAGTCTTCTAAAAATTCTTGTTTCAAATTCGGATATCGGCAGAATACCCTCATTTTTCGACACGGTTACCGTCGGCTCGGCAGACATGATAAGACTGAGCGAGAAAAAGCATATATACCTCGTGGGAGTTAATCAAGGCGAATTTCCAAAAACTCCAAAGGATTCCTCCTACTTCACAGAGCGTGACAAAGCTCTCCTTTTCTCCCTCGGTATTCTTACAGAACCGTCGGCAGATATCACAGGAGCTCGGGAACTATTCTTCTTTTCGCGCGCGTTTGCGGCGGCGGAGGAAAGCGTAACTCTCCTCTATTCCGTACGAAACGAAGCCTTTGCAAGCTCAAAGAGAGCCGAAGTTATAGACAGAATATCGAATATTCTTCACGAAAGGGTAAAGCCGATAAAAATATCCGAGCTTTCAGCTTTGGATAGAATATATTATCCCGAAGCGGCTCTTGATGAAATTAAAAATTCACAGGTAGAAGCGGCTCTTATAGACGCGGGCTACGAGCGTGAGCTTACAGTTTCTAAAGGCGACATTACGAACAAAAACCTGAATATAGCTAAATCAGCGTTAAAAATAATGTATCCCGGCGACCTTGCGCTGACTCAGACGAGAATAGATACCTACGTAGGCTGTCCGTTTGCATATTACTTAAGATATAATCTGAAGCTTTCTGAGAACGAGCGCGCGGAATTTGACGCGAGAAATATAGGTACGTTTATACACGCCATACTTGAAAACTTCTTTGCGGAGCTTCGTTCGAACAGAAAAACAGCAAAGGACCTCACCGAAGAAGAAAAAGAAAATTTAGTTAAAAAAGCGGCAAAGAAATATCTTTCATCTCTTAGCGAAGACTCCCTTTCAGCCTCAAAGCGCACGAGGATTATGCTTGACCGCCTCTGCCGCACGGCAATGCCAGTTGTTGACGGACTCTGCGATGAGCTTAGGGACTGCGACTTTGTTCCTCAGTTCTTTGAATTGAAGATAGGTAAAGACGAAAGCGGACTCCCATCCCCCGCGACGTTTAAAAGCGACGACGGATGCGGGGTCTCGGTTTACGGAAGCATTGACAGAGTTGACACGTACAAGAGAGGAGATGACGTTTACGTTCGCGTAATAGACTATAAGACCGGCAGTAAAACATTCTCACCGAGCGACCTCGACGAAGGAAAAAATCTGCAGATGTTTCTCTACCTTAAAGCAATAATCGATACAGATAACAAGGATTTTTCGAAAAAACTTGGCATAGAGAATGGCGGCAGGATAATTCCCGCAGGCGTTATATACGTTAAAACCGATATGAGCGACGTAACAGTTCCCCACCCCGACAAAGAGGCGGCAGAGGCGGCGCTAAAAAAGAAGCAGGAAAGGCGCGGAATGCTTCTTGATGACGAAATTAGCATCAACGCTATGAACAAAAATTATATTCCCATCAAATTCAAAAAGGACGGTACGCCCGACGCGCGCTCGGAAAAATATCTCTACACCTACGAGGGGTGGGAGGAGCTTAACGCGAAGATTTCAGATAAGGTTCGCGAGGTGTCAAGCGAAATGAAGCGCGGGAACATATCTTTAACAACAAAAAAAAGCGACACGCCCTGCGACTATTGTAAATTTAAGCCTGTCTGTAGGAAGAAATTTTAGTCTTCCTACCATCTCACCGGGTTTATGGTATAATCTTAAAAATCACGTAGCAATATTATAAATATGAAACAAGGATACTTGAGCTTCCAAAGCATCATTTTATAACGCTTGCGAAATTTTATAATTATAGAAAAACGGCGGGAGATTAACTCCCGCCCTACTATTTACATATTTAATTAAGAATGATCAGCAATAAATGCGCTGACCTCATTTTCGGGGATTCCAAGCACCTCTGAAAACTCTGCGTATATCATTTTTTCGGCTTTGCGCATAAGATTCTCATCCGCGAGGAAATTTTTCTTTCCTGCTTCGTGGCGTTTAACTCCATTCGCGTTTATCGCCTTTATAATCGAAATCATCCCTAAAATGCTTCCGGATTCGATTACGTCACGGAATTTCTCCGTTCGTATTCTGTTATCCTCATACCACTCAGCCTCGGGAATCGTCTTAATCCGCGATATTATATCCATAATCTCATCTTTTGTGAGAAGCGGACGCATTGTGCCAACGAGCTTTTCATTATCAATTGGAACGTAGGTTTGTGAGGAAACGTTAACTCTTAGGTCGCTAAGAACGTAATACTTCCTCGCTACGTCACCTATACTCTCTTCCCTGATATCAACTATCTCCATTATTCCGTTTGAGCCATATACGATTTTATTGCCTACGCAATGCATATCCCTTACCTCTGAGTAAAAAATATTCTATTATTATTTTACCATATTTCAACCAAAAAATGTAATGGGCAAAATGCACAAAGGAAAAATTTTATTTCCGATTTTTCATACAGATGTCACAAAAGAGCGCTTTTTGTCTTTTTATTCCTCGTTTTTTTCTTCTTCGCTATTATTATTTTCCTTTTTTGCGTTATATCGCTGAGCTCTTTTTTCTTCCTTTTCCTTTAATTTCATAAGCTTTCTTTCTCTTGCCGCTTCTTCTCTTCTTCTCAGCCTTTCTTTAATCTTTTCCGCCTTTTCAGCCTTCTTCTTTTCGCGGTATTCATAAACCGTGCGCTCAAGCAAAATTCTTGTTTTATCCGGCGCGGGCTTTTCCTCTATTTCCTGCCCGCGAACCCTTTTTATAAAATTGCCAACCTTCTCAACCGGGCGAAGTATATTCTCAAAATCAGCCTCTATTGCCGCTATTATAAATTTGGCCTTTGACGAAAAATAGTTTATAGAAATAGTCAGAATTACGTTAAGCGTCCAGCTTATCACCATTGCCGAAGCCATAACTATAGATATAAGTGTCACGTGCTCTGTGGCAATATATATTCCGTAAACTGTGACACCGAGGGTAAAGGCTTTTATACCGAGCTTGACCCATTTATACGCCGCCTTTGTCAAAATTCTGGCAGACTTAGCATCGTGATTATTCTGAGTTATAACATAGAAGATAAGATATGAAAGAGACAAGATAGCTAAAATTATATTAGCTATGAGATAACCGCCGCCAACGGCTATGGCATAAATCAAATACAGTATAGAAAAAATCTCGGTCGCGATATTGAACATGAAACCAAATCTTTTTAGGTCAGCAACCGTTTTTTCTATCGCGGCTTTGGTGTAATCAATCATAGTGAACCTCCGTGTGAAGAAAAAGGGCCGTCACAAACGTAAAATTTGGACAGCCCCGAAAAATATTCAAGCTTTAATTAATACATTCCGTCCATGCCGGCGGGTGCCTGAGGCATAGCGGGCTTATCTTCCTTCTTATCGAATACTACGGACTCGGTTGTGAGAACGGTAGATGCTATGGAAGCCGCGTTCTGAAGGGCGGAGCGTGTAACCTTTGCAGGATCAACGATACCGCGTTCAACCATATCGCAGTACTCCTCGTTGTATGCGTCAAAGCCGTATCCGACCTTACCTGACTCGCGAATCTTAGAGATTATTACAGAGCCGTCAAGTCCCGCGTTATCTGCAATCTGCTTCATAGGAGCGGAAAGCGACTTCAAAACGATGGTAGCGCCGGTCTTTTCGTCTCCCTCAAGAGACGCGACAACCGCTTCAACTGCATTCATAACGTTTATAAGAGCAACTCCGCCGCCCGCAACGATACCCTCTTCAACCGCAGCCTTAGTTGCGTTGAGAGCGTCCTCAATGCGAAGCTTCTTTTCCTTCATTTCAACTTCTGTTGCGGCGCCGACCTTAATAACGGCAACTCCGCCGGCAAGCTTAGCAAGACGCTCAAGAAGCTTTTCCTTATCAAATTCTGATGTTGTAGCCTCAATAGCAGCGCGAATCTGTCCGACTCTCTCGGTGATAGCCTGCTTATCGCCCGCGCCGTCAACGATTATTGTATTTTCCTTTGTTACCTTAACCTGTCTTGCGCGGCCGAGCTGAGCAACGCTTGCGTCCTTAAGCTCAAGACCGAGCTCACTCGTGATAACCTCGCCACCGGTGAGGATTGCGATATCACGAAGCATTTCCTTACGTCTGTCACCAAAGCCGGGAGCCTTAACGGCAACTACGGTAAACGTACCGCGGAGCTTGTTAAGAACGAGAGTCGTAAGAGCCTCGCCCTCTACGTCCTCGGCCACTATGAGAAGCTTCTTGCCGGACTGAACAATTTGCTCAAGAAGGGGAAGAATCTCCTGAATATTTGAGATTTTCTTATCGGTTATAAGAATGAGGCAGTCGTCGAGTGTGGCTTCCATCTTATCGGTGTCGGTTACCATATAGGGCGAGAGGTATCCGCGGTCGAACTGCATACCCTCAACAACCTCGCTGTATGTCTCTGCGCTCTTTGATTCCTCAACGGTGATAACGCCGTCAGCGGTTACCTTATCCATTGCGTCAGCGATAAGATTTCCTATAGCCTCGTCGCTTGCGGAAACTGCGCCTACTCTTGCGATATCGTCTCTTCCGTTAACCGTCTTGGACTGCTTCTTAAGCTCCTCGATAGCCGCATCAACAGCCTTGAAGATACCCTTTCTGAGTACCATCGGGTTTGCGCCTGCGGCAACGTTCTTCATACCCTCGTGGATAAGCGACTGAGCAAGAAGAGTTGCTGTCGTCGTTCCGTCTCCTGCCGCGTCGTTTGTCTTTGTAGCAACCTCGCGAACAAGCTGAGCGCCCATATTTTCAGCCGCATTGTCAAGCTCGATTTCTTTTGCAATCGTAACACCGTCGTTAGTAATGAGCGGCGCTCCGAATTTCTTGTCAAGAACTACGTTTCTGCCCTTGGGGCCGAGTGTGATTTTAACGGTATCGGCAAGCTTATCAACACCGCGAAGAAGAGCGGCTCTCGCATCCGTTCCGTAAAGAATTTCCTTTGCCATTATAAAATATCTCCTTAAATAATCTTTTTGATAAGAGTGAATTACTCTACTACAGCAAGTATATCAGCCTGGCTCACGATAGTGTATTCAACACCGTCAAGCTTCACCTGAGTTCCGGTGTACTTACCGGTTATAACCTGCTCGCCCTCTTTAAGCGTCATTACGACTTCTTTACCGTCAACTATTCCGCCGGGTCCTACAGCGACGATAACAGAAACCTCCGGCTTTTCCTTTGCGGAATCGGGAAGGATAATTCCCGCCTTAGTGGTTTCAACCGCTTCAACTTTTTTGAGAACAACTTTATCAAGAAGGGGTCTGAGTTTCATTTATTTATTCCTCCGTACTGTTTATTGATTTTAGCACTCACTGATTTTGAGTGCTAATTCTCATGGTTATATTCTATACTAAGCTTCAAAAAAAATCAATAGTTTTTCTAATATTTCACAATTTGTTAACAAATACCTTACATCAGCCAAGCTCACTTCGCAAGCGGGAGAGTATTTTCTTCTCTTCCCTCGATATTTTCACCTGAGTAAGCCCTAAAATCCTTGCCGTTTCCGCTTGTGAGAAGTCTCTGAAATACCTCAAAATTATTATCTTACGCTCGATTTCGCAGAGCTTTTCTATAGCAAGCTTAAGCGCGAGCTTATCGAACTCCTTTGCCGGAGCGTCCTCGTCTGCGATAGTTGCGCCGAGGGTCATCGACTCCTCGTCCTCATACGCCGCCTCCTCAAGCGAGCGGATGGGAGACGTCGAAAAAAGCGCCGCTGCCGCGTCCTGCGGTGAAACACCGAGCGCCTCAGCGATAGAGGCGATTCCCGCATCCTCCCCTGCCGAGAGTCTCCTCTCACGCTCGGCGTTAATTTGCGCCGAAAGCTTTTTGTTCTCTCTTGATACCTTTATTATTCCGTCGTCACGCAAAAATCTACGCATCTCACCGAAAATTAAGGGCACGGCATAAGTTGAAAAGGCGCATTCGCGTGAAAAATCAAATGTGTTTATAGCCTTTACAAGCCCTATCGTTCCCATTTCGACAAGCTCATCCATATCAGCCCCCCTGCCAACAAACCTTCCCGCAATATTATATATAAGAGGCTTATTAAGCGAAGCAAGCTCCTCACCCGCGTCGGCATCCCCATCGCGAAAACGGCGGATCAAATCGAGATTTTTGTCGTATATACTTCGTTCTTCTGTTTTCATATTTTCCTTCAGGATTTAAGTATTTTCCTCATAAGGACGGTAGTTCCGCGCCCGAGCTTGCTTTTTACCGATAAAAAATCGGTAAAGCTCTCCATTACGAGAAATCCCATACCGCACCGCTCCTCCGCGCCGCCCGTCGTGTATGCGGGGCTCATAGCGAGGCGCACGTCCTCTATGCCGCAGCCGTTATCCGATACCTCGACGCTTACCTCGCGGTTTTCATAAAGACGGACAGATATGTATATAAAAGAATTGTCCTTATCCTCGCTGTCGCGGTAGCCGTGAACTATCGCATTTGTAACCGCCTCGCTGACAGCGCAGCGAAGATCGCCGAGCTCCTCAACAGTTGGATTAAGCTCAGCCACAAAAGCGGATATAACCGCTCTGCAGATTCCCTCGTTAACGCTTTTTGCGGGCAAACGCAATTTCATTTCGTTAAGAATTTTCTTCATTATATTAATCCTTCTCTTTCTTATTCCGATTCTATTCGAGTTCTATGCATTCAAGCTTTTCTATTCCGGCAAGCCTCACGAGCTTTTTAAGGCTTTCCGAAAGTCCGGTTATACGCACCGCGCAACCGATACCGCGGCAGACGTCCGCCCGTCCTATTATAAGTCCTATTCCGGAGGAATCCATAAATCTTACCCCCGAAAAATCAAGCTCAAGACGCGACGGTCTCGTTTTGAAAAGCATAGCGTCTATCCCTTCCCTCTCCTCCTTCGCTGAGTGATGGTCTATCTCCCCAAAAAGATGAGCTATAAGCGCACCTTCCGTTTCGGAAAATTTTACTCCGTTTTGCATTTATAATTCCTCCGTTTTCGTTTTCAACATTAAGTATAGCATTGCGTGAAAGTAAAATATTGTCGCTGTTTGTACCGTAACCGATTTTTTATAAAAAATATATGTATAAGTATATTTCAATCTGACAGATGAAGCTTTTTCGCTATATTTTTTGTGATACTTCTTTTATAGGTTTTATAAGTGCCCTCCGACATTCGATAGCCAAATTCGCTGTTTGCATGCATATCCCGTCATGCAGCCTATCTCGTTTATGTAAGTTTTCGCGTCAAACTCCCCGACTATTTCGGATACAGCCTCGAATATACTTGTATTAAGATATTTATATTCGGTCAAGGTTCTCTTTGACATCATTCCCTCGGATATAGCAACCTGCCGCCTCACGTAGTCACGGCATAGAGCCACCACAAGCGCGTCAAGCGTATTTAAATGCTTCCAACTTTGCACCGTGTCTCCTCCAGCTCCTCTTCAAGTGAACAAAGATCCTCCTTCAGTCCCCGCATCTTAACGAGAGCCTCCTTTGCCTCATATATTGCCTCCTCAAGATCGGGTATCAGCTTTTCAGGAGATGTAGCATTCTCCCCCGACAAAATATCGATAAGAAGCGATCTTATATTAATCATAGACAATGCTTCGTCAATCTCCTCACCAATTCTTTTAATATCCCTTTTTATTTCACTCGGATTTCGGTATATTCTTGGACCTATACCGTTTTTCGAGTCGTACGTCCTATACATTTTTACTCCTTTCGTCACTTATTAGGTTATTTTTAACAAAAAGTAACCTGTTGCGTGACTATTTTAACATAGAAAAAGTCACCTGTCAAGTGATTTTTCTAAAATTTCAGAAAAATCATTGCATTTTAGGTGACATTGTGTTACAATATATTTGTTTATGCGACAATATACGAGGTGTTTTTATGATAGCCAATAAAATCAGAGAATTAAGAAAGAAAAAAAAGCTTACGCTTGACGAGGTTGCCGAAGCTATCGGAACGAGCAAGCAAACTATCCATAGATACGAAAACGGCGTGATTTCAAACATTCCGCACGACAAAATAGAAAAGCTTGCGGAGATTCTTTCGGTCTCCCCGTCTATTCTTATGGGCTGGGAGGATTCAGACGCCGCGGTAACAGACTCGAAACCGCACGCGTCGAAGAAGGTTAAGATGATAGGCTCGGTCTCGCACGGCGAGCCGATTTACGATGATGATGAATACGTCGATTTCGTAAACTCCGGTGTTGACGCGGATTTCTGCCTGAGAGCAAACGGAGACTCTATGGTCGGAGCAAGAATATACGACGGTGACGTCGTTTTCATAAAGAAGCAAAAAACCGTGGATAACGGAGAAATTGCCGCTGTAATAATAGACGACGAGGCAACTCTCAAGCGAGTATACTATTATCCCGACGAGGAAAAGCTGATACTCTCCCCGGAAAATCCGAAATACGCTCCGTTTGTCTATATACACGAGGAGCTTAACAGAATCAAAATTATGGGAAAAGCAGTCGCCTTTCAAAGCGCGGTAAGATAGGCTTACCCGAAGTGAGAGGGCATATACAAAAAAAACGGCTCGAAATTTCGAGCCGCTTTTTCTATTCTCTTTCCTCGTACGTAAAGCTAAAAGCTTCGGCGGTCAATCTCACTCCGAGCGAAAATCCTTTCACAAACGCATCTTCACGCTCGTCGCAAAAAACCGCACTGTAGTCTTCTATCAATCTTGACAACATTGACTTC
The DNA here is from genome assembly GCA_045542035.1 of Eubacteriales bacterium. Taxonomy (GTDB): domain Bacteria; phylum Bacillota; class Clostridia; order Oscillospirales; family CAG-272; genus UBA1740. Next base: position 1,330 of record JAZQKG010000061.1, on the reverse strand, counting down.
TCTTCCTCGCCAAGCTTCTCTTCTAATTTTTCAATCCTGTCATAAATATTATTCCATAGCTTTGTACATATCTTGTCGCTAGCTCCCGGCTCTTCCGCAGGTCTCATATTTCCGTACCATAAATTTTGAATGTTGTTCATTTCATTTCTCCCTTACATATAATTGTGTGTAATCATTTTAACATATAATTATATGTAAGTCAAGCACATACAAACATATGTGTGATATAATCTACGTATTGCACAAAAATATTGTTTAATTATATGTATTGATTGGAGATAAGTTATGTATTTTTATCAAAGAATTAAAGATCTCAGAGAGGATTCCGACAAATCTCAATTGTATATAGCCAATTTACTTGGGGTATCACAACAGCATTATTCAATGTATGAACGCGGAGAACGTGAGTTGCCAATGCACCATTTCAAGACCCTCGCGAAATTTTATAACGTCTCGCTTGATTACCTTGCGGGGATTATAGACACACCGAGAAAATTATTTTAAGACTCTCACTCCGAGAAAGGCTAATTGTAGAGGCAGATGTCTCCGACTGTCCAAATATCGCGGGAGGGTAGCTCAGTTTTTTGAACTTGAGCTACCCTCCCGCGAGTGTGACCGAGTCACAACAAGAAAAAGTGCTGATTCTCTGGGGCGTGAGGCGTACAAGTGTACGTCGAGCCTTGAGAACGGCGATATAAAAAGTCCGCCAAAGAGAAGAAATCCGTATTATTTCAACCCTATTGCTGTCTCATTTATCGTTTGTGCCTTGTTTGATACGGTTTATATTATAATTTGGACTTTTTCGGTTTTACTAAGTGTGCCAGCCCCTTCTATTATTATTTTTTCTAAGATAGAAATATTCAAAGCTGATTTTTCAGCTCTTAGAAATTTTGAAAGACAAAGCGAGCCGAAGCTTTAACTCAGTATTTCGGAATTTATACAGCCAAAAGGAATTACGGCTGCTTACCGAAGTACGCCTGAATACCGCCGTCAACGTAGAGAATCTGACCGTTTACGAAATCAGAAGCCTCGGACGCAAGGAATACCGCGGGACCTGCAAGGTCTTCGGGATCGCCCCATCTGCCTGCGGGAGTTTTGGTCTCTGTGATGAATGTATCGAAGGGATGCTTCGAGCCGTCAGCCTGCTTCTCACGAAGGGGAGCCGTCTGGGGAGTTGCGATATAGCCGGGGCCGATACCGTTGCACTGAATGTTATACTGACCGTACTCGGAAGCTATATTTCTCGTAAGCATCTTAAGTCCGCCCTTAGCAGATGCGTAAGCGGAAACTGTCTCACGGCCGAACTCACTCATCATAGAGCAGATGTTGA
>JAZQKG010000060.1:0-5883 GCA_045542035.1 Eubacteriales bacterium | reverse complement strand
CATAATTATCTTAACATATTATTTTGAATTTGTCAATTAAAATTTTTATTTACTTAAAACTCTACATTGAAATCTTTTAAAAGATATTGTAATTTTTATGGGTTTGTGCTAAAATAATAGTATCGAATAAGAAGTAGGTGTTTTTTCATGAGCAACTTAACGATAAAAAAAGCTATGGATAACGCAGAGGCTTCTATAAATATGGAAGGCTTATACGTTTCGGATTTTTGCAAGGACCTTTGCGAGAAATTATTAAAGAAGGAAATCACCTTTGAAGATTATATGAAGCTTATTACCGAGGGAGCCGTGGCTCATGGCGTATAGTCTAACTCCTTCTTCAGATAATTGCTATGAGGGCACTGTTTGCCTTATAAACAAGTTGGGCATTCGTGATGAAGTGAAATTATCTGATATAGAAGCACAAATTACCTTTGCTAAGGCGGCTATGCTAGAAGAAAAACCAATAGAAGGTAATTTTAATTTTGATCATTTCAAGAAGATACATGAATTTTTACTCTGTGATCTTTATGAATGGGCAGGACAAGTGCGTACAGTAGATATATCGAAAAAGAGAACAAAATTTCTTGATGTCGCTTCAATTGAACGTGTTGCGATAAAATGCTTTGCGAAGATAGCATCTGGATATTTAGAAGATTTGTCATTTAATGAATTTGCAAAGCGTATAGCGGAATTTTATAACGATGTTAACTATATTCATCCATTTCGTGAAGGCAACGGAAGAACACAGCGAATATATTTTACACAGTTGATTCGCCATTACGGATATGATATTAATTTTTCTGAGATTGATACAGACGCGCTGATGATTGCAACTATTCAAGCTGCCCAAGGCGTTATGGACTTTTTGATCGAATTTTTTGAGAATTTTATAATTATTCCTAATGAACAGAAGGATGATTGAAAACAAATTTTGCAATTTTAGTTTAATGATTCACACAAATTCAAGACCGCCACGGCTAACTCTTGTGACGGCCTTTTTGCTTGCAATCATATGAAAAAACTCGACAGGTATATAGGTGTGTATATGTTACGCTTTAATAGTATATTTAAGCGATTTGTCAATTAAAATTGCAAAAAACAGAGCAAGGCTTTGAGATGCGTTTTTTTTAGATAGTAAAAACTTTTTTTGGGACTCATAAAAACTGTTTTGTTAGAAGTTCTCAATACCGTTATTAAAAAAACTTGACATTTTCTATAATTTGATTTATAATTATATTTACTCTCAAACATTAAATTTGGGAATTAAAAATACGAAAGGGCATTAAGAAATGAAAAAAAGAGTAATATCTATCATAATGTGTATGCTTCTGGTTGTACTTGCATTCGCATTAACGTCTTGCGGCGGCGACCCCGTATCCCATTCTGTTAAGTTTATGAATGGCGAAGAAGTGGTATACGAAACAACGTTTAAGGAGGGTGAAACAGAGCTTCACTACTCGGAAATACCAAGCGTTCCCTCAAAGGAGCACTACGAAGGAGCGTGGGAGGAGTACACTCTCGGCACTGAGGATATTGTTGTTAACGCAGTTTATACTCCCATTGAGTACACTGCTACCTTCAAGGTCGGCAACGATGTAGTACAAGAGGTTAAGTTTACTGTTGAAACCACCGCTCTTACAGAGCCTACCGTTCCTGCTAAGGACGGATACGTAGCATCTTGGGCTGATTACACGCTTGAGCCCAAGAACTTTACCGTTAAGGCGGTTTACTACAAGGAGATAGGCACTAAGGAAGAGCTTAAGGCGATTGATGACCTTTGGGGCAACTACAGACTTACCGCTGATATAGACCTTGCCGGCGAAGCTTGGCTTCCCCTTGCCTTCTATATGAATGACGAGGAGGTTGAGTTCTGCGGCACGTTTGACGGTAATGGATTCAAAATTAAGAATCTCACCATCTCCTCTATGGGCGAGAAGAGTACTCGAGGATACGGTCTGTTCAGTCAGAACAAGGGTACCATAAAGAACCTCGGTCTTGAAAACGTTAATATTTCCTTTAACGTTGAGAGCAGCTGGGGCATAGATGGCTTCGGAGCTATCACCGGATATAACGAAGGAAAGATTATTGACTGCTACGCAACGGGTTCTATCAGCCTGACCGGTGAAGCGGTTGATACTGCCGGTCTTGTTGGATGGAATTGCGAAGGCTCTTTGGAGAGATGCTATGCAGCTGTAAACGTAACTGTAAACAGCGGATATGACAGCGTAGCTTGCGGCGGACTTGTCGGAAGAAACTCTGGACCTGTTAAGAACTGCTACGCAACAGGCAACATAAGCGTAAATGCGAGAAATGCTCACGCAGGCGGACTTATAGGCGAGATTGGCGGAAACAATGCTGAGGTAGTTAACTGCTATGCAACCGGAAACGTAAGCGCAAACGGAAAATATACTAACGCAGGCGGTCTTGTCGGTTGGGGCTACAACGTTAAGAATTGCTTTGCAACAGGCTCGGTTAGCTCTTATGCTTCGGGTGCAAATAATTCTCAGGCTTACGCAGGCGGCGCAGTTGGTAAGGTTTCAAATGATAACAATGAGGGCGTTTATTCTGTAGAGGGTCAGAGCATTAGCTGCTCCGATAACCTGAACAAGTCTCCCATTGAAACCGTAACTGCTGCTGACAATCTTAAGTCGGCAACCTTCCTCAAGGATACTCTTGGATTCTCCGAGGAATTATGGACTATCACTGACGGTGCATATCCTACTCTTAAATAATGATTTTTTAAAAAGCAAAAACAGACTGCTTCGGTTGAGGCAGTCTGTTTTTAGTAAAATAAATAATTAGTCGTTATATTCAATTTCGAAATACTTTAATAACTCTTTGTAAGTGTCTTGACCGTCAAGACAGGTTTCTATTTTAAATTTTCCGCTTTAAAAGTATTGTAACCCTCGTAGTAGTAGCTGTGGTCAATTCCTTTCATAAACACCTGCCGGTCGCCTACCTTATCTGTCAAAGCATTTTTTAAGAGGTGCTTGATTTCAATATCCTTGATAGGACTTCTTTCCATAGCAAGAAGATAATCCTCTTTCTCCACAAGGCTCCAATCAATCACCATTCCAAGTTCAGCTCGCAATATATGGTCAAGCCAAATTCGTGTAGCTCGCCCGTTGCCTTCTCTGAATGGATGGGCAACGTTCATTTCGACGTATTTCTCAACAATTTGGTCAAAAGAGCCTTGGGGCATTTTTTCTATATTTTCAAGCGCGGCGTTAAGATACATAAGAGGCGCAAACCTGAAATTACCCTTTGCTATATTCACAGTACGTATCTGACCCGCAAAATCGTATATATCGGAGAAAAGATGCGCGTGTATTTTAGAGAGCGCCTCAAAGCTTCCCGCTTTGAGCGTTGAAAGGAAATTCGTTTCAAAAAGCTCAATCGCACGCGTTTTACTGATGCGTTCTTCCTCGTGGGCAAGTTCTGCCGAGTCGGTAATTCCTAACTTGTTTTCAAGCGCCATGTTTTTTCCTTTCTACAATTTTTGCTACTAATATTATATCACATATCATCATTTATTTCAAGTGTATGGTGTTAAAATCTCATTCGGGTGTACACTTAGATATTCCTTGTGTAGAAGGTAGCCTTACCGTTTCCGTGCTTCTCAATATCGCCGTTACGCACTAATTTTTTAAGTGAGCTTTCCACAGAGCTTGCGCTGATGGAAGGGCACAAACCGGCAATATCCGCCTTTGTGAATTTGCCTATCCTTGTTGCCACGGCTCTTGCAACGATATCCATAGCGGAATCTTTATCACCGACGATCTCCATTCGCTCTTCAAAATCACGGTATGCGGAAATAATTGTGCCAAGCAAATATTTAATGAAAGGCGTGGGGTCATCGTTACCCTCGTGCCACCCTGCTTGCGCGAGCTCCAAGGCATCGTAATAAAGATTTTTATTCTTTGCGATTTTTGCCTCCAAGGAAATATATTTGCCGACCATATATCCGCTACGGTACAATAGAAGCGTCGTGAGCAATCTACTCATTCTTCCGTTTCCGTCAAGGAACGGATGAATACAAAGAAAATCGTGAATAAAAATTGGAATGAGTATGAGTGGATCAACCTCACATTCCGCGATAGCGCGGTTGAACTCGTCACAAAGCTCCGATACCATATCCGGAGTTTCATACGGTGCAGGCGGGGTAAAGAGGGTAAATTGTTTTCCTTCACTATCTGCTGCACTGATATAATTCTGCACGTTCTTGAATTTTCCGCCAACGTCCTTCACGGAGTGGCTATACAAAATTTTGTGAAGCTGTAAAAGATAATTCGGTGTCAGAGGAATATATTCAAAGCTTTCGTGTATCACGGCAAGCGCATCGCGATAACCTGCAATCTCTTGCTCGTCACGGTTTTTGGGTGTTGTTTTCTCTGATACAAGCTGTTTCAAGCGAGTATTTGCCGTTCGGATTCCCTCGATCTCGTTGGAGCTTTCGGTGCTTTGTACCTTTGCGATTTCCACAAGTCTGTCAAGACTTTCCGGCTTTTGCTTGAGATAAAGTGTCTGCTTACCTTTCATTTCGTGAATGATGGCAACATATCCCATCATTTCGGAATCCAACTTCATATTTTTTAATGCCGTATAGTTAAAATTTCTCATACAAACTCCTAAGCGAATTATTTTCTCGTAAATTATAGCACATTTTACGGGATTAGTCAATAGATTATGAGAAAAACTTAAATTTTCTCACAAAATCAATGCAATTTTACGAGAATTTAGTGCAAATTTTGGAGTTTCCTTAAGTGTTCGCGTCTATCTTTCTCTGCAAACTGTTCTTGAGTAAAACCGCGTAACTTTCTGTAGTAAGCAATTTTTAATCCAAGCTGTCTGTAGTCGTTCTCATATTTCATATTCATAATCAATACCTCTCTTGGTTAGTTATATTGTATCAAATATTTTAAGGTATTGACATTATCTGTAAAATATATCATAATATCTTGCAGATATAATTCATTGGCAAAGAGATATAAAATTAAGGAGAGCAAGAAAAATGTTTTTTGTAGTTGAAGCCGCAACAGGAATTTGCTCCGTCTTGCGAGCTTCCCGCAGGGAAGGACGGAGCAATGTTTCGAACCTGATTCCGAGGTGAAGAGTAAGAGGAATTTGCTGTGCGGGGGAGAATTTATCTAAACGTTCCTTGAATACCACGGAGAGCAAATATCTCCGCACGACGCAATATACCGCCACAGGCGGTATGCGAACTGCGCCTTTGGCGCGTTCGTTCCGTAGGAGTGATATAAAAATAAGGTCTACCACAAGGGAAGACCTTATTTTTATGGCACCCGCAACAGGAATCGAACCTGTAACTAACCCTTAGGAGTTATACCCTCATTCAAAAGTCCTATAAAAAGCGTTAAATATCGTGTGTTTTGTTAAAAATGTGAGCGATTTTGCTTCTAAAATGTGCAGTTCGGTTAAGTAATTTTCGATTTTTGAAGCAATTTTCAAACTAAATTTATACCGATTTTATACCAATTTTTTATACCGGTTTTTACCGATAAAATAAACTCTATAAATTGGAATTTGTTTATTTCTTTTTCTTCAGTTCGGGAAGTTCCTCGTACATAGCTTCAAACAGTTTTTTCAAAAGCTCTTTATCCTCGATATTTTCTACAAGAAGCATCTCTTTTGCACCTTCGTATGGCAATTCTCTCGGTGCTTCGGGCATCAATGCGACTGCCGATTTCGTAGGCTTTACAAGCAGTCGGTTATCGTAAACACCGCCAACGACCTTACCACCATAGTACAGCACATATTCGCCCATCATAGCACGGGCAGACAAGCCGCTGCATTGCTCTAATACGAAGTCTAAATATTCTTTACTACTAAGTCGGAGGCCAAGCGGTCTTAGGAAGACAATGT
>JAZQKG010000059.1:0-3382 GCA_045542035.1 Eubacteriales bacterium | reverse complement strand
TTATGACATTGTCTTCCTAAGACCGCTTGGCCTCCGACTTGATTACGCTCGGCGCTCTTTGCATCGGTGTTGTTCTCGGTGCTCTCATAGCCGTTGCAAAGTATTATTCGGACGGAAACCCCAAGCTTCGTGTCATAAGCTTTATATGTGACCTCTATACAACTGTTATAAGAGGTATTCCTATCACGGTGCTTCTATTTATCTTCTTCTTTATAATACTCGTATCAGCGGACGGTATGCTGGTTGCGGTTATTGCGTTCGGTATAAACTCAGGCGCATATATGGCAGAGCTTATAAGAAGCGGTATCAGTGCGGTGGATAATGGACAGATGGAAGCCGCGCGTTCGCTTGGTATGTCTAAATGGCAGGCAATGCGCACTATAATTTTCCCCCAGGCAGTAAAGAACATCCTTCCCGCAATAGGAAATGAATGTATAGCGCTCCTGAAGGAGACCTCAGTTGCGGGTTACGTTGCGGTTGTTGATCTTACAAGAGGAGCAAACCTCATAAGGAACAATACCTACGACGCGGTCAACCCACTGATTTTGACAGCACTCATTTATCTTACGATAGTAATAATAATGACGAAGCTTTTATCTATTTTGGAAAAGAGGTTGAGGAAGAGTGAAAAGCATTAATAGCGGTGAAAAGGTAATAGAGGTTCGCGGCCTTACTAAAAATTTTGGCGAAAATGCGGTGCTTCGCGGTGTTGACGCAGATATTTATAGAGGCGACGTTATATGCGTTATAGGAGCGTCAGGTTCCGGAAAATCCACTTTCTTAAGATGTCTTAACCTTCTTGAAGCTCCAACCTCGGGAAGCATTGTTTTTAACGGCACTGATCTTATAGGGAAGGGAATTGACCTTAACCTTCACCGTCAGAAAATGGGAATGGTTTTTCAGCAGTTTAATCTTTTCCCGCATCTTACAATACTTAAAAATCTTACTATCGCTCCAATGATGCTTCTGAAGCTTTCTGCCGAGGAGGCGGAGATGCGCGCTATGGATCTTCTTCAAAAGGTAGGCCTTGCTGATAGGGCTGCGGATTATCCCGACAGGCTTTCGGGCGGACAGAAGCAGAGAGTTGCTATTGCGAGAGCGCTTTGTATGGAGCCTGAGGTTATGCTGTTTGACGAGCCGACGTCCGCGCTCGACCCCGAGATGGTGGGCGAGGTTCTCGACCTCATTAAAAAGCTTGCCGAGACGGGAATGACGATGGTCATCGTTACTCACGAAATGGGATTTGCCCGTGAGGTCGCGGACAGGGTTATGTTCGTTGACGACGGAGTAATAAAAGAGGAGGGAACTCCCGAGGAGATATTCTCTAACCCTAAAAATCAGCGCTTGCAGGAATTTTTATCTAAAGTTTTGTAATTATTATAAAAGACCGTACGTTCACGGAAAATGCGAACGTACGGTCTTTTTTGCCTTTTTTAATTTTTAAAGGTTCGTAAATTTTTCTCTTAGTCTGATTATGCTTTACTGAGGTTTCGTATGTAGTGGAAGATATACTGCTGCGCGACGCCTGCGTATCTGCCGAGCGAGGCGGGGTCAAGTTTTCCGTCAAAATATTCGTCTATCGCTCGCTTCATCCAAACGTCGATAGGGAATGCCTCAAGATTTGCAAAGCCGAAAAGAGCAACGCAGGAAGCAACCTTGTTGCCGACGCCCTTGATTTCCATGAGGCGGCTAACCGTGTGCTCATACGATCGAGCGGCGGCTATCATGTCGAGATTTATCTCACCCGTATCGACTTTTTTCGCCGCATCACATAGATATTTGTATCTGAATCCGGGATTTGAGCTGAGCAGCTTTTCTGGTTTTTTTGCGACGTCGTTAGCGCTCGGGAAGGTGTAGCATACGCCGCAGCTTTTGCAAATTTCGTCACACGGGACGGCATCTGTTTTTGAAAGCGGACATTTTTTTATGCAATTTTGTACACAAATATTTACACCGTACTCGGAGCATATCTTTCTTATGATTTTTCGTATTCTCGGAATGTTGTTGTTCTGGGATATTATGAATGAAAAGAGAGTCTCCCAAGCGTCCTGTTTTAATATGGCTATTCCTTTTGCTGAGTCAGACGCCCGTTTTAGCCAATCCGAGTCTGTTCTGGATATTATATCTGCCCTTATTTTTTCGTAATCGGTTTGAAGCGAAAAATAGGGAATCGCGATTTCTGAAAACTCCTTGTCCGTCATATCAAAAAATAAAAGCTCACCGGGAATGTGTTGACCGACTCTAATTATCTTATCTCCCGTGACTGTCATATACTCAATATACTCGCCGTCTTCTTTTATCACTTCATAGCGGAAGCACTGTCCGCACTCGAACGTGTCTTTAAGGCTGTAGCTGCCGAGACCCGATACGGATATAGCCTCCGCTCCGTCATTAAGTTTTATTCTTTCGTAAAACATTTTGCTTCTTCCTCTTGAAAAATCGAATTATATGTAGTATAATAATTGTATATGCGTAAATATATATTTATTTTAGCACATTTTTCGCCAGATTGCAAGGGAGATTTTTATGGAGCAAATATATACTATACCCGTAGGCGAAGCTTTTGACGAGGTCGGAGCGAAGCCGGAGTGCGGATGCCCGTTCTGCGTACTGTACAGAAGGCTGCAAAATGATGAGCTTGATATAATTCTCGGCGCTTCTATGATGGAGCCGGATATCAGAATGAAAACGAACGAGCAGGGCTTCTGTCTTTCTCATTACAATATGATGCTCCGACGCAAAAGAATGCTCGGTATGGGGCTTATGCTCGAGAGTCATCTTGCAGAGGTTGAAAAGAGGATAGACGGCCCGACTTTGCTCGGCAATAAAGCGCAGGCAAGCGTCTCCGCTCTTAAAGAGCTTAATTCGGATTGCTACGTGTGCAAGAGGATTGATAAAAATCTCAGCGCGATGATAGCGACGTCTGTATATCTTTACGAAAGCGATTTCAGCTTCCGTGAAAGATTCGCCAAAGCTCCCTATTTCTGTTTGCCTCATTACGAGCGTATGATTGATTACGCTTCCAAGAAAATGTCCAAAAGGATTTTCAAGGAATTTTACGGACTCAGCCACGGGATAGAAAAAAAGCATGTGACCGAGCTTCAGGGTGACGTTTCGTGGTTTTGCAAAAAATTCGATTACAGATATGACGAGGAGCCTTGGTATAACGCCAAGGATTCGGTTCAGAGAAGCATAAAATTTCTGTCCGGCGAGCTCGGATATGACGACTAAAGGAGAGACGGTATGGTAATTGAGAAAATTAATATCAAAAGCTTTGGAATGTTAACCGATATGACGCTTGAGTTTTCCGACTCTATAAACGTGATAGAGGAAGTCGGAGGCCAAGCGGTCTTAGGAAGACAATGTCATAAATCAACTCCTT
>JAZQKG010000058.1:0-35608 GCA_045542035.1 Eubacteriales bacterium | reverse complement strand
GCGGCGGTCTCATTTGCCGGCGCTAAGGAGGAAAAGAAATATGGAAAAATTTTATTTGACAACGGCGATTGCGTACGCTTCAAGAAAGCCGCATTTCGGAAACACCTATGAGATTATAATGGCAGACGCCTTCGCTCGTTTTCAGCGCAGAATGGGCAAGGACGTTTTCCTTTGCACAGGAACAGACGAGCACGGTCAGAAGATTGAGAATCTTGCAAACGAGGCGGGTGTCACTCCCAAGGCTTACGTAGATAAGGTAGCAGGCGAGATAAAGGGAATATGGGACCTTATGAACGTCAATTACGATTACTTTATCCGCACTACAGACGGTTATCACGAAAAGGCGGTTGCCAAGATATTCAAGAAATTTTACGACCAAGGCGATATATACAAGGGGTATTACGAGGGCTGGTACTGCACCCCTTGCGAATCCTTCTTCACCGAAACTCAGGTGGTTGACGGAAAGTGCCCCGACTGCGGAAGAGCAGTATCGCAGGCGCGCGAGGAAGCGTACTTCTTCAAGATGTCAAATTACGTTGACCGTCTTATAAAGCATATAGAGGATAACCCCGGATTTATTGAGCCGGAAAGCCGCAAAAAAGAAATGGTGAATAATTTCCTTAAGGCAGGACTGCAGGACCTTTGCGTTTCGAGAACCTCGTTCAAATGGGGTATTCAGGTTGACTTCGACCCGAAGCACGTAGTTTACGTATGGCTTGACGCGCTTACAAACTATATAACCGCTCTCGGATACGACCCGGACAAATCATTTGAGGAGCAGAGCGAAAACTTCAAGAAATATTGGCCCTGTGACGTTCATATAATCGGAAAGGATATTTTAAGATTCCATACTATTTATTGGCCAATATTCCTTATGGCGCTTGAGCTTCCACTTCCCAAAAAGGTATTCGGACATCCTTGGTTCAATTTCGGAAATGACAAGATGAGTAAGTCTAAGGGGAACGTCGTTTTCGCGGACGAGCTTGCCGAGGTGTTCGGTGTTGACGGAGTGCGTTATTACGCTCTTTCAGAGATGCCTTATAATGCAGACGGCTCGATTACCTATGAAAGTGTTATTTCAAGATATAACAATGACCTTGCAAACAATCTCGGAAATCTTGTTAGCCGTACACACGCGATGACCAAAAAATATTTTGACGGTATCGTTCCCGCTCCCGAGAAAACAGAGAATATTGACGGCGAACTCAAGGACGCTGTCAATTCCGCTGTGGCAAAATCGGTCGAGCTTATGAATTCATATCGCGTTGCGGACTCGCTTGACGAGATATTTGCAATGCTCAGGCGCGCGAATAAATATATTGATGAAACGATGCCGTGGGCGCTTGCCAAAAATGAAGCCGACCGCCCCCGCCTTGCAACGGTAATCTACAATCTTCTTGAAACCATAAGAGTCGGAGCGGTTCTTCTCGCGCCTTATATTCCTGCGACGGCTGAGGCAATATTCTCTCAGCTTGCGACGGATAAAACCGAGTTTTTAACTGTAGCCGAGTTCGGCGCGCTTGAGGCAGGAAAGTCTCTTGGCGAAGCGTTTACGCTTTTTGCAAGAATTGATGAAAAGAAATTCCTCGAAGAAATGGAAGCAAAAAGAGCCGCGTCAGAAGCAGCTCTTAAAGAAATTCCAGAGCCTGAGCATGAGGCGGAGATTGGTATAGAATCATTCGGTGCCGTTGAGCTCAGAGTTGCCGAAATACTTGAGTGCGAGCCCGTTCCCAAGGCAAAGAAGCTTCTTAAACTGCAGGTTGACCTTGGATATGAAAAGCGTCAGGTCGTTTCGGGAATCGCTAAGTTTTATAAGCCGGACGAGCTCGTTGGCAAAAAGGTTATAATAGTTGCAAACCTTAAGCCCGCTAAGCTGTGCGGCGTTGATAGCTACGGTATGCTCCTTGCCTCAGGCGAGGAGGACGTTAAGGTGGTGTTCCTTGACTCATCCGCTAAAAACGGAGACAGAGTTCACTGATGAGATATTTTGATTCTCACGCCCATTATTATGATGAGAGATTCGGAGAGGAATTGGAGATAAAAACGGATGATTTTATTTCCTCACTACTTTCGTCAACCGTTTCGGGAATTATAAACGTAGGAACCTCTCCTGAAACCTCGCGCCTTGCGATAGAGGGGGCGAAGAGGCATACCGAAATGTACACCGCTATCGGAATCCATCCATCCGATTCACAGTATCTTAAAACTTCAATTGACGATGCTCTTTCGGATATAGAGTCGCTCATAAAAAATCCCGAGAGCAAGTGCGTAGCTCTCGGTGAAATTGGACTTGATTATCATTATCCCGATACGGACCGCGACTGTCAGATGCGCTATTTTGAGGAGCAAATGGCTCTTGCTGACAGACTTGGGATTCCCGTTTCGATTCACGATAGGGAGGCGCACGGAGATATCATGGACGTGATAAGAAGATTTCCCGGTGTGAGAGGAGTTTTTCACAGTTTTTCCGGCTCTTCCGAGATGGCAAGAGAGCTTGTCGGTCTCGGATATATGATATCATTTTCGGGAACGCTTACTTTTACTAACGCAAAACGTCCGAGGGAGGTTGCGAAGGTTTTGCCGAGGTCAGCGGTAATGATAGAGACCGATTGCCCGTATCTTGCACCGCATCCTCACAGAGGAAAGCTTAATCATTCGGGATATCTCGAATATACGAACAGGGCGCTCGCTGAAATTTTTGGCATAGCTGAGGATGAATGCGCGATACTTACAGAAGAAAACGCAAGGAGATTTTTCGGAATATGAAAAAGGAAATGTGTATCACGTACGAGGTGGAAAACAGCCTTTATATAAATATGACGAACAGATGCTCGAACAACTGTACCTTTTGTATCAGAAATAACGGAGACGGCGCGTATGGGTCAGACTCCTTATGGCTTGAGCGAGAGCCTACCGTCTCAGAGGTTGTGGATTCTGTATTTTCACGCTGCGTGTCGAAATATGACGAAATTGTTTTCTGCGGGTACGGTGAGCCGAGCTACAGACTGCATGACGCAAGAGAGGTCGCGTTGAGAATTAAAAATGATTATCCGAATGCTAAAATACGTATAAACACAAACGGGCAATCCGACCTTATTTTTGGCATGGATACGGCGCATCTTTACTGTGACGCATTTGATACTGTGTCAATAAGTCTTAACGCTTCCAGCGCAAATAAATATATGGAAATATGCCGACCCGTGTATGAAAAATCAGCATTTTCGGCCATTATCAAGTTTGCTGAAAACGTAAAGAAATATGTACCTAAAGTAGTGTTTTCCATTGTGAGAGAAACGCTTAGCGAGGGTGAACTTTACGAATGCGAAAAAATTGCCCAGCGCACCGGTGTCACGCTTAAAGTAAGAACCTATATAGGCAAATAATTCGACGGATGGCTGAACATGGTTTCATAAAGCATAAGGTATTCCGTCGGAATATTCATAATATCAAAGCTTATTCCCATAAAGCCAAGCTCGCCTGCAAGCGTGAGCTTGGCTTTTATATTTTCAAGCGACTCGTATGCAACCCTCACACTCTCTTTCTTTCCGCCGATATATTTGTTATAGGTGAAATGACAGATTCCGCGCTCAGCGTCGTACGATATATCGGAGCCTGAGGTTCTTGCCAACCTGTCAGCTTCGGTTTTGGTAATTTCTTCGTTTCCCATATATCCGTAGGTTGCAATATCTATATACGCTTTTGACGGCTCGGATTCTGCTGAAAAATTTTCCATTACAATCCTCTCTCCAAGGTCAAACGTTGGGATATCTTCAAGACAGCATTTTTCGTACATAATGACGTATCCGTCACAGACGTCGGGAAGTGCGGTGCTTGAATTTCCGTCAATTTCCGCGAAAAGCAGCATATCGCATTCCATCATTCTTTTTTTGAGGTTTAAGAGAAATTCCGAAAGAGCTTCGGGGACTTCGCGCATTGCATTGTAAGCGGCAAGAGTCACGCCGCCATAACCGTGGGATTTTGCCATAAGCAGAAGTGAGTCGGCGTAATTTTCTGAAAAATCGGAGCTCTCGTCATAAACTCTCATAAGAGGGATTTTTCCGTTTTTCTTTGCCATATCGATAATGTCGGTGTCATCAAACAAAAGCCTTATTCCTTCTCCTTCACGCTTTCCCGAGGCAACAGTGAGATAGGTTAGATATGGCATAACGAAAGAAAGTCTGTCGCGGCTTGTTCCTTTATAGCAGTATCCGTTTGCGGCAGCGATTCCGTATTTAGGCGCGTCATATTTTATTGCGAGAAGCTGACCGGGATAAAGCTTATTGCCTCCCGCAAGATAGGGATTTCCGGAAAGCAAGGAATTGTATTTAACGCCGAATCTGTCGGCAATGCGCATAAGAGTGTCTTGGCCGCGTACGGTATAAGTTCTAGTAGGGTTGAGTATAAGAAGCTTTTGTCCGATTGTAAGCGAGTCGGGATTTGTCAGCTCGTTGTTTTCGATTATTTTAATTGGCGAGGTTGAGTATTCTCTTGCAATTTTAAAAACGGTGTCTCCCGCCTTTACGGTATGAATATGCATATCTAAAGTTCCTTTCAAATTTTGTTTTGTATTATTTTATTCATTTTTGCATTATTTGCCACACCTTTGCAAATAATGAATTCGTAAAATATATTTGAAAGGTTACGTGCAAAAATGAGTGAAATAGTAAACGTATGTGCGCGCGAAATTCTTGATTCGCGCGGTAATCCTACTGTGGAAGCGGAGGTAACTCTCTCGACCGGAGAGGTAGGCACGGCTCAGGTTCCATCGGGAGCGTCAACCGGAATTTACGAGGCTTGCGAGCTTCGAGATACGGAGAGCAAGAGGTATCACAAAAGGGGTACTCTCTCAGCGGTAAAAAACGTAAACGAGCTTATTTGTCCCGCTCTCTTGGGGATGGACGTACACGACCTTGACGAAAGAGACTCTGTTATGATTGCGCTTGACGGTACGTATAATAAGTCCAATCTCGGAGCAAACGCAATTCTTTCTGTTTCTATCGCTGCCGCAAAGGCGGGAGCAGCGGCGCTCGGCATACCGATATACCGTTATCTTGGCGGTTTTCTTAAAAGGAAGCTGCCTATTCCAATGATGAACATTCTTAACGGCGGCGTGCACGCTGAAAATAATATCGACATTCAGGAATTTATGATAATCCCCACAGGCGCGCCCTCATTCTCTGAGGGAGTACGTATGTGCTCTGAGGTTTATCACACGTTGAAAAATATTCTCTCAACAAGCGGGCTTTCTACCGCGGTCGGTGACGAGGGCGGCTTCGCTCCTATGCTTCCGTCGGATGAGGAAGCGATAAAAGCAATTCTATCCGCGATAGAAAAGTCGGGATATACGCCGGGGGTGGATTTTATGCTCGGGCTTGATGCGGCATCTTCGGAATGGTATGACAACGGAGGATATTTTATGCCTAAGCGGGCAAAACAGTTTACACCCGATGAGCTTGTAGATTACTTTTCTTCTCTCACAGATAAATATCCTATTCTGAGTCTTGAGGATGCCGTTGGAGAGGAGGATGAATACGGTTGGAAGAGACTTTCGGAAAGACTTTCTAAAAAATGCGTCCTCGTTGGTGACGACCTTTTTGTTACAGACCCGGACAGAATATCTAAGGGAATTAAAGCGGGTATTGCGAACGCCGTCTTGATAAAGCCTAATCAGATAGGCTCGGTGACCGAAACTGCAGACGCGGTAAGTACCGCGCAGTGCGCGGGATATAAAACGGTGATGTCGCACAGAAGCGCAGATACCGAGGATGCTTTTATTGCGGACTTTGCGGTAGCGTTCTCTTGCGATTTCATAAAAACAGGCGCTCCAGCAAGGGCGGAGCGCACGGCAAAATACAACAGGCTGATGAAAATAGAATCCGAGCTTTTCTCACCGCTGTATGAAATTTGATTAATATTTTTTATGTATAAATTAGACTTTGCTGTATATTAAATAAATAGCATAAAATTAGGGGCTGGTGCATAAGAGGGCAGTTCATTTTTGAACTTGAGCTACCCTCTTTTTCGGTTATGCCTAAATAAAGCAGGTCCTTCTATTATATAGTAGCTGTTGAAATACCTTGACAAAGTAACTTGTTCGTGATATACTAATAGAAAAACGGGTTTGCCACAAAAAATCTATTAGGGGATTGTTATGAAAATAAAAAACGGATTTGTTCTTGAAGAGGTTGGTGGCTCTTATCTCGCGGTTGCGGTTGGAGAGCGCGCTGATGATTTTTCGGGTATGGTTAGACTTAACGGCACAGGAGCTTTTATTTGGAATCTTATGAACGACAAGGACGTGACGCGCGACGAGGTCGTTGCGGAAATTCTTTCGGCTTACGAGGGCGTCAGCAGGGAACAGGCAGAAGGCGACGTAGACGCATTCGAGGCTAAGCTTCGCGGCGCAGGTATACTTGAATAATGCAAGCGGATGTAAATCAGTCGGTTCATATCGTTGAGGGTGAGCTTTTAAAATATGGCACTTATGCAGCCAATACCACAGGCGTCAGTATGCGTCCGCTTTTTAAAACACACCGCGACGTCGCGGTTTTGAAAAAAACTGACCGTACTCTAAAAAAGTATGATATTGTTCTATATACCGGAGCTTCTCATAAATATATTCTTCACCGTATAATAGGCGTTCGTGAGGAATGTTTTATTATTCGAGGCGATAATACGTTTGTGAAAGAATACGTGAGCCGCGACCGTGTATTAGCCTATCTCGTTTCCTTCAACAGAAAGGGAAAGCATCACACGGTCGATGAGTTCGGTTATAAGTTTTATTCGCGTTTTTGGAATCTTATTTATCCCGTCAGATATTTGGCGCATCTTATGCGCCGTGCGCTTGGGAAAATAAAAAGAACGGTTTTTCGAAGGGGGAGTAAAAATGACAGATAAAGAATACATTGTTACTGCCGATTACATATTAGGCGTTTTGCGCGCTATGATTGACGGCTCTCCGCTTCCCGAGAAGCCTTTGGACGTTTCATTCAGAATGATATACAGTCTTTCTAAGCATCATTCTCTTGCAAGTACCATATATCATTATATTGAAAACGAAGTTAAAAAGGAAGGCGACACCGCGCTTATTGCGGCATGGCAAAAGGAAAGAGACGTCGATTTCGTAAAAAACCTTAAGCAAACAGACGAATTTCGCAGGATAACCGAGCTTTTCACTGATGAAAAGATATCATTTCTTCCGTTAAAGGGATTTCTCATGAAGGCGCTTTATCCGCGCCCCGAGCTTCGCACCATGGCGGATATGGACATATTCGTTTCGGAGGAGCATATAGAGCGCGCAATAAATTTGCTTCTCGATAGGGGATACGTCTGCGAGCACGAGATTGATGATGAGGGTGTTCACGAAGCGCTTGCAAAGCCGCCTTTTATAAACGTTGAATTACATAGACATCTTTATCAAGGCTCTGATTTCTCTTTCTCCGACGCAAAGCCAAAAGAGGATAATCCTTATTGGTATTTAATGGAGGACAGCGACTTTTTCGCGTTTATTTTAAGACACTCGAAAAAGCACTATACTCACGGAGGATGCGGAATGCGCGCGGTTCTCGATATATTTCTTTACAAGCGCAAAAATCCCGAGCTTATCACCTCGGAGGATTTTATAAATAAGCTCAAGGAAAATGACCTTTACGAGTTTTACGTTACAATATCCGCGCTTGCTGATAAGTGGTTCCTCGGAAAAGAACCGGAAACGGACATTTCGGAATTTGAGATATATACCGTTACGGGAGGTACCTACGGAACTCTTGCGAACAGCATGGGCTTCGGTATGAAAGAGCATGGCAGGTTCAGATACGTTTTCGGACGTATTTTTCCCTCACCGAAGCTGATTATGCAAAGATATAAGTGGGTAAGAAAATGCGTTATACTTCTGCCTGTCGGCTACATAGTAAGAATAGTTCAGTCAATATTTAACGGCAGAGCGAAGAGCCACGTTGACGCTATATCCGAATCGAACAGGCGTGAAAAAAAGAATAATAAAAATGGGTCGGTTTAGGCGACCCATTTTTATCTGCCGTATAATTTGTTTAAATGTAAATATTTTTCTGCGTCAATGCTGAATAACTGTTCACGAGTCAATCTGTACGCCCAGTTGCCGCAGGCTTTGCCGGGTGTGTTCATCCTCGTATCAGCTCCGTAAACAAGTATATCCTGAATAGGAAATATAACAGTGTCGGCGGAGCTCGCGAGCAGCGCCTTTTTGATTTTCTCGCAGGCTTCGGTAAAGTTCTCGCCTTTGCAACCAAAATAGTCAAAAACTCTATCCCGTGTAAAATTATCAAGCTCGTATATATAGCCTAGCAGGGTATTGTTGTCGTGAGTCGCAGAGTAAACTACAGCGTTTTTGTCAAAGTGGTGCGGGAGGTGTGGAGTTTTTTCGTCTCCTAAAAATGCAAACTGTAAGACACGCATACCGGGAAATTTCGAGTATTCAAGAAGCGCTGATACCTCGGGTGTGATGTCGCCGAGGTCCTCGGCAATTATAAGCTTATCTTTAGCCTCGCTGCGTATCACGTCTATAATTTTTTTACCCGGACCTGTCTCCCACGATCCTTCCTTTGCGCTGTCGGCTTTGGACGGAATTTTCCAATAGGCGTCAAACCCTCTGAAATGGTCGATTCTTATGCCGTCAAAAAGCGTCATCATATGACGTATCCTTTTTCGCCAGAGTGCGTAACCGTCGCCTTTCATCTTTTTCCAGTCATAGAGCGGATTGCCCCAAAGCTGTCCGTCCTCGGAAAAATAATCGGGCGGAACTCCGGCAACAGCGGTCGGATAGCCTTCCTCATCAAGCTGAAAGTCATCGGGATTTGATCTTACGTCTGCGCTGTCAAGCGATACGTATATCGGGAGATCTCCGATTACCTTTATTCCTTTTTCGTTTGCGTATTTCTTTATTTCTGTCCACTGTCTGAAAAATTCGTACTGAATGAATTTCCACACAAAAAGCCGCTCTTTGTCGGGCACGGTTATGCTCCACTTTTGCCATTCGGAGCTTCCGTTTGCCTCTCTTAAGGCAAGAAACTCAGCTGCTTCGTAAAGCTCCTTTTGAGCCTTTATAAACTCTTCAACCCTTGAAAACTCCTCTTTATCATTCATTACGCGCCCAGCGGCTATGCCGAGAAGCGTAAGCCTTTCTTTTCCGAGTCTTTCGTATTCGGTGACGTAAGGGCTTTTTTGTTTTGCAGAGAGAAGCTCTGCTTCGGTTAAATATCCGCGCTCAAGGAGTGTTGGAAGGTCTATAAAATATGGATTTGCTCCAAAGGAAGCCGGAGATTTGTAAGGCGAGTTATATTCGTCAGTCATACAAAACGGCAGGGTTTGCCAATAGGTAAATCCCGAATCGGAAAGGAAGTCTATGAACTCCTTCGCTTCCTTTCCAAACGAGCCGATAGAGTATTCTCCGTGAAGTGATGATATGTGAAGTAAAATTCCGCTTTTTCTGTTCATTTTGTTCTCCGCTTGGTTTAAAGCACTTCTGCTATATCGTATATAAGACGTTCGGTTTTCTCCCAGCCGAGACATGGGTCGGTTATCGACTTTCCGTATACCTCTTCACTGGAAATTTTCTGGCAGCCATCCTCAATATAGCTCTCTATCATAAGTCCTTTGACGATGCTGTGAACTTCCTTTGAATATCTGCAGCTGTGGAGAACTTCTTTTGCGATTCTTATCTGCTCAAGATATTGTTTTCCCGAATTTGAGTGGTTTGTGTCTATCAAAACCGCGGGATTTGCGAGTCCGCTTTTTGCGTAGGTCTCATAGAGTGAATAAAGGTCCTCAAAGTGATAGTTAGGATGCGATTTTCCGTGCTTGTCGACGTATCCTCTTAAAATCGCGTGAGCGTATTGATTTCCAAAGGTTTTTACTTCCCATCCTCTGTAGTCAAACATATGCGATGACTGAGCGGCTTTTATGGAGTTCATCATAATCGTAATGTCTCCGCCCGTTGGATTTTTCATTCCTACGGGAACGGAAAGTCCGCTCGCGGTCAGCCTGTGATACTGGTTTTCTACAGAACGGGCGCCTACCGCAACGTAGGTAATTATATCGGAAAGATATCTGTGGTTTTCGGGATAAAGCATTTCGTCAGCGCAGCCGAATTCTGTTTCGGCGATTGCTCTCATATGCATTTTTCTTATTGATATAAGTCCTTTTAAAAGGTCAGGCTCTGCGTTTGGGTCGGGTTGGTGAAGCATTCCTTTATATCCCTCGCCGGTTGTTCTTGGCTTGTTCGTATAGATTCTCGGAACAATCATTATTTTGTCTTTAACCTTTTCCTGAACCACTCTGAGACGGTAAATATAGTCGAGAACAGAGTCCTCGTTATCGGCCGAGCATGGACCTATAACAAGCAGAAATCTGTTTGATTTTCCCGAAAAGATATCGTTGAGCTCGCCTATTCTCGTCTCCCTTATCTTCTCTATTTCGGGAGTTATGGGGAATTGAGCTTTAACGTCCTGAGGTATTGGAAGTTTGCGGTAAAATATCATATTATTCATAATTTATAACCTCGTATTTGAATAGTTATTTCGTCTTTGGTTTATCGAAAAGGCTTCTTCTCTTAGTTGAGCGGCGCATCTTTTCGCTCATGCCTTCCTTATCGTCTGCCGCGAGCATATCTCTGAATGATTTAAATTCGTTTATGAACGAATCCATTTCGGCAAGCAGGGGGGCTTTGTTCATTAAAAACAATTCGCTCCACATTTTGTCGTTTATTTTTGCTATGCGCGTAAGGTCTCTGAAAGAGTCACCCGTGTATTTTTCAAGATTCGGAGTATTGTTGCAGGTCATAAGACAAACCGCTATACAGTGCGTGAGCTGCGAGAGAAAGGCTATCATTTTGTCATGCTCCTCGGGGGAGAGTACGCTTATTCTCGCAAATCCGAGTATTCGTCCGATATCTTTGCATGCTTCCACGGCTTCGTCTGTGTTCTTATCCGTAGGGGTTATGATATAGTTTGCTCCTTGGAAAACCTTTGGGTCGCTGAACTCGACTCCGCTTCTCTCACGTCCTGCCATAGGGTGAGCCGAGATAAACTCAACGTCATCGCGCAAAATGCTTTGTACGGTGTCAACAACGTTGACTTTAACACCGGTAACGTCGGTAATAAGAGTTCCGGGCGAGAACAAATGCTGATAGTTTTTTATCCACTTGATGAAAACGGTAGGGTATAGAGCGAAAATTATAAGCTCTGAGCTTTTTATAAGCTCTTCGTCAACTTCTGTTGTTCCGTATTTAATCATATTATGGCGAAGCGCGTAATCCACCGTTTCCTCATCCTTTGTTATAGCGCGAACGTCATAACCCGCTTTGGTTAGCGCGGAGGCGTATCCTCCTCCTATAACGCCAAGGCCGATTATAAGTATTTTTGTATTTTTGTCAAGTTTCATATTCGGTGACCTTTATTCCAAGCTCTCTAAGATTTTCAAAAAACGCGGGATAGCTTTTGCTTATTGCTTCAGCGCCCTCTATTTCTCCTCCGGTCAGCGTCAGCAGAATCGAAAGCGCCATCACTATTCTGTGGTCTCCATGTCCTGATAAAATTTCGTTTGGCGCATGAAATGACGAGGGGTATACAACAACAGAATCGTCATAAACACTGACAGACGTTCCAAATTTTTTCAGCTCTGATGCCATTGCCGCAGCTCTGTCGCTTTCCTTTATTTTAAGCCTTTTCGTTCCGCTGAAAACACCCCCGTGCTTTGCCGCGGCGACGGCGAAAAGTATGGGTCCGAGATCCGGGCAGTCTCCTATATGTATTGTCGGAACTCCAACATTAAGCATATCGAAATATCTTTTATAAACACTGTCTCCCTGTATACTATTGGGATTAAGTCCCAAAATTTCCACGTCTCCGTCAAATAAATTTAGTGAATCGGGAAATGCCGCGCCTGAATAATCTCCTTCAACCGTAACGTCTGTCGGCTTATAGGTCTGATTTCCGGGAATTTTTAGAGTGTATTCATCAATCCATTCGAGTGATATTCCAAAACTTCTTACGGCATTAACCGTAAGATTTATATACGAGCGACTCTCTATCGGGGGCGTAATTTTTATAACGCTGTCACCGTCCGCAAGGGGAAGGGCAAATATGAGTCCGCTGATAAATTGGCTGCTTACGTTTCCTACAAGGCTGTATTCACCGCATCTGAGAGGACCGCGAACGACTATGCTTGTTCCGTCACTGATATAGGTTAACCCTTTTTCTTCAAAAAGCTTTTCATAGACGCTCATAGGTCTTTGCATAAGTCTTCCCGCACCGTAAAAAACCGTTGTCTGACCCGAGAGCATTGCGGCGGGTATCATAAATCTGAGAGTACTTCCGCTTTCACGGCACATAAGCGGTGCGTTTGGAGTAACATTTCTGAAATTGCAGCCTTCAACGGTGATGCAGTTATCCGTTTTTTTGGCTTTTATTCCAAGAGCTGACAAGCAGTCAAGCGTTGCCGAGACATCCTCACAATCCGAGATTCCACTAACCGTGCTGACACCGTCGCACATTGCCGCGCATATAAGAAGTCTGTGCGCCATGCTTTTTGATGACGGAGCGGTAATTTTTCCTCTGCCCGTATTCTTTTCAATTTTAACTTTCATTACTTGCCAAAAGCCTCCAAGAGAAATTCTATGGCCTCTGTATATCCATCTATCCCGTGACCCGTGATAGTTTTTTTAACTGCGGCGCGTATATAGCTTACCTGTCTGAAGTCCTCGCGCTCCTCAACCTTTGAGACGTGAACCTCAACCGTTGGTATACTTGTCGCCTTAATTGCGTCGAGCAGGGCAATGCTCGTATGAGTGTAAGCTCCCGGATTTATAACTATACCGTTCGCGTCCTTGAAATAGGCTTCCTGAATCTTATCAACAAGGTCTCCCTCATGGTTCGATTGGTATGTTATAAGCTCATAACCATGCTTTTCGGCATGTGTGTTAAGAGTATTTATTAAAGATGAGTAGCTCACGCTTCCGTAGGTTTCTGGCTCTCTGATGCCGAGCATGTTAATATTCGGTCCGTTAATAACGTATATTTTAATCATTGGTGAAATTCCTTTCGATTTTTTCGGCAACGCTAATAGCGTCACACGACGAGTCAATTGTTACGTCTGCCGAGGATGTGTAAATTGAGTATCTCTCGTTATACCGTTTTTCTATAGCCGCCTGAGTTGACGCGAGAGGTCTGTCGCTTGTAGGAATAAGAGCTTCAAGGGGTCTGTCAATAAAATAAACTCTTCCGTTTTTCTTTAG
The DNA here is from genome assembly GCA_045542035.1 of Eubacteriales bacterium. Classification (GTDB taxonomy): domain Bacteria; phylum Bacillota; class Clostridia; order Oscillospirales; family CAG-272; genus UBA1740. The sequence goes on along the minus strand of JAZQKG010000058.1, from coordinate 22,341 downwards.
TGAATTAACGTTGCTTCCGTTAAGCACAGTGCCGCCGCCGGTTGATATAATCACGCCTGTTTTTGCCGATACTTCTTCTATGATTTCAGACTCAACGTGTCTGAAATATTCTTCACCGTACTCCGAAAATATGGTTGAGATTGATTTTCCTTCGCGCTTTACAATAAGCTCGTCTGTATCAACAATCTCTCTGTTCATTTTTTTTGCGAGAATATTTCCCACCGTAGTTTTTCCCGACGCGGGCATACCGATAAGAACTATATTTTCTTTTTCTTTCATTATCTTCTTGAATATACGTTCGGTTTCTGTTTTGGGATAGCTTGTGTCAATAAATATTTCAGATGCGCGTACGGCTTGAGCGACGAGCATATAAAGTCCGCCCTCAGCAGCAAGTCCTCTTTTTTGCGCATCGAGAACAAGAGACGTTCTCAAAGGATTATATACCGCGTCTATAACACCCGAGAGATTTTTTAATTTAGAAATATCAACTGGGCATTCTGCGATGCTTGGAAACATGCCGCAGGGGGTTGTGTTTATTATTACTTCGGTATCAGAGTGCTTTTTATATAGCTCTTCATATGTTATAGCATCCTCACGTGAGGAACGGCTGACTCTTATTACGCTCTTGGCTTCAAGCGTCTTCGCAACGGCTGAAGCAGTCTTGGAAGTGCCACCCGTGCCAAGAATTACAACTCTTTTGTTCTTTAATTGTATTCCGGCATGATTTATAAGCTCACTCATTCCGTAGAAATCGGTGTTGTATCCGTATAGCTTTCCTGAACGGTTTACGACGGTGTTTACCGCGCCAATTTCTTTTGCGTGACCGTCAATGTAATACATGTAGGGCATTATTAGCTCTTTGTAGGGAATTGTAACGTTAATTGCTGAGAAGCTTTTTTTCTCGGCAAAGTCCGCAAGACTTTCTTTTGGAATCTCTAAAATATCGTATTCGTAATCCGTGAGAGCGTTATGTATTTCTTTTGAAAAGCTATGCTTCAAATGCTCTCCGATACAGCCGTATTTCATTGTTTAAATTAATCCTTTGTAAACTTTAGTTAGAATTTAACAGGTAATCCGTTCCGAATTTCACTGTTAGCATATCAGCAACGGCAATTGCAAGCGCGGCATCAACGACGGCACGAGCTCGGTGTATAATTGCAGGGTCGTGCCTGCCTTCGATTTTGATTTTTGTATCTTTGTTTTCTTTAAGAGAAACCGTGTTTTGTTCTTTGTATATAGACGGAGTAGGCTTAACGGCGCATCTTACCGTAATAGGCATACCGTTCGTTATTCCTCCGTTTATTCCGCCGTTGTTATTGGTTTTTGTTATGATTTTACTGTCTCTTATAGTTATCTGGTCATTCGCCTCGCTTCCAAGCATATCGGCAAATTCAAATCCCTTTCCAAATTCAATTCCTTTTATACCGCCGATTGAAAAGATGATGTGCGAAATCATACTTTCAACGCTGTCAAACCACGGCTCTCCCACACCTTCCGGAACACCTAAAATAACGCTTTCAAGTATTCCACCGGCGCTGTCGCCTTCGATGCGGACTCTTTCTATTTCCTTCTTCATTTCTTCTTCAGCTGTTTCGGAAAGAACGGGGAAGTGCTTTTTTGAGAGCATATCAACGTCGCTCTCAAGATTGTCAAAACTTCTGTCGGATATTCTGTGAAGCCTTAATATATGCGTTCCGATTTTAATGCCCTTGCTGACGAGCGCGGATGATATAATCGCTCCTGCGGCAACAAGCGCCACTGTTACTCTTCCGGAAAAATGTCCGCCTCCTCTGTAATCCTGAAATCCGTGATATTTACATTCGGCGGTATAATCGGCATGACCCGGACGAGGTGTATCCTTTATGGCGGCATAATCCTTGCTCACGGTGTTTTCGTTAGGTATTATAACTGTTAAAGGAGTTCCAGTTGTATATCCGTTATAAACTCCGCTGACTATCGAGTAATTATCACTTTCTTTTCTTGCCGTCGATATTTTACCGAAAGGTCTTCGAAGCTCAAGCTTTTCGTCTATATAGGTTTTATCAATTTTTATACCAGGTGCTATGCCGTCTATTACCGCTCCTATAGCTTCTCCGTGGCTCTCGCCGAAGAGGGTTACGGTTAAGGCGTTGCCAAAAGTATTTTTCATTATTTACCAAGCCTTTCTTTTACAAGCTTTGAAAAATCGGAAACGGATATCTTTTTGATTTGATATTCCCCGATCTTATCCACGAATATTGCCTCAACCGAATCACCGCGGCATTTCTTATCATGAACAACAAAGCCGAGCGCGTCGTCAAGATTGCCATTATATTCGGTTGGAAGATTGAATTTAGTCAAAACGGGTAAAAGTCTTTCCCGAACCGAGTCAGAGCACATTGGAATCATACCGAGAGCAACGCATTCACCGTGATAGAATCCGTGCATTTCCTCCTCAGCCTCTATTCCGTGTCCAAGGGTATGACCAAAATTAAGTATCTTTCTGAGTCCGCTTTCCTTTTCGTCCTTTTCGACTACCGAGCGCTTTATCATGAGTGAACGGACTATTACGTTTTCTATATTTTCAGAATCCAGAGCGTTTTCGTTTTCAAACATCGAGAAAAGCTCGGCATCCGACGTCAGTGACATTTTTATTGATTCGGCAAGCCCTGCCGAAATCTGTCTTTTAGGAAGGGTGTTCAGCGTATCGATGTCTATAAGCACGTGCTTTGGCTGATAGAATGCTCCGACCGTGTTTTTGACTCCTCCGAGATTAACAGCCGTTTTTCCTCCGATAGATGAATCAACCTGTGAGAGCAAGGTAGTGGGTACGTTGTAAAAATCAATTCCTCTCATATAAGTTGCCGCAGCAAATCCCGTAAGGTCACCGACTACACCTCCGCCTACGGCTACAACACAGTCACCGCGTGACATACTAAAATCAAGCATTCCTTTAAGCACTTTTTCCAAGGTTGAAAGACTCTTGGAAATTTCGCCTTGCTTTACTGTAAAAATTACAGCTTCCTTGGCCTGTGATTTGATTTTTTCTGAGTATTCATTGGGAACACCGGTGTCGGTAACTATAAAAACCTTTCTGTCAAGGTTCATGTATTCGGAAGCTCTATCGATTATTCCGCTGCCGACAGTTATGTCATATCCTCTGTTTCCAAAATCAATTTTTAAAGTAGTCATAATTTTTATTCCTTAACGTAAGTTCCTATTGATTTAAGCTTGTCGCAATAATTGTGAAGCTCTTCCATCATAGCTTTTCCTTCGTCGGTATGTATGTTTCCCTCAGCTTCAACGTAGAAATAATATTGCCAAAGAAGGTTCTTCATAGGACGGCTTCTTATCGTTCTCATGTTGAAACCATGCTTACCTATAACGTCTATTGCTTTAGCAAGCGCGCCGGCTTCGTTGCGCACGGTGAAAAGTAATACTGTATGAACACCCATTTCCTTTGACGTATGCTTGTTTTCCGATTTTGAGAAAATTGCGAATCTTGTGGTATTGCTACGGCTCGCATTTATGTTTCTTTCAAGTGCTTGGAGTCCGAAGATATCCGCAGCCTCCGCGCTTGCGATTGCGGCGATAGATTTGTCTCCTGCTTCGGAAACGTATTTTGCGGCAAGGGCTGTATTCGTATATTCAAGCTGCTCAAATCCTTTTTCTCTGAGATAATCAGAGCATTGACCAAGCGCTTGAGGATGGCTTATTACCTGCTTTATATCGGTTATTGATGCGCCCGGTATTGCAAGCAGGTCCTGCGAAACAGCGAGCTCCATCATTCCGTTAACGTAAAGAGAACCGGAAAACATAAGGTCGGTTACGTTTCCAACTTCACCGTTGTAGCTGTTTTCTACCGGCAGAACGGCTGAGTCGCATTCTCCGTTTACAACGGCAAGGTATGCTGATTCAAAGTCTCCGAAAGCAACCTTTCTCGCGGTGGGAAAAAGCTTGCAGGTTGCTATGTGCGCAAACGCGCCCTCTGTTCCGCTATAAGCTACCTTCATTCCCTCCATGAGTCTATCCTGATAGGCTCTTGAGACAGCCATATTGTTTTTCAGAAAATTAACGTAGTATTCGCGAAGCACTGTGTCCTCAATCAGTTGAGAATTTCTCTTAACAACTTCTTCCTCGCGAGACGCGTCAAATATCTTCAAACCGTGTTCTTTTTTATATTGCGCAACCATTTGGGCTGCGCGCATTCTCTGGCAGAATAGTTCTGCCATCTTAGAGTCAACATCGTTAATTATTTTTCTGGCATCATCAAGTAAGCTCATATAAGTTCTCCATATTTGAGTATGTTAACAGTGTTAACATTGAATTTTGTATATATTATAACTCTAAAAATAATAAAGTCAATACTTTTTATAAAAAAATCGTCTAAATACTTGAATTTTTTATTTGAATATGATAGAATGTTATCATCATTAACAATGGAGATACATATGGAAGCTGATTTTATAGAGGGAAGCGTACGGACAAGACTAATAGTCGCAGGTATCAACGAGCTTGAGGAGCGCGGAGTTAAGGATTTTTCACTGAGAAGAGTTGCCCTCGCATCTGAGGTTTCCTGCGCTGCTCCGTACCGTCATTTTAAAGATAAGGAAGATTTTATAAACGAAATAATTAAATATATAAGCTCAAAATGGGAGCTTTTGTGTATTGAAATTGAGTCGGTTTTCAGAAATGACCTTAGAAAAAGAATAATTGAACTTGCGGTTTCAAACCTTCGATTTTGGATAGCTAACCCGAATTACCGTTCGGTCTTAATGACCGTATCACCGTTTGGAACCGACGTTCTATCAATGTTTGACGCTCCGCTTATGGCAGCGCTTGAGCAGTGGTGCGCGCAAAATGGCAGTGATTATTTGTCTAAAAAGTATACAGTCAGAGCTTTGATTTACGGAACTCTTATTCTCGCGGGAACCGAAGAAAATAAAACCTTGCTTGCGGAACGTCTGCGTGATAAGCTTGAAGAAGAATTTAAAGAAATTTAATTAAAAAAGCGGCAGCATTTACCGAACGGTAGTTAGCTGTCGCTTGTTTTATTAAGATGTTAAATACCAAGTATACTGCAAAATAATATCAGTATACCGAGAAACGCGAAGTTGAAAAGAGAAAATTTGATCAAGTATCTCACCGTGTGTCCGGGGTCCTGCTTCGAGTATTCTCTGAACGTTATCAGACTTGCAAGCGAGGCTATCATGGTTCCGGCACCTCCGATGTTAACTCCGAGAAGAAGCTCTTTATAATTATCTGTGAACTGTGAGAGTAGAATAGCCGATGGAACGTTGCTTATAAACTGGCAGGAAAGAGCGCTGAAAACAAGAGTATTTTTATCAAGCAGGAAAGAAAAGAAGTCTCTTACAACATCTATCCTTGCCATATTGCCGGAGAATATAAAAAAGAAAACAAAGGTTAAAAGCAGTCCGTAATCAACCTGCAGGAGAGCTTGCCTGTCTAAAATCAAAATTGAGATAGGCACTATTATAAGTCCGTAATAATAAGGAACAGTCCTAAAAACAATGAGAATGGAAAACGCGAAAAGTATCAGGTATATTATAACTCTCGGAATCGGCAGACTTGCCGCCTTTTCCTCGATTACAAGCGGCTCTGATTTGACGAAAATGAGACAGCAGGCGGTTATAAGAACTATAGAAATAATAAACGGGGGGAACATTATTGTAACAAATTCGATGTCCGGAATGTTGAATTTAGAGTAAAGATAAAGATTCTGAGGATTACCGAAAGGAGTCAGCATACCACCGAGATTTGCCGCAATATTCTGCATAATAAAGGTAAACGCCATATATTTTTCTTTGCCTGTAGTATGTAAAACGAAATATCCCAGTGGCAAGAACGTGAGCAGCGCCATATCGTTTGCTATAAGCATAGAGCCTATAAAGGTTATGTATACGAGCGCGAGAATGCATATTTTGGCATTTTTGAATTTTCTGATAATAGCCTTTGCCATTGTGTAGAAAAAGCGGATGTTCCTAAGCGCGCAAACGACTGCCAAAACACAGAAAAGGCATGTCAGCGTTTTAAAGTCAAAATATCCGATATATTCCTTGTCAGGCGGAACTATTATTGAGGTAACGATAGCGGCAAGAGCTGCTATGAGCATTACTGCGTTTTTCTTTGCGAAAGACAAAATTCTTTGCATATTTGCTCCTTAATTGAATAAAATAAAAGCCTTATCAATTTTAGCACTCAGATTACATAAAATCAATATATTTTTCAAAATATTGATAAAAATATTAGATAAATATATAATAAGTGTATATTTAGAAAAAGAGGGCAGTTTATGTTATTTGCGCAGTATACAGGATATCTTTCGCAGAGAGTCGGTGTTGAAAAAGCGGTAAATATGTTGGCCGATGCAGGTTTTCCCGCGGTTGATATAATTATGAAGGATATGCCGGATCCGCCTTTTTGCAGTGATTGGAGAGGGATGGCTAAACGCCTTAATGCGATTGCAAAGGAGCGGGGCATTAAGTTTATTCAGGGTCATGCGCCTGTCGGAAGATGGGAACATTATATAAATAACGCAATTCCAGTGCTGCCCGACGTTTTTGAGCTTGTGGCTCTTTATGAAACGCTTAACGACCCCGAAGCCTTCACGATTTGCCTCGATATCGGTCACGTTGCTCTCTGCGGCAGAGAGCCTTGGGACACCCAGCTTCCCACAGTCCTCAAATTTATGGCAAAAACAGCACGATATCTTGCTGACAAAATTGATTCATACAGAAATTCGTAAATTAGAGCGGTCGAAACAAAGTGCTTATGTGTGAGAATACACAAAACACAGAGTTCCGACCGTTGTTTTATTTTTTCCAAGTTGACGGATTGAAGAGTACAAGCATTGGGAAGAGCTCGAGTCTTCCTGCGAGCATATCAAAGGTAAGAGTTAACTTGGATATTACTGAAAAGGCAGAATAATTTGATGCGGGACCTACTCCGGCAAGACCGGGACCGATATTATTTATCGTTGCTGCAACAGCGGTGAAGTTCGTAACAAGGTCTGTTTCCTCGAATGAAAGAATAAGAACAGATACGAGGAATATCGCGACGTAGCATACTATGTATGCGTTTACCGAACGGACTACCTCGTGGTCAACCTTGCGTGAATCAATAGAAATCTTTTTAACCTGTTTCGGATGAACTATCATTTTAAGCTCACGCGCCATACCTTTGACGAGTATAAGGATTCTTGAAACCTTAATTCCGCCGCCCGTACTGCCCGCGCAGGCTCCGACAAACATAAGCAGAATTATAATAGTTCTTGAAAGATTTGGCCACAGATCAAAATTTTCAGTTGCGAAGCCGGTCGTTGAAATTATCGTAGAAACAGCAAATGAGGAGTGCTTAAGAGCTTCGCTTATCGAACCGTACATATTCACTATGTCAAGCGTTATTATAGCTATCGCGACAACAACTATTCCAACAAAAACTTTAACCTCAGAGTTCAACGCGTCTTTTAACTTTCCCCTAAGCAAAAGATAATAAGAGGTGAAGTTTATTGAGAAGAGAAGCATAAAAACCGTTGTGACAATCTGAATATATGTTGAGTATGAACCGAAGCTGTCATTCTTTATTCCGAATCCGCCTGTTCCCGCTGTTGAGAAGGAGATATTGATAGCGTCAAAAACGCTTGCTCCGCCGCAAAGCAGAAGAACGAATTGAATTACGGTCATAGCAATGTAAATTACGTACAGTATAAGAGCCGTTGTTTTTACACGGGGTACAAGCTTCGAAACGGATGGACCGGGGCTCTCCGCCTTCATTATGTTCATATTGTGCGCACCTCCGAGCGGAAGAAACGCCATAATGAATACGAGAACTCCCATGCCGCCTATCCAGTTTGTGAAGCCTCGCCATATAAGAATGCATTTGGGAAGGGATTCCACTTCTTTAAATATACTCGCTCCTGTGGTCGTAAAACCGGAAACCGTTTCAAAAAGCGCGTCTACAAAGGATTTTGTCGCGCCGGAGAATATAAAAGGTAAAGCTCCGAACAGACTAAGGAATATCCAGCTCAATGCAACGAGAACGAATCCGTCACGCGAATAAAGCTTTGTGTTCGCCGGCTTCTTTAAAACGAGAAGCGCTCCTATTCCGCCGGCGGCAAGTATCGAAAAGAGAAATGCGAAAGTTGATTTTTCAAGATAAATAATTCCTGTTATAAGGGGAAGGAAGAAGAACGCAGCCTCGAACAGTAAAAGCCATCCGAGAGTGTATTTTATCATTCTGAAATTCATAAATTCCTCACTTAACAATGACGTCTGATATATCGCCGAGTCCTAAAATCTTAGAAACTATAACAACTGCATCTCCGGGTTTTATCATATCGTTGCCTCGTGGGATAATAACCGATTTGTCTCTCAGTATTGCGGCAACAAGAACGTTTTCCTTAAATTTAAGCTTTGACAGTGGAGTATCGATTATTGGAGAGGATTCTCTGACGATAAATTCCGTAGCTTCTACTTCGCCCTTTATAAAATTATACATCGTTTCAACGTTGCTTCCGGGCAAATTTTTCATCGCTCTTACGTAACGCACAATCATATCCGAAGTAATGCTTTTTGGATAAATAGCCGTATCAATATCTAGGTGCTTGATTATATCATCATACTCCGGTTTGTTTATTTTAGTAACGATTTTTGCTTTTCCGGAATTTTTAGCGAAAAGGGAAAGGAATATATTCTGCTCATCGTAGCTTGACATTGCGACAAATGCGTCAGCATCGGCAACACCTTCTTCTATAAGAAGCTCTCTGTCCGTCTCATTGCCGTTAATTACTATGACTTCCTCATGTCTTGAACTGAAATTTTCGCATAAATCAAAATCGTTGTCGATTACCTTTATGGACATTCCTGCCTTGCGCAAAACCTCGCAAAGATAGTGCGTCGTCTCACCGGCCCCAACTATCATTACGTTCTTTGTTGAATGTCTTTCCATATTTATTTTTTTGAAGAAGTTGGCGGCTTTTTTGGGAGATGCAATGATGGAAACAACGTCGCGTCCTTCAAAAACAAAATCTCCGTTTGCGATATAGGCTTCATTATCTCGTTCGACGGTGCAGACAAGTATATCGCATCTGAGCTTTATTACTACTTCCTTTACGGAAAGACCGATTATGGATGAGTCCTCGGGAAGTCTGAATTTTAGGAGCTCTACGCGTCCTTTCGCAAAGGTTTCTATTTTGTTGGCCGCAGGGAAACGCAGCACCCGTGCGATTTCTTCTGCCGCTGCTTGCTTAGGATTTATAATCATCGCAAGTCCAAGCTCGTCTTTAAGATAAGCGCTTTCCGAGCTGTATTCCGGGTTTTGAAGTCTTGCTATGACTCTGCACTTGCCGTGACGCTTAGCAATCATACAGCAAAGAAGATTTAATTCGTCAGAGTTGGTTACTGCGATAAGAAGGTCTGCTGTCTCAATTCCGGCCTCTTTTTGCGTTGTATGTGTCGCTCCGTTTCCTACAACGCCCATGACGTCAAGCTTTGAGGTTATGGAGTTAACTTTATCAGATGAAAGGTCAACGACGGTAATATTGTTGCCTTCTCCTCCGAGCTCTGCGGCAAGGGTTTCTCCAACCTGACCGCATCCGACGATAATAATGTTCATGTGTTTTCTCCGTTTCGTTACCGCGCTGCGACTTGAGATGTAAATTTAAATAAAAGCGTTTTTGTTAATTGATATATATTATATATCTAATCTTTTCTTTTGTCAAGTGTAATATATAAAAGCAATACGCGCTCGTGTGAGCGCGTACAGGCTATGCCGCGTTATGACTGTTATCGAGCTCCTTGAAATAGTGTGAGCCAAGGATTTTGTAATGCACGGTATCCGCGAGTCTTTTAAGATAGTCTTTTTGAAAAGGGGAAGTGAGACCTGCGTTTTTGATATATTCTTCAAATGTAAGGTTGTCATCCTCCCTTGTGATAAGCTTCATATAAGCATCAAAACCGCTACCTGCCTCATAATCTTCCATGAAGTAAATTTCAAGCGCTACGGTGAGTGATGTGCAGTATGACTGAACGTAATACGGATAGAGAAATATATGAGGTATCATAATATAATAAATGTCGCTGAGAGCATAGCTGTTTAGTCCTAACTTATATGCAGCGCGAGATACGGCGAAATTAAGATTTTCTTCATTTATCGCTGAATACGGTATCGTATACGCTATATGCTCAAATTCAGCGTAAAAACCTTGGAATATCAGCACCGAAAGCGCGTTTTCCATTTCATAATAGGTTAGATATTCGAGAGAGTTTTCTGAAATAATATCTCCGAAGAGCGTTAAGGACAATAGCTCAAGAGCTTGACTCGATACTTCTGAAAGGTCGAGAGAGGTCTCTGTGCTTCCGTTGATATAATAATCGGCAAAATGTCCGAATTCGTGACATAGGGTCATATAATCGGTGGTATCTCCGCTTGTACTCATAAATACGAATGGGGCGTTATATGAGTCGAGATATGAGGTGAATGCACCGCTAAAACGAGTATCGCAGTTGGCTTCTATATCAAAAAGTGAGTGCTGAAGCATGTATGAATACATCTCGTAAAGATTGTCCGTCGACTTGTCAAGCATTTTGTAAGTGTTGTTGATAAGCTCAACGCGTGAAAGCGATTCCGGCTTTTTTGTTTTTTGATATTGATTAAATACGTACTCTGTCAGTTTTGAATATACGGGAACAACATATTCTGATATTCCGTTAAGGAAACCTTCAAATTTTTCGGGAGTATAATCGTGGTATATGTTCTTGTATGCAAAATCGGCATAACTGTCATATCCAAACTCGTCGCTGATTATACGTCTGATTTTAAAAAGCGCTACTAATAACTCCCTTTGCTTTTTGTCAACAGCCTTTTCGTATAGCTTGTTACATTCGCTTACTGCGGCGAGATATCTTATTGAGGCTTCTCCGTAGGTTGATTTGCAGTATTCAAGAATCTTTTCTTCTGTGTCGGTTATTCCGCCGTAAGTTATGACTATGGTTGCAGGGGATATTGATGAGTATTCGGATTCAAACTTTGCTTCCTGTGACATAAGCTGAACTATTTTGTCTGTGTAATCTCCGCCGTCCTTATAATCTTCAATCAGATCATCCCCAAAATAGTCATCCTCAAATTCTTCGGCATAGGGAGAATTAGCAGCCGCTACATAAAGATTTTCGATAGTTTTTGTGAAGGACGGATATTCGGTGGTAATGTATTGATACTCATCATTCCATTTTTTATCGGCAGTGTTTTTTGACGACAGTATGTTTGCGTATGCCGCCATTGTAAGAATATCGAGATAATCAGGTTCAAGCTCATATATTTTTTTTAGCTGCTCGTCGTATGAAATCTCATTGTCCGAAATCAATTTACAAACTTTGTCGAATTTGAAAATGACGTCGCTTATGTTAGGACGTTTGTATTCAATTTTTGAAAAGTCGACCGTACCGCGCCCGTAATCCTTATAATCCGGAACGGCAATTATAGACACTTGCTCTTTGTTATTATCCTTCTCCGGCGTTTTATCCTCATTTGGATTTTCGTGTGAGGGGGGATTCTTTGAAGAGCTTTTATTATCATCAATGCATGAACTCAAAAAAACAACGTTGAACAATATTATTGACAAAGCTGTAATGAGAGCTATAAATCTTGACATAATATTACATCCTTGAAGAAATTTATATATATATTTTAAATATTAAAAGTGTTCTGTTCAATAATAAAGAATAAAAAAACTGAAAAGAATTTATGAATTATTATCGTTTTGAAAAGTGTATAGATAGTGCGGAAAATGATGAAAAATATGATAAAACAAAGAAAATAAATATATTTTACCGTTAAGGAGCGTAGTTTTTGAATGACATTTAATTTGTTGTCGAACATCTTCATACAAGTTCACAGAAAATTAACACTTATAAATTTTATATTTCTATTGAAAAATCGACAAAAATGGTATACAATATATCAGACGAAACATAATTAAAAAAAGAAAAATTTATCGGTGAGGACCGAAAGGAAGTAGTAATGTCAAGATTTGTATATGCTGATAACGCGGCAACGACGCCCCTCAGCCGCGAAGTAATAGATGCAATGACCCCTTGCTTCGAAGAGACGTGGGGAAACCCCTCAAGTCTTCATTCCAAGGGAAGAGATGCTAAGGATGTTTTGGATGACGCACGGGCGAGAATTGCAAGAGTGTTTAACTGCAAAGCGGATGAGATATATTTCACATCCTGCGGTACGGAGTCTGATAACTGGGCGATAAAGGGCGCGGCGAGAAAAATGCGTTCAAAAGGCAGAACACACATAGTGACGAGTAAGATAGAGCATCACGCAGTTTTAAATACTTGCGAAGCGCTTGAAAAAGAAGGCTTTTCCGTAACTTACGTAGGTGTTGACAGTGACGGAATTGTGGACCTTGATGAACTTAGAAATTCAGTGACCGAAAAAACGGCGCTCGTTGCAATAATGTACGCTAATAACGAGGTTGGGACGATACAGCCTATTGATGAAATATGTGAAATTGCTCATTCAAATGGAGCTCTGATGTTTACCGACGCGGTGCAGGCGGTTGGAAACGTTGATATAGACCTCTCAAATCTTCGAGTTGATATGCTTGCTCTTTCGGGGCATAAGATTCACGCCCCGAAGGGAATAGGAATGCTTTTTATACGCAAGGGAGTAAGTCTTCTTAATTTAATAGACGGTGGCGGACAAGAAAAGAGAAAGCGCGGAGGAACGGAGAATCTTCCTTATATAGTTGGTCTGGCGAAGGCTCTTGAAATAGCTAAAGAAAGGATTCCGGAGCTTGAAAGAGTCGCAAAAATGAGAGACAGGCTTATTGATGAGATTACGAAAATACCGTATTCAAAGCTGAATGGGCATAGAACAAAAAGGCTTGCGGGAAACGTTAATATTGGATTTGAGTTTATAGAAGGAGAAAGCCTTTTACTGTGGCTTGATATTTCGGGAATATGCGCCTCAACGGGCTCGGCATGCTCGTCCGCGTCTCTCGAGGCGTCTCACGTTCTTTTGGCTATGGGTGTTCCGCACGAAAAGGCCCACGGCTCACTGAGGCTGTCCATCTCACATGAAACAACTGAGGAGGATATCGATTATATCATCGCTACGGTTCCGGGAATAGTTGAAAAGCTTCGCAATATGAGTCCTCTTTGGGAAGAGGTAAAGGATAAAAATAATTGATTTTGGAAGGGGTCTAATATGAAATACAGTGAAAAGGTAATGGATCATTTTACAAATCCGAGAAATTCGGGTGAGATAGAGAATGCGGACGGTGTAGGCGTTGTCGGAAACGCTAAATGCGGCGATATAATGAAAATGTACCTCAAAATAGAGAATGATGTTATTATCGACTGCAAATTTAAGACGTTTGGCTGCGGAGCCGCTATAGCTACTTCATCAATGGCTACTGAGCTTATTAAAGGACATACCGTAGAAGAGGCGTTAAAGCTTACAAATAGCGCGGTTGTTGAAGCTCTCGAGGGGTTGCCGCCTGTAAAAATTCATTGCTCGGTGCTTGCCGAGGAGGCTATAAAGACTGCCGTTGCGGATTATTATAATAAAATAGGCAGACCTGTGGATTTTGAAATTGAAAAAAGCCACGGTGATGAATAAATGAGGATTCTTCTCGGAATGAGCGGCGGTGTAGACAGTACTTACGCCGCTCTTAAACTAAAAGAGGAAGGGCATGAGGTTGAGGGAGCTGTTCTCGTTATGCACGACTATACAGAGACAGAGTCTGCTGAATCTGCCTCGCGAAGCGTTGGCATACCCCTTCATAAAATAGACTGCAGAGATATTTTTGAGTCACGCGTCGTTAGTAATTTCATTAGTGAATATCTGTCGGGAAGAACACCTAATCCATGTGTCGTATGCAATAGTGACGTGAAGTTTAGGGTTTTGCTTGATTATGCTCGTCAAAACGGATTTGACAAGATTGCGACAGGGCATTATGCAAAGATTGCGGTAAGAAAATTTGGAAAAAATGTCAGATATGCTATAGCTCGCTCTGAAGATGGTAGAAAAGACCAAACCTACGTTTTGTGGAGACTTTCGCAGGATATATTGTCACATCTCTATTTTCCGCTATCTGATATCAAAAAAACAGATGTAAGAGAGGCAGCCAGAGAAAAAGGCTTGTCGGCTGCAGATAGAGAGGACAGTCAAGAGATATGCTTTGTTCCGTCCGGTGACTACGCCGGGTTTATAGAGAACAGAACGCAACCGTCTAAGCCCGGCTATTTTATTAATAATGAAGGAAAAATACTTGGAGAGCACAAGGGTATAATTCATTATACAGTGGGACAGAGAAAAGGACTCGGTATCTCGATGGGACGGAGAATTTTTGTGACAAGAATAAATCCGAAAGACAATACTGTAACTCTTTCATTTGAAGATAGCTGCAGTAAAAACATATCTGTTTCAGGTATTGTTTTTTCCGGAATTCCTGATATGTCGGCGGGGGAGATAAAACAGTTTAAAGTTAAATTACGATACTTAGCGCCGCCTGTTGAGTGCCTTCTTGAGTACAACGGAGAAGGACATGCAACCGTTAAACTCTTCGAGCCAGTTCGAGCGGTAACACCGGGACAGTCGGCTGTATTTTATGATGGCTATGTTATCGCGGCGGGCGGATATATTGATTCGGAAAAATCATAAAATGCACTTTAAAACATCAAAAACACAAGCGGAAAGACGCCAAGAAGCGTTTTGTTCCGCTTTTTTTAAATTATTTGAATTGTAGAAAAAAACATTCACAATTTGTGCAGTTTGTATATATTTAAAAATAGCAAGTAGTTTTAAAAATAATTTTTGAAAACGGTTCAAAAGGTAAAAAATAATTACCATTCTTACATAAAACTCAATAAAACTGTGAATTAAAAAGCGATAAACGTAAAATAAAATTACATATGCTGTTTTTTAATATTGATATCTGAAAACTCGAGTAAACCATAGTTTGCATTTGCGTGAAAAAAATATTTTACTCGTCTTAAAAAAGCTCTGAAGCCTATATATATATTAAATTTCAATCTTGACATTTTACTGTATGTATGTTATAATTTATTATAGCTAAATGCCCAAGTTCTGCCTATATTGCGGAATTGTGGGTTAGTAGATTATGAATTTTTTGGAGGAAATCAATTCATGAAGAAGACATTGTTTCAGAAGGTTGTTTGTTTAATCCTTTCTGTGACAACTTTGTTCGGCTTGGTCGGATTTACGGCTATGGCATCTGATTCGGATACCGGTCTTCGCGGAACTAACCGTGATACTGCGTCATCACTTGAAGAGATGAAAGCGCTTGTCGGCGTTTCTTCGTACGAGGAATACCTCGCGGAGCATGGCAACGATTATAAGACGGGCTTACCGACTATCAGCATCGATATGGAGGATATCGTTGACGGTAGTAACGGTGTAAAAACCTCGCTGAGCGAACTTTGTCAAAATGCTTACAAGGAAAATCAAAGCAACTGGGCGAAATTTGGTAATAACTGGGACAATTCGATTTATCTTCCGTCGGAGGGATACACTACTTGGAATTTTAACATCCCAGACGGCGCGGAAAGTTATTACTACATTAAGTTTGAATATTTCAGCTGTACTACGGATGAGAGCAGTATAAGCTCAATCGAGCGTAAGCTTCGTATAGACGGTAAAGCGCCGTTTGATGAGGCAAGTTACATAACCCTCGATAAATCATGGGCGTATACAAACGTAACGGTTTCTGATCCTGTAGCAACAACAGAGCCGGATTCATCAACTGTCAAATATGAACTGCGTGATGACGGTTACTATAAAATTGTTACTGACATTAAAAATGGTCAAAAAACTGTAACAACGTATATAATTGGTCAGGATATTAACGGAAACTCAATGGCTCCTACTGCGGCGCAGTCTCCCGAATGGAACACTTACTACTGTCAGGATTCAACAGGTTACTATCATGGTAATTTCCGTTTCTATCTTCTTAACGGTTCTCATCAGCTTACGCTTGTTGCACAGCGTGAGCCTGTAATTATCAAATCTATTGAACTTGTACCTTATGATGCAACCGTAAATGATATTCCCGATTACGAAGATGTTGTTAAAGACTATCAAAACAAAGGATATCAGTCTGCTGATGGGGAAATTACCATTCTTCAAGCTGAGTTTCCGGATTTTGTTTCGGACTCATCTGTTTTCCCGACAAATGATAATAAATCCTGCGCAACGTATCCTTCATCTTCGAAATCTCAGCTCTATAATGTAATAGGAGAGAATAGCTTTAACGCTCTCGGTCAGTGGGCTGCCTATAAATTCACGGTAAATGATACCGGTCTTTATAAGCTATCAATGAGATATTTGCAGAGTACTCTTCAGGGTATGTATATCTGCCGCGCTCTTAAGCTTTCCGGCGGTAGCTACGGTATTGCGGACGGTACTCCGACAGTTCCGTTTACAGAAGCCTATGACGCTCAGTTCCATTACAGCGATGAATGGAAATCTAATTTTGTAGGCGACAGTAAAGGTAATGTGTTTGAGTTCTATTTTGAAGAGGGTGTTGAGTATACACTATATATTGAATGCTCGCTTGGTTCGCTAAAGGAACTTATTCAAAGAGTTGAACTTGCTCTTGCTGAAATAAACGACAGTTACTTGAGAATACTTCAGCTTACCGGAGCGTCTGCCGATGAATATCGTGATTACAACTTTATCGGTATCATGCCTGACGTTCTCAGAAATCTTCTCGTTCAGGCTGTTGAACTTATGGAGATAAAGACCGAGCTTGAAGAGCTTTGCGGTTCTAATGGTTCTCATATAGCGACTCTTGAGACCATAGCAAGACTTCTTAATACCATGGGCTCAGACGACGGTTACAATATTGCAAAGAATATGGATAACCTTAAATCAAATCTCGGTACGCTTGGTACTTGGATAAATGACTCCAAAAAAGGCGTGCTTATAATAGATTCAATAGCTGTTTGCCCTTCGAATACAACAAAAAAGGAAATTCCCAAAGCAGAACCCGGCTTCTTCGAATCTGTTTGGTTTGAAATTACCTCCTTCATATATTCGTTCATTACCGATTACTCATCAATGGGTCTTACGACTGTTCCCGATAAGGATTCTGTTTCTATCGACGTATGGCTTGCTCTCGGACGTGACCAGTCAAACATTTGGCGTTCTATGATAGACGCGCAGGACGGTTATACCAATTTGACAGGTTATGCGGCAAACCTTAAGCTTGTAACGGGCGGAACATTGCTTCCGTCAATTCTGTCCGGCAAAGGTCCTGACGTTTATATGGGACTTGGCGCCGCAGAAGTTATTAACTATTCAATTCGAGATGCAGTTGTTGGTGTAAGCGGCAACGTCAAGGAAGAAGGATTTGATAATTCGGTATTCAACACTACCTATTATACTTATAAAAATGAAAACGGTGATTATGAAGTCACTACAGAGTATAAAGGTGAAGAGAACCTAACTTTTGTGTCCAACACATTCAAGGATCATACCGAACCGAACTTTGCTAAGGCTGCAATGGATACCCTGACGCTTCTTGAAGTTACTTACGGTATTCCTCAGACAATGTCGTTCACAATGATGTTCTACAGAATGGATATTCTTGCAGAGCTTGGAACCGAGGTTCCGGAAACATGGGACGATCTGCTGTCGCTTCTTCCTGTTTTGCAGACTAATAATATGCAGATGGGTATAAGCTATATGCTTGCGCTTGATTATATGCTTTATCAGCGAGGCGGTAGCATGTGGAAGTATCCCAACAATCCCGAATATGCAGGTTCAAGAATAGATCTTGACAGTAATATTGCTCTTGAATCATTTGATTTTGTATGCAGACTCTATACAGACTACGGATTCCCTGTATCATTTGATGCAGCTAACCGTTTCAGAACGGGTGAAATTCCGATTCTTATCGGTAGTTACGAGGAATTATATAATAAGCTCGTCGTTTACGCGACTGAGATTGAGGGACTTTGGGAATTCTGCCCGGTTCCCGGAACTCGCCTAGCTGACGGTACTGTTAATTACAACAGTATAGCTAACGTAACGTCTTCGGTAATGCTTAACGGATGCGAAGGGGAAGAGAGATTTGCTGCTTGGGAATATATGCAGTGGCAGACCTCCGCACAGGCTCAGGCAACCTACGGTAACAGGATGGTTGCTCTTATCGGTCCTTCCGCTAAGTATGAAACTGCGAATATTAACGCTATTAAAAACCTTTCATGGACAGCTGATGAAAGAGCCGCACTAGAGGATCAAATTAAGCATATGTCTTCAATCGTTAACTATCCCGGTTCTTATATTATAACGAGATACGTTCAGTTTGCTTTCCTTGATGCAAAGAATGATGGAGTTGATCCGGTTGAAGCGCTGTCAAGTTATATTGACGCAATCAACGCTGAACTTTCCCGTAAGCGTGAGGAGTACGGTCTTAAGACCTTGGCTCCGGGCGAAGACCCCCCTGTTGTGGGCTCTCAATCCTAATCCGTAAAACATTAAGGAGATAAATAAATGTCACAGACAAATGCAGAGACAAAACGTCCGACGCAACGCTCTGAGATGACAAAGATGCAGTGGACATGGAAGGAAATGAAAAGAAACAAGACGGCGTACTTCATGCTTGCACCGTTCCTTCTTCTCTTTATAATCTTCACAGTTCTTCCTGTTTTTCTTTCGATGATACTGAGCCTTACGGACTTTAACATGTTGCAGATGCCTCACTGGAAGGGTATATCAAACTATACAAGACTTTTCCTTGAGGACGAGATATTTATTCTTGCGTGTCAGAACACTTTGATTTTCGCATCAATAACAGGTCCCGTTTCATATTTGCTTTCGCTTCTTATAGCTTGGTTTATTAACGAGCTTCCCCCTAAAATTCGTGCGGTAGTAACGCTTATATTCTATGCGCCCTCTATTTCCGGTAACGCATATCTTATTTGGCAGACACTGTTTTCTGGCGACTCTTACGGATGGGCAAACGCAGTTCTTATGAAGCTTGGAATTATAAACACTCCGGTGCTCTGGTTCCAGGATGCAAATTACGTTATGCCGCTTTGTATTATAGTTGCGCTCTGGACTTCTCTAGGTACGGCATTCCTGTCGTTCATTGCGGGATTCCAGACTATCGACCGCTCGATGTATGAGGCAGCAGCGGTTGACGGAATTAAAAACCGTTGGCAAGAGCTTTGGTATATTACACTTCCCACGATGCGTCCTCAGATGATGTTCGGTGCGGTTCTTGCTATTACGAACTCCTTCGGTTTTGGAGGTATAGTTACCGCGCTTTGCGGCTTCCCATCGGTTGATTACGCAGCGCATACGATAATGCACCATTTGGATGACTACGGAGGACAGCGTTTCGAAGTAGGTTATGCATCGGCGATAGCAGTCGTGCTGTTCGTTATAATGTTCGCAAGTAACATTATAATTAAGAAGGCACTTTCGAAGGTAGGTGAGTAGTATATGGCAAAGAAATTAAGAACCAGAGGACATAGAGTAGTTCTCAACCGTTCGGCGGGAGGCGATACCGGTATAACGGTAATGCTGACTTTATTCGGAGCGTTCATGTTCCTTCCTATGTACTACGTTGTAATCCAGTCTTTGAAGCCTCTTGATGAACTCTTTATGTTCCCTCCGAAATTCTATGTTATCAACCCTACCTTTGATAACTTCAAGGATTTGTTCATGCTTCTCAGCGATTCTTGGGTTCCGTTCTCGAGGTACATATTTAATACGGTGTTTATTACCTTCTGCGGAACTCTCGGAAACCTTATATTCGCTTCTATGGCGGCATACTCTCTTGCGAAGCTTCGCTTTCCCGGAAGAAAAACGATATTCCAAATTATCGTTATGTCGCTTATGTTCCACTCAACAGTTAACCAGGTAACCCACTTTATTATTCTTTCATCTTTTGGTTGGGTAGATACATATTTATCCATAATAGTTCCTTCTATGGCGACCACAATGGGTCTTTACCTTATGAAGCAGTTTATGGAAACGTCCGTTCCGGATACTGTTTTGGAATCCGCGCGTCTTGACGGCGCGAGTGAATTCCGTACGTTCCTTACAATAGCGATGCCGATGGTTAAACCTGCATGGCTTACGCTTATTATCGAGTGCTTTAAATCACTTTGGAATGCGGGCGCATCTATTTACATTCATTCGGAGGAACTTAAAACCTTTAACTATGCAATCGGTCAGATTATTGCAGGTGGTATTGCGCGTTCGGGCGCTGGCGCCGCTTCCACGGTATTGATGATGATGGTTCCCATTGGCGTATTCGTGCTCAGCCAGAGTAAGATTATTGAGACGATGGGCGCATCAGGTATGAAGGATTAAGGAGGCGCACATGAAAAAGATAAGTAAAATTTTAATACTCACGCTTATTGTTGTGATGGTTTTCGGTGCGGTTCAGACAGCGGCTCTTGAGCCTTATGATACTTACACCTATTCAATTGACGGAGAGCCTCTTAAATCTCCCAAAGCATACGGAGCTGATGCGGTTGTTGACGCGATTCAAATGGGCGTTGGAGATATAAGCAATATACCTAATTTCAATGCTGCAAGCGATATCGTTACGGATAACGAGGCGAACGTATACATTGCGGATAAGGGTAATAACCGTATAGTAATTCTTGATAAATATTATTCCGCAAAAGCTGTTATTAGCGAATTTGTTGATGAAAACGGTGTTGTACAAACATTTAAACAGCCCCAAGGTGTTTTTGTAACAAATCCGGAATTAATGTCTGACGGTTCAAGTCATATTTACGTTTGCGATACATCAAATTTCAGGGTTGTGGTATTTGATAGAGAGTATAACTATGTCAAAACTATTGAAAGGCCTGAAAGCGCTGTTCTTGCGGAGGATGCATTTAAGCCGTGCGCAATTGCGGTAGATATTTACGGAAGAATATTTATAACGTCTACTGCAACATATGAGGGTGTTATCGTTCTCTCGAGCGAGGGTGATTTCACCGGCTTTATTGGCGCACAGAAGGTTACGTATTCTCTTATGGATATGATTTGGAGACGTTTCCAGTCTCGTGAAGAACGTCAAACAGCAGCTAAGAACCTTGCTGTTCCTTACAACAATATAACGGTTGATAACGAAGGTTTTGTATACGTAACTACAAACACCGTTGATTTAAAAGAGCTTGGCAATCAGTACGACTCTATCAGATCTAAATCACCATCCTATTCTCCTGTTAAAAAGCTAAATTCCGCTGGTACTGAAATTATGAAGCGTAACGGATTCTTTGATCCGGGTGGAGAGGTAGATGTTTTCCTTCCTACAGACGTTTCTCAAATAATTGACGTAGCCGTGGGTAAAGAAGGTTCGTGGACGCTTCTTGATAAAAAACGTTCAAGAATGTTTACATATGACCAGAATGGAAACCTTTTGTTTGCATTTGGTGATATGGGTGACCAGCTAGGTAACGGTGAAGATTTCGTAGCTATGACGTATCAGGTAATCAATGACGTCTATTATATGCTTCTTCTCGATAACTCAACGAGCGGCTTCAGACTTACGGTATATTCTCCAACACCTTATTATGATACAATAATAAGCGCACTTAAGAATCAAAACGACCATAATTATTCTGAATCCATCTTCTATTGGCAGGATCTTCTTACGCAGAATAACAACTTTGATCTTGCTTATATAGGTATCGGTAAAGCATTGTTCAGCCAGGGTAAATACGAAGAGGCTCAGGAGATGCTTTCTGCCGCATATGAGACAGAGTATCACGATAAAGCGTTTATGGAAATCCGTAAAGGTATTATCCAAAAATATCTTTTATTGATAGTAATTGCCGTAATTGTTCTTGTTGTTCTTGCAGTTAAATTCCTTGGTTATGCAAAGAAGAAAAATAAGGCAACTTCGCTGAAGGTAGGACGCAAAACCTACTGGGAGGAATTGCTTTACGCATTCCATCTTGTATTCCATCCGTTTGACGGATTCTGGGATCTTAAGCATGAAAAACGTGGTTCTGTAAGGGCGTCGTTTACAATAATGCTTATAACGATAGCCGCGTTCTTCTATCAAGCAATAGGTAAGGGATATTCATTTAATCCCAGGGGAGGTTACTCGACGGTGGTCCTTCAGGTAATTGCCGTTGCTGTTCCCGTAATACTTTGGGTTGTGGGTAACTGGTGCCTTACTACGCTCTTTGACGGAGAGGGAAGCTTAAAGGATATCTTTATTGCAACAGGATACTCGCTTGCTCCACTTCCTCTATTCGTAATTCTTTCAACAATTCTGACAAACGTTATGACAACATCTGAAGGCTCTATAGTAACTCTTCTCGTATCTCTCGGATA
>JAZQKG010000057.1:0-29839 GCA_045542035.1 Eubacteriales bacterium | reverse complement strand
GGCAAGGACCCCTTCAAGGGCATCAACCCCGACGAGTGCGTAGCTATCGGAGCGGCTATTCAGGGCGGTGTTCTCGGCGGTGACGTAAAGGACGTTCTTCTTCTTGACGTTACTCCCCTTTCACTCGGTATTGAAACTCTTGGCGGAGTATTCAACAAGATAATCGAAAGAAATACAACCATTCCCGTTAAAAAGAGCCAGGTATATTCTACCGCTGCTGACGGTCAGACCTCCGTTGAGATTCACGTTCTCCAGGGTGAGCGCGAAATGGCTGCAGGCAACGCAACTCTCGGAAGATTTATTCTTGACGGTATCCCCGCAGCACCGAGAGGAGTTCCTCAGATCGAGGTTACCTTCGATATCGACGCAAACGGTATAGTTAACGTTACCGCATGCGACAAGGGCACAGGTAAGGAGCAGCACATAACAATCACTTCCTCAACTAATATGTCTAAAGAGGACATTGAAAAGGCTGTTCACGAGGCTGAGAAATTTGCAGAAGAGGATAAGAAGCAGAAGGAAGCGGTTGAAGTTAAAAACCAGGCTGAAAACGCAATTTTCCAGATTGAAAAGAGCATGAGCGAGCTTGGAGACAAGATTACCGACGCTGATAAGGCTCCCGTAAACGCTGCTATTGAAAAACTCAAAGAAACCGTTAAGGGCGGTGATACCGAAGCCATCAAGGCAGACACAGACGCTCTCCAGAAAGCGTTCTATCCCATCGCGGAAAAGATATACAAGGAACAGGCTGCTCAGGGTCAGGCGGGCGCAGATGGCGCATCGCAGGACGGAGACGGAAACGTTTACGGCGCCGATTTCGAGGATAAAACCTAATCCGTGTAAAATAAATCAAAAATTTCCCGAGGGCAAACTCACCCTCGGGAATGATATGTAAATCAATATAAAGGTAACATTATGGCAGAAAATAAGCGTGATTACTATGAAGTGCTTGGCGTTTCAAAGAGCGCCTCTGATGACGAAATAAAAAAAGCCTATAGAGTTCTTGCCAAAAAGTATCATCCGGATATGAATCCCGGAAACAAAGAAGCCGAGGCAAAATTCAAAGAAGCAAACGAAGCGTACGACGTTCTTTCCGATTCCGAAAAAAGAGCAAAATACGACCAGTTCGGTCACGCCGCGTTTGACCCCTCAATGGGCGGAGGCGGCTCGGGCTTCGGAGGCTTTGGCGGCTTTGGCGGCGCTGATTTCGATTTCGGTGACATATTCTCCTCATTCTTTGGCGGTGGCGGTTCTTCCCGCTCGTCCCGTAACACTCCTATAGAGGGCGACGACGTTATGGCTCGCATCACCATAACCTTTGACGAGGCGGTTTTCGGTTGCAAAAAGGAGATAAGCTTTGCAAGAATTGAAGCCTGTCCCGATTGCGGAGCGTCAGGCGCGGCAAAGGGTACGAAGGCGGAGACCTGCGAAACCTGTCACGGCACGGGCCGTGTAACCGTTCAGCAGCAAACCATGCTCGGATATATGCAAACTCAGCGTTCCTGCTCAGCCTGCCGCGGAACAGGTAAAATAATAAAAACCCCCTGTAAAAACTGCAACGGCAAGGGTTACATTAAGGTAAATAAAAAGCTTGAGGTCACTATTCCCGCGGGAATTGACTCAATGCAGAGAATAATTCTTCGCGGTCAAGGCTCTGCGGGCAGAAACGGCGGAAGCGCGGGAGACCTTATTATAGAGGTAAGAGTTAAGGAAGATAAATTTTTCACCCGTGAGAGAAACAACGTATACTGCGAAATTCCGATTTCATTTGCGGAAGCCGCTCTCGGCGCGGAAATAGATATTCCGACGCTTGGCGGTAAAACCGAGAAGTATCAGATTCCCGAAGGAACTCAAACCGGCACGAGCTTTACTCTTAAGGGCAAAGGAATACAGGATATCAACACCAAGCGCAAGGGCGACCTGATTATTACAGTCCTTGTTGAAACACCTAAAAACCTTACAAACGAGCAGAAAAAGCTGCTTTCGGAATTTTCTAAATCTCTTGGTGAAAATAATACGGGCAAGCGTGAGAGCTTCTTCAAAAAGCTTTTTAATAAATAGAATAGAATCTGTCTCAAGTTTTATTTGCAAATTTGAGACGGATTTTTTTAAAAGAATTGTTTTTTACAATTTGTTTATTTTCCGTTTATATTGTTAATATATACTATAATATAATCCACCTTGTAAATTTTTAAAGGAAACAACTCGGTATGAATAAGAAGAAATCGGTGAAAAACAAATCAAATATCAAGCTAAGCTTCCAGTCTTTGTTTTGGCTTTTTTTCTTTGGGAGCTCAATAGGGTTTGTTTTTGAAGGCGTATGGCAAATACTTAAAAAAGGACACTGGGAAAATCATTCCGCCACGATACTCGGTCCGTTCTGTATTATTTACGGCATTGCGGCAATGATTCTTTACGCGATATCAAGCCCACTCAAAAACAAAAATATTTTTCTGCTTTTTTTGATTTTTGCAATTTCAGGCTCCGCGCTTGAATTTCTTGCGAGTCTGTTTCAAGAGCTTGTTTTCGGTTCGGTTTCTTGGAATTATAAAAAACAGTTTTTAAATATCGGCGGCAGAGTCAGCCTGAAAATGACGGTTGTTTGGGGGATTTTAGGCGTACTCTTTATTAAAATCTTTTATCCTCTGTTCACCTTTCTTTTTTCAAAAATGCAAGGACCCGTGTGGACCTTCACTTGCGTTTTACTTACCGTATTTATGGTTGTGAATCTTCTGTTAACGTCGGTTGCGGTGCTCCGCTGGGGCGAGCGGGTTAAGGATAATTCACCCGCGTCAAACGTTATCGAAGAGTTTTTTGATGAAAACTATGATAACGACAAAATGACCTACATTTTTACTAATATGAAGTTCAAAGAAGCTTCCGAATCATAAACTAAATAAAAAAGGATATCTCAAGCGCTCTTAATTTCGCATTTGAGATATCCTTTTTGTTTGCCTCAATACCGGAGGCATTGAAAAGCTACTTTAAAATAATAGCTTATTAATAAGTCAGCTCTAACGTGCCATCGCTGTTAAGTACAATTTTATTGCCCATAAGATCGATAGTGTTATTCTGAAGAGCGCTTATAGACAACGAGTATACAGGCATACTCATTTCAGGCTGAGCGCCGTCTGCCGCCGAATACATACAAACCACTACGTAGTCTGAATATACCTTAACCTGCATGTGTTCATCTGCATTTGTATAAGTAGCCGAAGGTTCACCTGCAGGGGCATAAACATCGTATGTGTTATTGGTGTCATCTACCGTGAGGTACATGGTCATACCGGATGTAACTATCGAAAGGACGTTTTCGCTTATCGTGTAATTGCCCTGCGATTGTCCGCCGCCAAGCACTGCCACGCCGTTATCATAAACAGCTATGTCTCCAAGCATAGAAGCAAGCATTCCTTCGTTAGTATAGGTCTTAACAAGCGTTGCGCTCGTAAGGTCTGCCTTGACGGATAAGTAAATATTTTCGGTATAGCTTCCAACTCCTTCGATATTTACCGTAAGCTTAACAACCTGCTGACCGAGCTTTGATGTGTCAAGTCCCGAAAGGTCAAGCATATCCTCAGTAACGGTGAACGGAATCGAATCGGTTCCATACATATACTCATAAAGATAAATGTACTCGTGGTTTCCTATCAAATACTGTTCAAGGAATTCTTCAACAGTATCTGCATCTGCATTGTGAGGAATTACCGCCAAATCATAGTCAATGTCTGCAGAAGTACCACTGATGTTGTTTACCTCAGGATCGTAAACCTCAGCGGACAACGTACCGCTATAACCCTTATACGTTGCGTCAAATTCAATATAATCCTTGACAGTGTTGAAATCTGTAACGCCAAGCTCGCTGCAATCGGAAAGCCATACGCAATAATTGAAGCCGTCGTTAAAAAAAACACGAACGGCAACCTCGGAAAGAGGAGTACCCTTGCGTATGTCCGATCTGTCAAGATACATATCCTCAACAGAAGCGTCGGTCGCGTCAAGAACTTCTATAGTCTGCTGGGTTGACTGTCCGCCGTAGACTATCATAACTGGATATATACCGGGTGTGTTAAAATCGGGCTTCGCTCCAATATACATATCGTCTGTAACCTTAACCATTACGTATCCGGATGTAGTTTCTGCCTCAATACGAAGCGCCGGCTCATAGCCTGCATAGAAGGAATTTCCTTCCATCCAGTTCAGATATTCTATCCGTTCCGGAATTTCATTTTTCTGTGTTTCCGTCGTTCCGTCGCTATAGGTAATCACGGTTACAGCGTACTGCTTACCGTATTTTGGGTCAAGCTCGGTAGTGGTCGCCACGTCTACGACGTACTTGCCCGTAACAGCCTTAACACCGGTATCTACCGTTCCGATAAACCAGTTGCCGTTCTCACCGATAGTAACCTTTTCAGCGTCGGCTCCAACCGCCTTTTTGCCTGAGTCAACTCCGTCTAAATACCAGTTGCCATTCTCACCGATAGTAGCGTTAGTGCCTGCCGCCTTAACACCCGTGTCAGTTGAGCCAACGAACCAGTTGCCGTTCTCGCCAATCTTAACCTCTTCTGCTTCACCGCATGAGGTCACAGCGAATATCATAAGACATACGAGAAGCATTGCTGTGATAAGTGTGATAATTCTTTTCATAAAAATCTCCTTTTATTTATTTTAAAAAGGCCTTCGGTAAAAGGCTCTCTTTACCATATTTGTATGATAATTATAGCATACTAAGTTTTAATTTGCAATAATTTTACAAATTTTTTATGAGATTTAAGAAATTGTGTTTCTTCTTTACAAAGTGTCACACTGAAAAAAACGGCACATAATATTATTTTGTCAACAATATATAACTTTATAAAACAGAACCAGCTCAAACACCTTGCGCCCTTAAGGACATAAAACGTTTGAGCTAGTCTTTTTATTTTAATCTATTGACATATCAAGCTTGAAGCGAAGGATTTTGCGGAGAGTGTTCTTCGGGAACTCCTCGTCGCGAACCTTGAGCACTCCGATTTTCTTATAAGGAACTGCTTCGCGGTTATAATCGTTAACGAACTTCTGGAAGTACGCTTTTTTATCTTCTATGCCGTTTTTCTCGAAAAATTCCTTATCGGGATAAATTTCAGCGACTATTGAGTTATACTCCATTCCGCGCTTACTCTGCCCCTCGTAAACTATTATGTCAATAACTCCGGGAACAGCGACAAATTCATTCTCTATTTCCTCCGGATATACGTTCTTTCCGTTAGAAAGAATGATAAGATTCTTTTTTCTTCCGGTAATTGCGAGAGTTCCCTTCTTTGAAAACTTTCCGTAATCTCCGGTTCTGAAGAATCCTTCCTCATCAAACGCGTCGCGCGTCGCTTCCTCATCCTTGAAGTAGCCGAGCATAACGTTAGGACCCTTGACGCAAATTTCGCCCTCACCGTCCTCGTTGGGCTCAGCGATTTTAACCGTGTCAATATCAAGAGGATTTCCTACCGTGCCGTGAACGATATTTCTCGAACGGTTAACGGCTATTATAGGCGCGCATTCGGTAATTCCGTATCCGTTCAGCGTAGAGATTCCTATTCCGTTAAAGAATTTTATTATCTCATAGTTGATAGGCGCGCCACCCGAAATTACCATCTTTATCTCACCGCCGAGAGCCTCTCTCAAGGACCTAAACAGCTTTTTGCGCAAATCGATTCCTATCTTGCAAAGGAAATTGGAAATCTTCATCATTACGGCGACGAGCTTTTCTTTTCCCTGGTCCTTTATTCCCGCCTGCATTTTGCGATAGAAGGTTTCAAGATAAAGAGGAACAAGAACAAGATGCTCGGGCTTCTGCTCTTTAAATTCCTTTACAACGTATTTAAGTCCCGCGGAAATATAAATTTCCGAGCCTATTATCATATGTCCGACGAACATAACGCTCGAGCCGTAGGTGTGATGGGGAGGAAGAACTCCTACGGTTTTCCTTCCGAAGTCGATATAAGGAATTACGTCGGACATATCGGAAAGCACCGCGTTTTGTGAGAGCATAACGCCCTTTCCCTTTCCCGTCGTTCCAGATGTGAAAACGAGAAGAGCAAGAGCCATAACGTCAATTTCCGCGTTGAAGTAGGCATCGGGATTGCTTTTAAACTTTTCTTTACCCGACTCGGTAAGTGAGGCAACCGTCTCACCCTCGTCACCCGAAAGAAATACGGTGCTTACAATATTGCACTTTTCGCAAATTACGTTTGCCTTTTCTTTAAGTTCTCCGTCAATAAAGAGATATTCCGCATCCGCCTTAGCCACCGTTTCGGCAAGGTCATCTGCAAGCCAATCCCTGTCCAAAGGAACTACTACAGCCCCTATCGAAAGGAGCGAAAAATACATTTTTACAAACGCGTAAGAGCATTTTCCGATAAGCGCGCAATGCTTCCCCGCAAGTCCGCGGGATAGCCACACGGACGCAAGCGCTCTGATTTCATCGCGCAGCTCGGAAAAGGTAACCTTAACTATATCCTTGTCATGAGGATTTAAGCGAAAAGAGTACGCCACCCTTTCCCCATACATTTCTCCAGCGCGCTCAACGAGATCGCGCATATTTTTAAATTCCTGTTTTTGATGTAATACCTGATTTTTCATAATTAATCTCATTTCTTTTGTTAGTGAATAACAAAATACATTTTAACATATTATGCGTGTTTTGTCAATATCTATCCAAAAATTAGCGTAACAAATCGCCTCAAATGACAAATATTTCACATTAAATACTTCATTTTATTGACTTTTACAAAGCAGGGTGCTATAATGTTTTATCATAATTATATTTTAAACCGACAAGGTGGATTAACATGAAAAAATATCTTTTACCCCCAAACGGTAACTTCTATAAAGCAAATTTACATTGCCACTCAACAGTGTCTGACGGATGGTTAACTCCCGAGGAGCTTAAAGACCGCTACATGAGCCTCGGGTACTCTGTCGTAGCATTCTCCGATCATGGAGTTATGGTGCCGCATCCCGAATTAAGAGATGAAAATTTTCTCCCTCTTACAGCAATAGAATACGACGTTGCAAATCCCGACTCAAGCTCTCCGAGGGGTGAAACCTGCCATTTTAATTTTATAGCGCTTGACGAAAAAATGGATACTCAGATTCTGTGGCACAGAGAGAAATATATTCTAAAGCACACGATGCATTCGAAGGGGCTCGTAAAATTTGACGATACTCTCCCCGATTACGAACGAGAATACACACCCGAATGCATCAGCGAAATGATGACAAAAGGACGCGAGGCCAATTTCTTCGTTACCTACAATCACCCCGCATGGTCGTATGAGACGTATCCCGAATATATAAATTATAACGGAATGCATGCGATGGAAATAATGAATCACCTGTCGGTTGTCGGAAGAGGAATTTTTGATTATAACGATGTGATATATGACGAAATGCTTCGCGCCGGAAAGCGCATATTCTGCATTGCGGCTGACGATACGCACGCAAAATATCCAATGGGCTCAAGAAAATGCGACATTGGCGGCGCGTATACTATGATAAAAGCAGACAAGCTTGATTATAAAAGCATTGCGGATGCGCTTAAGAAAGGAAATTTCTATTCCTCCGAAGGCCCCGAGATAAAATCCCTTTGGTATGAGGACGGAAAGCTTTGCATAGAATGCGCGCCCGCTGATTCAATAATATTTACGACATACCCCAAACGCGGAGAAGCCTTTTTTGCGGAAAACGGAGAGCTTTTAACATACGGAGAGTTCACCGTCAGAGAGACAGATAAATATATTCGCGTAACTGTTGTAAGCGAGAACGGAAAAAGAGCATACACCAACGCTTATTTCATTGACGAACTTACATAAAAACAACGCACGGACTACCGTTAAAGGCTATCCGTGCGTTATTTTTATATCTTTCGATTTAGTTTTTTAGTAAGAATACCGGAAAGAAGTCCAACGGCGACTCCCGCTATTGTTCCGGAAATAATAAGAGGCGGAAGATATGAAGTTATTGCGGCATTTTCCATAACTATACAGGCGCAGACTATCTGCCCTGCGTT
The DNA here is from genome assembly GCA_045542035.1 of Eubacteriales bacterium. Lineage (GTDB taxonomy): Bacteria > Bacillota > Clostridia > Oscillospirales > CAG-272 > UBA1740. The sequence goes on along the minus strand of JAZQKG010000057.1, from coordinate 21,798 downwards.
ATGAAATACCCCCCCTGCAACGCTAACTCCGATTACAGAAAAAATGTTGATTTTTTTGAGCCCGAGCATTACCAAAAACGAGAGTACAGCTCCGCTGATACTGTATAACAAGCTTACAAACGAGCCAAATAGAATTGATGACAAAACGACTCTTATAAGCGACACGCTCCCCGCTTCGCGCCATCCGTAAGAATAAAGCAGGAAAACGGTAACGATATTCGAAAGTCCGATTTTCACACCGGGAACCGCCACGAACGGAGGTATCTGCGACTCAACAAAAGAAAAAATCATAGCAAGAGCCACGGAAATTGACAGAAAGGTAAGCTTTTTTACGTTCATTTTATTACCCCCCTCTTTTCTGTGGCTATAAATCAGTTTATAAATATACCGTCTTCCTCGGCTATAACCTCAATCATAACTCTGTTCGGCAAGCATACTATCCGCTCTCCCGAACGGGATATTCTCCCTTGATTGACGCATAAGCCGTCCGGACAGTGCGCCTCTTTTATAAAAGCTTTGCCGTCTGATATAACAAGCAGATTAGTTCCGCCGTTAAGAATATATTCTCCGTCTTCTGAAAGAGAATATTCCGCAAAAAGCTCTCCGTCAACCGTAATTCTTACGCACGCCCCCTCTTCTCTTCGGGATTCGATGATGAGGAATGCCGATATTCCGAGAGTTAACAAAACGAGAATCAAGACGACGTCTTTGACTATTTTCTTATTCAAAATGAGCTCCGCATATGAAGTTGCCCTCGTGTATACATTTAACCGGGCAAACCTCGCGGCACGCGCCGCAGTCTATACACTTCTCGTAATCAATCGACGCAAGATTATCCTTAACCACGATAGCGCCCGTAGGACAGGTCTTCTCACACTTTCCGCAGGCAATGCAGCCGTTCTTACAGAACTGACGCACCTGAGCGCCTTTATAGTGGTTATTGCAGGTTACTGCTACACGGGCGGTGTCTCTTATGAGATGAATAATGCCGTTCGGGCACTCCTTAACGCACATTCCGCAGCCTATGCACTTTCTCGGGTCAATCGTGGCAATACCCTTGTCGTTTATGCATATAGCGTCACGCGGACAAACCTTCATGCAGTCGCCGTATCCAAGACACGCAAAGTTACAAAAGTTATCACCGGAATAGTTCATATTCGCAGCCTTGCAGGTTTTAGGTCCGTCGTAATCGTACTTTTTCTCCTCGGGCAAGCATAAGCCGTTACAAGCAACGTAAGCTACCTGCTCAACAACGTCATCTGCGGCAACGCCCATTATTTCGGCAAGCTCCGCCGCTGTTCCGTCACCGCCCGGAATACAAAGGTTTATTTTATCGGTTTTCCCTTCGGAAATAGCCTTTGCGTACGCATCGCATCCCGAAAATCCGCAGGCTCCGCAGTTAGCTCCCGGAAGAACGTCTCTCAGAGCAAGAGCTCTCTCGTCTTCTTTCACGCCAAAAAACACAGATGCAACCGTTAAAAGCAGAGCGCAAAGAACACCCGCCGAAAGAAGAACTATAACAGGAATCAAAATATCCATATCTAATCCTCCTTAAGCAAGCAGGTTTTCAACGATTCCGTTGAAACCGAAGAAAGCGAGTGAAACAATCGATGCCGCAATAAGAGTTACGGGAAGACCCTTCATACACTCCGGAGCCGGACAGTTTTCGATTCTCGATCTTACTCCCGCAAACAGAACCATGGCAAGAAGGAATCCGAGTCCGACACCGAGTGAAGAGAACATAGATTCTATAAAGTTATAACCGTCGGTTATATTATTTATCGTTACACCGAGAACCGCGCAGTTAGTCGTTATAAGCGGAAGATATACTCCAAGCGATTTGTGAAGCGCGGGGATGAATTTTTTAAGTATTATCTCTACGAATTGAACGAGCGCCGCAATAACAAGTATAAAAACTATTGTCTGAAGATAGCCAAGTCCGAATTTATCAAGAACAAAAGCTTGTATCGGCCAGGTTACAGCGGTTGCGCACAGCATTACGAAGATTACCGCAATGCCCATGCCGCTCGCCTGATTGAATCTTTTTGAAACTCCAAGGAAGGGACATATGCCGAGGAAGCGCTGAAGAACGTAATTGTTTACCAAAACTCCGCCCATCAGAATTAAAATCAATTCTTTCATTAAATTTTGTCCTCCTTTTCAGCGCTGTTTGCAGCGATTTCAATACTGTCGCTGCAGGATACCTTTCCGCAAAGGGATGCAGACGGGCATCCTTCGCAAGAGAAGTTTTTGCGTTTTCCTTCTCCCTTTTTAGGTCCTATCTTATTAACTATAGCAATAAGGATACCGTATACAAGAAATCCGCCCGGAGCTTGAGCAAAGATTGGAATCTTATAATTTGAAAGGAACGGAATCTCAATCCCCGCGAAGCTTCCCGCGCCGAAAACCTCGCGTACCGTTGCCATTGCGACAAGGGCTATAAGAAAACCAAGTCCCATACCCGCACCGTCAAGCGCGGAATCAACCACACCGTTCTTTCTTGCGAACATTTCGGCTCTTCCGAGAATAATACAGTTAACAACGATAAGAGCAAGATATACACCCATCATATCGTAAAGGTCAGGAAGATACGCGTGCATTACCATCTGAACGACGGTTACGAATGCGGCTATTATAACTATATAGCAGGGAATGCGCACTTCATCGGGAATCACCTTGCGAAGAGCAGATATAACAACGTTTGAACAAATAAGAACTATCGTCGCCGCGATACCCATACTGAGAGCGTTAATAACGCTTCCTGTCTGAGCAAGCGTCGGACAGGTTCCGAGAATAAGCACTAAAACCGGGTTTTCAGCTATAAGTCCCTTGAGAAAAACTGCTAATTTGTTGTTTTTCATTTAAGCGCCCTCCTCTTTTTGTATATTATTATCATTACCGCCGCCAAAACAGCCGCGGCAGAAAGAATTACAATACCCAAAACTCTTGCTATGGGGAAATCCTTAGGTACGTATGGGAATGCGTCAATAACTGCGTTCTTAAAATCCGCCGAGGTGTACGTCGCGCTTGTAACAAGCTCAACGTCTTTTACAGTCTCTTCCGTTTTTCCAACGAAGCCTTCTGCAAAATCTCCGGGCTCAACACCGTGTCCAACCGTCCAAATAAGAAGGTTAACGTCTTTAATAGCGCCAAGCGTGTCAAAATAAACGAGTCCTTCGGTAGCAACAGCTACGTATTCTCCGGGAGTTACGATGTACGCAACGTATCCCTTACCGCTTGTTTCTTTATAAAGCTTTTTCAATGTTTCGGGAGCGCCCGACGGAATTTCAAGCTCTTTAAATCCTTTGGAATTCGGAACCAATTCATCCGCAAGCTCAAGAATTTTCTTTTCTGTTCTGTCTATAAGCTTGGTTACTACTTCAACAGCGTCGCTGACTGCCGCGCGGAAATCTCCGGCTGTTACGGTAGCGCCCGAAATCAATTCAACACCGTCTACGCTCCAGTTATCCTTGCCGACGAATTTATCAGCAAATCCCTCAGCGGAAACTCCGTGACCGACAATCCACGTTAGGTGATTGATGTTTTCAATATCTCCGTCCATATTTATATGAACGAGTCCTTCATTTGCAACGGGTACGTACTGACCAGCTGTTACAACGTAAGCAACGTAACCTTTTCCGCTTGTTTCTTTATAAAGGCGTTTAAGCGTCTCGGGTTTGTTGTGCGAAGGCGTTACGTCCTCAAATCCAAGAGAACCCGAAACAAGAGCCTTTGCAAGTGAAATTATCTCCTCATCCGTCTTAGGAAGAACTTCCGGGGATGTTCCCACACTCTCGTCTCCGTCATTATCAGGAGCTGAAATAGTTCCGCCCGTAACGACGTTGACCGCGTCAATTACCGCGCCCTTTATTGCCGTTGATGAAACCGTCGCGCCGGTAAAAAGCTCAACGTCGGCTACCTTGTCAGCAGCAACTCCGTCAAAATTTTTAGGATAATCCTTCATTCCCGCTTTACCGTGGCTTTCGGATTCATTCGTCACTACCGCTTTGGTTACGTTTCCGGAGGCATCTACACCTACCGTAACCGATATATCTCCGGCATAGCCTTTTACCGTAAGCGTAACAACGTGTCCTTTAAGCTCGCCTCCGTCGGTAACCTTATACATAGCGTTAACCGATTTCGGCGCATTTTCGGGAAGAGAGCTTACGGGCTCAAAGGTTCCGTCAAGAACCTCCCTCAGAGAATCATAAATCTTCTGCTCCTCCATCTTATCAATGACGGGGCGTGTAAACAAATTAACCGCTCCGAGAAGCGCGGCAACGATAACGCAAATCACCGTAAGCACCGCAACCGGCATTATATTTTTCTTGTTCATGCACGTTTACCTCCAAGCGCCCTTTTTTGAGTCCATCTCTCAATATAAGGTGAGAGGATATTCATAAACAGTATCGCGAAAGAAACTCCCTCCGGATAATTTCCGAAATATCTGACAAGGAAGGTTATAAGACCGCATCCAAACGCAAATATCATCTTTCCCGAACGGGTAATCGGAGTGGTTACGTAATCGGTAGCCATAAACACAGCGCCGAAAATAAGTCCGCCCGAAAGAATCTGGTAGGTCGCGGTAAAGAAGCTGTTATCTGCAATAAGAGAAAGCGCGAATACCATTCCGACGAAAATAAGAGGAACCTCATAGTTAATCACCTTGCGCGCCGCAAGATAAATAAATCCGATAACAAGAGCAAGCGTACAGGTCTCACCTATCGCTCCGCCTCTCATACCGAGGAACATATCAAGCGCCTCGGGAAGCTCTCCGCCCGCCTTAAGTACCGAAAGAGGAGTCGCGCCCGATACAAGCTCGGGATTATTTGAAAGCTTAGGTACAGCGCCGCCGCCAAGCGTACCCGCAAAGCATATAAGTAAAAATACTCTTGCTGTAATCGCGGGGTTTGCAAAGTTGCAGCCCAAACCTCCGAAAAAGCATTTAACAATAATTATCGCGAATACCGAGCCGATAACGCACTGCCATATAGGCGCGTTTGCGTGAAGGTTAAGTCCAAGAATCATGCCCGTAACTGCTGCGGAGAAATCTCCTACGGTCTGCTTTTTTTTGGTAATAACGTTAAATAAAAATTCCGAAATTACTGCCGACGCGACGCACGACGCAACCACGAGAAGCGCGCGCAATCCAAATATTACGCATCCGGCAATAAGCGCCGGTATAAGCGCGATTATAACGTCAAGCATTATCCGGTTTGTCGTCGCAGGAGAACGAAGATGCGGGGACGATGATACAGAAAAACGATTCATTTATTATCCCCCCTCTTTTCTTTTTGAGCGTTAAATTCACGAAGATCCGCCTTGCCGAGCCTATTATTTTCAACAAGAGGTCTCTTAGCGGGGCACACGAACGAGCAGCAGCCGCACTCTATGCAGAGGTTAACCTTAGCTATGTCGAGGCGTTCTGCTCTATCGGCGCTGTTTGCAAGACCCATCGCCTTCGCAAAAACTGTTGGATTAAGACTCATCGGACATGCGGCAACGCATCTTCCACAGTGAATGCACGCGGACTCCTTGGGATTCTTAGAGTCCTTTTTATTAAACGCGGTAATAGCGTTATTGTTTTTCAAAACGGGAGCGTCAAGGCTGTATATTGCAGAGCCCATCATAGGACCGCCGTAAAGCACCTTGCCAGGTTCTTCGGAAAATCCTCCCACGAAATCAATAACGTCTCCAACGCGAGTACCTATCGGAACAATAACGTTTTGGGGCGATTTAATTGCCGAGCCGTCAACCGTAAGGCATTTTTCAACAAGAGGCATACCGCTCTCGACGTACTTTGCGACAAAAGCGACAGACGTTACGTTCATTATCAAAATTCCAACGTCAGACGGAAGCTTCCCTTCCGGAACTATTCTTCCCGTAGTGTTATATATAAGTATTTTTTCTCCGCCCTGCGGATATGTCGACGGAAGAGATTCTACAGTTACTCTGCTGTCAGACGAAAAAACCTCTCTCATCTTTGCAATGCATTCGGGCTTGTTGCTCTCTATACCGATAATAGCTTTTTTTATTCCGGAAAGAGAGAGAATCAAATCAACTCCGCGAAGAACGTATTCCGCGTCGTCTATCATCGTGCGCGTATCGCTTGTTATATACGGCTCGCATTCTGCTCCGTTTATTAAAAGAACGTCTATCTTATCGGCTTTGGTGGGATCAAGCTTCACCGACGTGGGAAAACCCGCTCCTCCAAGTCCTACAAGCCCGGATGCTCGCACCGCATCCGAAAGCTCCTTGTAATTCGTTACTTTGGGTGGAGCGATGCTCGGATCGGGAGTCATCTCTCCGTCAGACTCGATTATTACCGACTGAGTATTTCTTCCGTTTGCGAGAAGATACGTACTTATTTTTTTCACTACACCGGAAACCGAGGAATGAACCGGCGCGCAAACAAATCCTCCCGCCTCTCCGATAAGAGTTCCGACGTAGACCTTATCTCCCGCTTTCACCGTCGGAGTCGCGGGCGCGCCTATATGCTGCGACATAAGAATTTCCACACTCTCGGGAGGATTCATCCTTACAGCAGGCATTGATGCCGTATTTTTTCTGTGTGGAACGTGTACTCTTCCAATTTTGAATAACGACATATTTTGTCCTTTCAATCTTGTTTATTCTTCGTACCCAAACGGTACAATCACTTAACTTTATAAATTTTATCATAAAAATCGTTGTCTGTCAACAATTGTTAATATATTATCAATTTAAAATAATATAAATCTATTATATGTCAGTTATCTCCTTTAATTCATTGCCATTTTTCAAATTAAATTTTATATGCTCCGATTGACAAATGAAAGATTTTATGATAGAATACCTGTGCTATGAAAATTAAATAAAAGTTAGACGAAAATTGCAGAAGAAATCTTGACGCTGATACCTTTTTCAACTGTGGTTTGATAACACTCCGGAGAATCTCACCTCGAGTGAGTGCCGAAGGGGCAAATAGATGCCTTATGCATCTACCAATCTCTCAGGCAAAAGGACAGAGTTTTTTAAGCAATGCTATGCTGTTGCTGTTCTTGAAATTCGCGGGGTGCTTTCACCCCGTTTTTATTTTCGCCTAACGAAAGGATGGAAAAAATGGAATTAATACAAAAAATCGTTGATACTGTCAACACATATCTATCCGACTACATTCTTATATTTCTTCTTGTCGGCGTAGGACTTTTTTACTCAATCCGAACAAAATTCGTTCAGGTGCGCTGCTTTGGCGAAGGAATGAAAAACGTTTTCGGAAACATAAAGCTTAAAGGTGACAGGCAAAACGGCGGTATGTCTTCATTCCAGGCTCTTGCAACGGCAATTGCCGCTCAGGTAGGAACGGGAAACATCGTCGGCGCTTGCGGCGCAATTTTCGTTGGCGGTCCCGGAGCTATCTTCTGGATGTGGATAATCGCGTTTTTCGGAATGGCGACGATATACGCTGAAGCAACCCTCGCTCAGAAAACACGCGTAGTTAACGCGGACGGAAGCATTGAAGGCGGACCCGTGTATTACATAAAGACGGCTTTCAAGGGTAAGTTCGGAAAAATTCTCGCGGGATTTTTTGCCGTTGCCACAACCCTTGCGCTCGGATTTATGGGCGCAATGGTTCAGTCAAATTCAATCGCGACAAACTTCGGCGGTGTATTTAAAGCGTTTGGCGCAAACGACAGCGTTGTTACCGTTGTGACTATAGTTGTCGGCGTTGTTATCGCTGCATTTGCGGCTTTCATTCTTATCGGAGGAGTTCAAAGACTTGCGTCTGTAACCGAAAAAGTCGTTCCCATGATGGCTGTAATTTATATTGCCGGTTCAATTCTTGTCCTTTGTATAAACATAACCGCACTTCCGTCAGCGTTTGGTATGATTTTCAAGTATGCCTTTATGCCTAAAGCTATGATTGGAGGCGCTGCCGGCGCAGCTATTAAAGCGGCTATCAGCCAGGGAGCAAAGCGCGGACTCTTTTCAAACGAAGCAGGTATGGGTTCAACTCCTCACGCCCACGCGCTTGCAAACGTAAAAAACCCGCACCAGCAAGGAACCGTAGCTATGATAAGCGTGTTTATAGATACGTTTATCGTTCTTACGTTAACTGCGCTCGTTGTTATTTCATCGCTTTACACAGGCGGAACAATTACTCCGGAAAACTATGAGGCGCTTAAAGCCTCGGGTGAAATTTCCGGCTCTAATATGGCTCAGCTTGCATTCTCAAGCGCGTTTGCAAGGCTGTTTGGCAAAACAGTCGGCAATATCATAGGAAGTATGTTCATTGCTGTTTGTCTTCTCTTCTTTGCTTTTTCCACCATCATTAGCTGGAACTACTTCGGTAAAATCAATTTCACTCACCTCTTCGGCAAAAAATCGACCTTTATCTACTCCGTGATAGCTATTCTATTCGTGTTCCTCGGCTCTCTGCTTTCAAACGATCTTGTTTGGGCGCTGACTGATATGTTCAATAACCTTATGGTAATTCCTAACGTTATTACGCTCTTTGCTCTCAGCGGTCTTGTGGTGTCAATGACAAAATTTAAAAACAGAGTTAATCCCGAAATAAAGTAATTTTAGGACAACCTATCACATATTAAATAAAGCAAAAATGATTAGGCGCAAATTTGCGCCTAATCATTTTTTATTTGCCGGTCACTGCCCGCACATCTCCGTCAGGCATAACAAATACGACCGTTATATTTTTGAATTTCTCAACGAATTTTTTCGCATCATCATACTCCATATTAAATATCGCCGTGGAGAGCGCGTCGGAAAGAGCAGACGAATCGGATTTTACAGATACCGAAAGATAATAATTCTCAGGCATAAGCGTTTCTTCGTTTATTATATGATGATATCTGACCCCGTCTACCATGTAAAATCTTTCATATGAACCCGAGGTTACGAGAGCTTCATTTTTCAAATTAAAAGTGTAAACGTATGATTCCGAAGAAGACAGGTCGGGATTTCTCACACCCGCGCTCCAGCCTTCTCCGTTTGGCTTTTCTCCTATCACGCGAAGATTACCCCCAACGTCAAGCACAAGTCCGGAATAGCCCTCAGCTTCAAGCATCGCCGCCGTCATTTCTACGGCATACCCTTTTGCAATCGCTCCAACGTCAAGAGACATCTTTGGGTCAACAATATCGACCGTCAGGTTTTCCTCGTCTATAATCAGATTGCTTATATCCGTGTGCTGATTTGCGCTTGAAAGCATTTCTTTATCGGGAATACTTATCCCCTCTTCCCGATAGTCATGCCATATTTTTAACACGGATCCCATGGCAACGTTAACTTTTCCGTTTGTTAATTCATGCATTTCTTTTGAGAAAAGGAGTATATTAATTATCTTTTTATCAACCCTTTGCGGTCCTTGTCCTGCTTTTTTGTTTATGGTCGCAAGATTTATTAAGCCGTCGTATTCATTATATATATCATATAACCTGTGGTATTCGATAAGAGAATCCTCTACCCTGTCCGCAAGCTTATTAAATTCGTCCTCTCCCATCCCTGAATAATCGTAAAACGAGCCTACCGTGTCAAAGCAACCGTAAAATATACGGTTTTTCGGCTTTATTCCGGAACCAGAACAAGAAGCTATTGTTATTAAGAAAGCGACGGTACAAAGAATCGCAACTAATTTTCTTGTTATTTTTTTCATTTTAACATTCTCTTGCCTTATGTCATTTTTTCTTTTTAAAAGCAAAAATATAACGCGCAATACTTTACTTTTCCTAGTATATGTGTTATAATATATATCAATATACTCAAAGAGGTTTATATGGGAACAATAGAACTGATTGTTACCGCCATAGCGCTCGCTATGGATGCGTTCGCGGTTGCAATTTGCAAAGGTCTTTCAACAGAAAAAGTTAAATTAAAGCATATGGTTATTACAGGCGCATGGTTTGGAGGATTTCAGGCCATCATGCCGCTGATTGGATTTTTACTCGGCTCAACATTTGAAAAATATATCACCAATATTGATCACTGGATAGCATTCGCTCTGCTTGGCCTGCTCGGAGCAAATATGATAAAAGAAGCCTTCTCAAAGTGTGATGAAAAAGCTGATGCTTCTCTTTGCATATCAGTAATGCTCACAATGGCAATCGCGACAAGCATTGACGCGCTTGCGGTAGGAATAACATTCGCGCTTCTCCCGAACGTAAACATCTGGATTGCGATAGGTTCAATTGGAATTATAACCCTCGTAATGTCGGCACTCGGAGTTAAAATCGGCTCTGTTTTCGGAGCAAAGCATAAAAGATTGGCCGAGTTTTTCGGCGGCATAGTTTTAATCGCTATCGGAACAAAAATTTTGCTTGAACATCTTGGTGTTTTATTTATATAACTTCAAACGGACTTGACGTCATTTTTCGTTAGGTTCGTTTTTTCTTTCGCGCAAACACATATGAAATAAAATTTTTCTTTATAAAAAAATTCCAAACTGCAGCAGTCACTGCCATCCGCGATTTTATCAAAGAAAGAAAGCCCCCCGAATCCTTCGCCCGACATTTTTAAGTGCGATTCAAGATACGTCCATTTTTTTAAAAACCAAATTTCCTCTGCGGAAATCAGTCCTCTTTCGCTCAAAAAATCATCATACGGTACTTCAAAAATTGCGCCTTCCTCATATTTAAAGCATACTATATCTACGCTTTTATTCATTAATTGCGGGGTTTTTATAAGATTTTTTAAAGCAGGGGCCGACTCGCCCTGCAGCGCATTGCATTTTTCAAAAAAACGATTAGAAACAGCCATGCGGTTTATATTTTCTTTTATTGTCTGAATGTCAATTCCAACGTCGAAATTTTCATCACATAAAATAATAACGGAAACATCTCCGTCATGAGAAATGCTGATTTTAGGCGTATAACGACTACTATTGTTTACTTTATTACACACGCTTAAATAGGGTTTTCCCTTGTCCGTATAAAGAATTTGAAAGCTTTTTATATCAAAGAAGCGTTTACAGAGCTCCGAGAGCATAAGATATGCTCCTGCGCGCTGTGCTTTTTCTTTTTCATTCTTCGTTTTTTCTACACGCCCCCGAACATCTTCGGGAATTTTGGATATAACGCGGCTATCCGACGAACAAATTCCCGCCGTATCTATAATTCCTATGTAAATCATATCTTCATTTAATTAAAGGGCTCATACGAGCCCTTTATATTTCCATTATTATTGGCAAAATCATAGGTCTTCGTTTTGTTTCCTTGTAAATAAATTTAGAAAGCTCATCTCTTATAAGACCTTTAATTTGTATCCTTTCATCATATCCTTTTGATATAACGCGGTTAAGAGTTGCCTCCGCGATCTTGCGCGCACGCTCAACAAGCTCCTCCGATTCCTTTACGTAAACAAATCCACGGGATATTATATCCGGTCCGGACACAACGTATCCTCCGTTTGTATCTACAGTAGCAACGACGACGACAAGTCCATCTTCGGAAAGAATTTTCCTGTCTCTCAAAACAACGCTGCCGATGTCTCCTACTCCCGAGCCGTCAACAAGTATTCTGCCAGACGGCACAATACCGTTAAAGCGCGCGCCCTTTTTATCAATTTCAAGAACTTTGCCTATTTCGGATATAAAGATATTCTGTGAGGGTATACCCATAAATTCAGCATTTTCCTTATTTGCAAAAAGGTGACGCTCCTCACCGTGTATCGGCATGAAGTATTTCGGTTTAAGAAGCGCCATAAGAAGCTTTATCTCTTCCTTGCATGCGTGTCCTGAAACGTGAACCTCTTCAACCGAATCATTGACTACCTTAACACCGTTCTTGATAAGCGCGTTAACAATTTTTCCAACGAGCTTTTCATTTCCGGGAATGGCGCTTGACGAAAGAATTACAACGTCGTTCGGCTTTATTTTAACCTTGTCATGTTCAGAGAAGGCAATTCTGTAGAGAGCAGACATCGGCTCGCCCTGGCTTCCCGTTGTGATAAGCGTTATCTGCTCGGGCTTATATTTTTTTATCTCCCCAACGTCTATAAGAATACCGTCAGGCAAATCCATATAACCAAGCTCCGCTGCCGCTCCGATAACGTTTACCATGCTTCTTCCGATTACGGCAACCTTACGGCCGTGCTTTGCGCTTGCGTTAATTATCTGCTGAACTCTGTGTATATTGGAAGAAAAGGTAGCAATTATAAGTCTTTTATCCTCATACTGAACAAAAATTCTCTCAAGTGAGCTTCCGACAGTCCGTTCGGACGGAGTATATCCCGCGCGCTCAGCATTGGTTGATTCACAAAGCAGAAGCTGAACTCCCGCTTTTCCTATTTCACCGATTCTGGTTAGATCCATCATCAGTCCGTCTATCGGAGAGACGTCAAGCTTGAAATCTCCCGAATGGAAAACCGTACCGACTGGAGTTTTTAGAGCAATAGCGCACGCATCTGCTATAGAATGGTTAACGTGTATAAATTCCGCCTTAAAAACACCGAGATTAATAACGTCTCCCGCCTCGACCGTATAAAGATCGGGATCGTAACCGGGATTTATTTCATCAAGCTTTCCCTCTATTATACCGAGAGAAAGTCTTGTTCCGTATATAGGTACGTTAATCTGCCTGAGTATATACGGAACACCGCCGATATGATCCTCATGTCCGTGTGTTATAAGTATTCCTCTTATTTTTTCAGCATTTTTAACAAGATAAGATATATCCGGAATTACAAGATCTATTCCAAGCATATCATCATCCGGAAAACCCATTCCTGCATCTATTATAACTATATCTTCCCCGTATTCAAATACGGTAATATTTTTTCCTATTTCTCCAAGACCGCCAAGAGACATTACGCGGAGTTTACCATTTTTATCTGTTCTGGTCTTTTCTCTTACCATTTGTTTCCTTTCTAATATATATACTATCTCATGCTATGTATAATTATCACCTCGGAAAAAGTCCAATTATTGCACATATTGCAAAAGTTATGGCGCATCCGATTAAAAAAGCGATAATATACCACCTTACCGAATAAAAGAATCCGCGGCTGTTCTGATCGAAATTTTCCTCTATAATTCTATTTGCTTCATCTATCATTTCATTACACGATATTCCGGTTTTCTCAATGTCAGATTTCAGAACAAAATACGCTTCTTCAAAATGCTTACTCCCCGTATTTTTCATATATATAACCTTCTTCTGATAGCCCTTCATTTCTTTTTCCATCCTTTTTTAGAAATTATAGACGGACCTTCAATATATTATTCATTTTATATATAAACATTACCGAGAGCATAACTAAGCATTACCGACAGACTTCTTAGTCTTTCGGCATCTTTTTATTTAAATTAATTATTTTCTTCCAAACAGTCTGCCAAAGAATCCTGTCTTTTTCTCCTGAAATTCCTTTACTTCCTGTTGCTTTGGTTCCTGTTTTGAGGCAGCCTCATTTTCCTCATTTTCCTGAATAGGAATTACCTCTTCCCCAGCGTGTGAATTTTTTTCTTCCGATACTTTCACCGTCTCTATATTTGAAGCGACACTGACAGGCTCTTTTTCCAATGTTTCTTTTTCAGTAATTTCGGCTTCTTCTGCTTCTTTTATAACAGATTCTTCTATTTTTTCTTCTATTTCGCGTTTAACTTCCTTAGGAAGTCTCTTTTTCTTCTTCTTTTCCGGAACTATTACTTCGTAATTATCGTCAAGAAGATCGTCAATAGAAATATTGAAAAGAGCTTTCATTTCAAGGAGCTTTGCTACCTCGGGATAAGATTGACCGGACTCCCATTTGTAAACAGCCTGGCGTGATACGCCGACAGCGCTTGCAAATTCATCCTGTGTAAGTCCCTTTAATTTTCTGAGCTTTACGATTTTTTCCTTGAACGTCATTTGTTTTCCCTCACTTTATTTTTTGTCTTGTAAATCTTCGTAATCATTATTTTCAATATAGCTCATATACGTGGGCGTGTCAATTCTCCAACCGTTCTCTTCTTCTATAAGTCCAACCTTAAGATTACGAGTCTGTGTATTATCATCCCGTCTTACGTCTACTGAGAGAGTGACGTATACTATATCTTTTTTTGAACCTGTAACCTCTAAAGTATCGAAATTATAACTTACCTCATCCCTTAGAAGAACGAGTGCGTTTGAATATACCATTATACATTCCGGCTCTTTATTTTCAGCATCGCTGAACTTTTGATAATATCTCGCAAAGGCGTATATTCCGTCACCGTCACTGAGAGATGAAAGAACGGTTGAGAAAATATTTTGGGAATATGAATACGAAAATACCTTTTGCGTCTTATCCTTGAGATCGTCAATAGTTTCTATTCCGTAATATGAAAGAGAAAACATATCGGCTGGATAATAATATCCGACAGAATAGCTCGCATCGTCTATATAACCTATTCCTTCACCCCAAAAAATGCGGTTAAGCTCTGCTGATCTTTTTATTAATTCTTCCGCTGCCTGCTTAACTTCATTCTCATCATATTCCCTGTTCTTTTCTCCGCATGATATGAGAGAACAAAGCAAAGCAAACAGCGTCAAAAGAGAAATAATTTTTTTCATCAAATTACCTCTTAATTAAAAGGAGTCTTCTTCTGAGGAAAGATTTTCACTTTCTGCCTCTTCTGTTTTTTTCTCGGTTGGTGAGCTTTCGGCAATTTCTTTATCTATCGCCTCGCTCGCCTCTTCGATTTCTTCTGCTTTTTCAAGCCTTGCAACGTTATTTATAAACGATCCTTCAGCAAGACGCATTACAATAACTCCGGTTGCCGTTCTTGAATATACGTTAATACCCGAAACTGACGTTCTTATAATAGTACCTTCGTTTGTAATAAGCATGATGTCATCATCTTCGGAAACGGTTATAATTGATGCAAGCTTACCTGTCTTTTCGGTAATGTTCTGACAAGTAACTCCCTTACCGCCTCTGTTTTTCATTTGTCTGAAATCAGAGAAGCCTGTTCTCTTACCCATTCCGTTATCGGTGATGGTAAGAAGTGTCTTTTCTTCATCAACTACGGCAACTCCGACAACGTAATCTTCTCCAACAAGAGTTATACCCTTAACACCGTGTGCTCCTCTTCCCATGCATCTTACGTTGTTTTCATCAAATCTTACGGCGAGACCGTTTCTCGTTGCTATTATAAGACTTTCGTTTCCTTTCGTGTGTCTTACGAAAATAAGCTCGTCGTCCTCATCAAGATTAATTGCAATCTTTCCGCCGCGCCTCTGATATTCAAAATCTGTAAGAAGAGTTCTCTTTATAACTCCCCTCTTTGTTACCATCGTAAGATATTCGCCCTTGTTAAATTCCGCAATAGATATTATTGCGGTTACCTTTTCGCCTTCACCAAGCTCTATAATATTAACGAGATTAGTTCCCTTAGCGGTTCTTGAAGCTTCAGGTATTCTATATGCTTTTTTGCAGTAAACTCTTCCCTTATTTGTAAAGAACAGAAGATGAGAATGGCTGTTAACTACTATAACGTCCTCAACGTAGTCGTCTTCCTTTGTAGTCATACCGATAATACCCTTTCCGCCTCTGTTCTGCGCGGAATAAACGTCAGCTCTCTGTCTCTTTATGTAACCGGCATGGCTTACCGTAATAACACACGTATGCCTTTCTATAAGATCTTCAATATCTATTTCCTCGGTTGCTTCTACAAGCTCGGTTCTTCTTTTATCTCCAAACTTTGACTTAGCTTCAAGAAGCTCGTTTTTTAGGATTTCCTTTATCTTGTTTTCATCGGCAAGGATAGACTCGAGCTCGCTTATAACAACCTCAAGCTTTGCTATTCTTTCCTCAACCTTTTGTCTTTCAAGACCGGAAAGCTTACCAAGCGTCATATCAACTATTGCCTGAGCCTGAGCTTCTGAAAGACCGAATCTTTCCATAAGGTTTTCCTTTGCCGCAGGAATTGATTCGCTCTTCTTTATAATTGCTATAACCTCGTCGATATTTTCGGTAGCAATTCTGTATCCCTCAAGAATATGCTTTTCTCTTTGTGCTTTATCAAGATCAAATTCGCATCTTCTCTTAATTACGCTCTCCTGGAATTTTATGTATTCGTCAAGCACCTGAGGCAAAGAAAGAGTTTTGGGCTCACCGTTCACTATAACGAGCATATTTACAGAGCAGGTATCCTGAAGCTGAGTATATTTATAAAGCTGATTAAGAATTACCTCCGCGTTTGCGTCGCGTCTGTACTCAACAACAATTCTCATACCTCCTCTTCCCGACTCGTCGCGAAGAGCGGTTATACCCTCTATCTTTTTTTCCTTGACAAGATTTGCCATGCTCTCAATAAGCATAGACTTATTAACCATATAAGGAATTTCACTGAATATTATTCTCTTATGCTCTTCTTCTATCGTAGCGCGAGCGCGTACGTAGATTTTGCCCCTTCCGGTCTCATATGCGTCTCTTATACCCTTTGAACCGTATATAATTGCGGCAGTAGGAAAATCAGGACCCTTTATATATTCTAAAATCTCATCAACCGTACACTCTGGATTATCGATTCTGTAAACCGTGCCGTCAACAACCTCAGAAAGATTGTGAGGAGGAATATTAGTAGCCATACCAACGGCAATACCCACCGATCCGTTTACAAGAAGATTTGGAAATCTTGAAGGAAGAACAACCGGCTCATCTCTCGTATTATCAAAGTTTCTTGTCATTGGAACGACCTTTTTCTCTATGTCGCTCATCATAAGATCGGCAATCTTTGCCATTCTGGCTTCTGTGTAACGGTATGCTGCGGCAGGGTCACCGTCAACGTTACCGAAGTTTCCGTGTCCTTCAACGAGAGGATATCTTAATGAAAAGCTCTGCGCCATTCTTACCATTGACTGATAAACGGCTGAATCTCCGTGCGGATGATATCTACCGAGAACGTTACCGACAGTAGTCGCGGATTTTCTGAACGGCTTGTCATACGTAAGATGATCTTCATACATAGCGTAGAGTATTCTTCTCTGTCCCGGCTTCATACCGTCTCTGACGTCAGGAAGAGCTCGAGAGGTTATAACGCTCATAGAATATTCTATAAACGAAGTCTTTACCTCTTTTTCCATATCCCTCATCTCTATTTTTTGAAGAGGAAATTCTATATCGGAAGATTTATAATTATGATCCATTTTTTTATCCTTTTATTTTTTAAATATCGAGGTTTTCTGCAAATTTTGCATTCTGTGATATAAACTCGCGTCTCGGTTCAACCATATCTCCCATAAGAACAGAGAACATTTCGTCGCAAGCTATGGCGTCGTTTATATCTACCTTAAGAAGAGTTCTTGTTTCAGGATCCATAGTCGTTTCCCATAATTGCTCAGGGTCCATTTCACCAAGACCTTTATATCTTTCGGCTTCTACGCCGTGTCCGCCAAGCTCTTCTATATACTTATCTCTTTCCGCATCTGAAAAAGCATATCTTAACTGCTTTCCTTTATGAACCTTATAAAGAGGCGGCTGAGCAAGATATATATGTCCCTGCTCAATCAAAGGTCTCATATGACGGAAGAAAAAGGTTAAAAGAAGAATTCTTATATGTGAGCCGTCAACGTCGGCATCCGCCATAATTATTATTTTTCCGTATCTTAATTTATTTATATCAAAATCCTCGCCTATACCGCAGCCAAGCGCCTGTATAATAGGAATAAGAGAAGTATTTGAATAAACCTTATCAAGTCTTGATTTTTCTACGTTAAGAACCTTTCCTCGAAGTGGAAGAATTGCTTGGAAACGGCTGTCTCGTCCGTCTTTTGCAGAACCACCCGCGGAATCTCCCTCAACAAGATATACTTCGGTAAGCCTTGATTCCTTTTCATTACAATCCGCAAGCTTTCCCGGAAGAGTTGATACTTCAAGCACGTTCTTACGTCTCGTTAATTCTCTTGCTTTCCTTGCGGCTTCTCTCGCTCTGTTCGCCGCAAGAGCCTTTTCAAGAATTATTTTTGCTTCCTGAGGATTTTCTTCAAGATATTCCTCAAGCTTTGTTGACACTATTGAATCAACGAGAGTTCTTATTTCACTGTTTCCGAGCTTCGCTTTCGTCTGGCTTTCAAACTGAGCGTCGGTGAGCTTTACGGATATTATCGCTACGAGACCCTCTCTTACGTCTTCACCTGAAAGAGTATCGTCTCCTTTTAATATTCCTACTTTTTTTGCATAACCGTTAAATGCTCTCGTAAGAGCGGTTTTAAATCCTGTTTCATGAGTTCCGCCCTCTATCGTAGACATATTGTTAGCAAAGGATATTATAGTTTCATTATAGCTGTCATTATATTGCATTGCGACTTCTGCAATAGAACCGTTCTTTTCACCCTTCATATATATAACGCCGGGATGAACGGGAGTTCCTCTTTTTTCACTGTTAAGATACTCAACGAAGGATATTATTCCTCCTTCATAATGAAGTATCTCTTCTCTTTCCTGTCCTTCTCTTTTATCAGTGAGAATTATTTTAACACCTGCATTAAGAAAAGACTGCTCTCTCATTCTTGTAAGAATAGTATTAAAATCAAATACCGTTTCTTCAAATATTGTAGGGTCAGGCTTAAATCTTACGTAAAGACCGTGCTTATCTCCGCATTCACCCTCGCATTTAAAGGGTCTTTTTACCATTCCCCTCTCAAAACGCTCGGTATATTTCTTTCCGTCTCTGCAGTTTTCTACCTCTACCCATTCGGAAAGAGCGTTAACGACAGAAGCTCCTACTCCGTGCAGACCTCCCGCAATCTTATATCCTTCTCCGCCAAATTTTCCTCCCGCGTGAAGAACGGTATATACTACCTCAAGAGTAGGAAGGCCGAGCTTTTCGTTCATACCCGAAGGAATACCTCTTCCGTCATCTTCTACAGAAACGCTGTTATCTTCCCATATAGTAACCTTTATACTGTCACACTCACCGGCTAATGCTTCATCTATTGAATTATCTACTATTTCATATACAAGATGGTGAAGTCCTTTTATGGAAGTTGTTCCTATATACATTCCCGGTCTTTTTCTTACTGCTTCAAGACCCTCAAGAACCTGTATCTGACTGTCGTCGTAACCGTTTTTTTCAAGTTCTTTTTTTTCTAAATTTTCCATTTTATTATCCTTTCTGCTCGCAATATCCCTTTATCTCGTTTTCTATTCTTTGTTTTAATCCCGCCGTGGATATTCTCGAAAGTTTTATAATCTCTTTATTTTTTTTTCTGCATAAAATGAAAGAACGCGGAAGATCGTAATCAGTATATTCTATCCTTCCTTCTCTTTCTTTTTTTGAAATATATTTCTTTGTTGTTTTTGAAACAGTTGAAGTATCAAGATCAAATATTCCTATTACACTGTCTGTTTTTATGCTTTCTCCGTTTCCGATATGAAGATACATATTAACTATCCTTATATATTCCTAAATCAACTTCTATTTTTTTATCCGGCAAAAAGTTATTTTCCTTTTCGCAGGAAGTTATAATAATCTGTCTTTCACCTATTCCTTCAATAACGAATTTCTTTCTTTTCTCATCAAGCTCCGAAAGAACGTCATCAAAAAGGAAAACAGGATATTCGCCGCATATTTCTTTTATTACTTCTCCTTCACCGAGTTTTAAGCAAAGAACTATAGATCTTTGCTGACCTTGCGACGCGTACAGTCTTGCTGATACACCGTTAATATTGATTATAAGGTCGTCTCTGTGAATACCGAAAAGAGAACTTCCCACTATTTTTTCTCTCTCTAATTCTTCTGTGAAAATTCTTTTATACTCTTCTTCGGCTTCTTTTCTTTCTCTGACTTCTTTTTTTATATCGCTCTTATAGGTTATTTCTATAATTTCTTTTCCGTCAGATATTTGATTCATTAAAATTTTTGAATATTTATTTAGCTTTTCGGTATAATCTTTTCTTATATTAAACAAATAAGAAGCATATTCCGCCATATAATAAGACCATGAAATAAGCTCATTATTATCTACGTACATACCCTTTGAAGCCATTTTTAAAAGACAGTTTCTGTTTTCAAGCGCTTTTTTATAATTTGAATAATAACCGATATAATCGTCATAGCACTGACTTATCGCAACGTTTAAAAAAGCTCTTCTTTCCTCAGGGCTGTTTTTTACAAGACTTAAGTCATCCGGATAAAAAAGCACGGCTTTAAAATTTCCAATCATTTCTTTTATTTTATCTAATTTATAACCGTTCTTTTTTCTTCTTCTTTCTCTTCCGAAAAAGGAGTATTCAAGCGAATTTTTGCCGTTTTTATCTTCGTATTCTATGTATAACCTGAATCCTTCTTTTTCAAATTTTACAAGCTCTTTATCTTCAGACGCTCTGAATGATTTTCCTCTTGCAAATATGTATATTCCTTCTATCGCGTTTGTTTTACCTTGCGCGTTGTTTCCGTATAAAAGATTTACACCCTTTGAAAAACTAATATCGCAATTATTTATATTTCTGAAATTTTCAGCAATAAACCTTTTTATTATCATTATCTTTCATTCATTCTTACAGGTAATACCATATAGAAATATACGAATTTTTCATCAGGAGTCTTGGGCTCTATGGTAATTGCCTGAGTCGGAGATTTAAGTGATATTATAATATCCTCTCCTTCCGCTGCTTTTATACTGTTTATAAGATAACGGCAATTGAATCCTATTTCTATTTCATTTCCTTCGTGTACGCAGTCCATTTCATCAAGAACCTTGCCGTTTACCGATGATGATGAAAGAGTAAGAAAATCATTTTCAATATTTAATTTAACGTAGCTTCTTCCGCTTCCCTGTATTTTTTCTTCGGCTATAATATTTGCTCTTTCAAGACCGGAAAGCATTCTTTCTCTGTTTACGGTTACGAATATATCGTTTTCCTTAGGAATTATTCTATTATAATCTATGTATTCCGAATCAATGGTTCTTGTAAAGAAAGTAATATCATCGCATTTTATTATAGCGTGTTTTCTTGAAAGATAGAATAAGAACTTAAATTCTTCATCGTCGGGAAGTATTTTAGAAAGCTCCGCTAACGCGTGGCCGGGAATTATAAAAGAATAATCTACAGCCTCATTATTATTTTCTATAGAATTTACTTCACATTTAATATTACATTTTGATAAAGTATAGCTGTCGCACGAAACAACCTCCATACCCTCGTTATTTATTTTAAAGTATGCTCCCATAAGCATAGCTCTGTTATCCTGAGTAGCTATTGAATGAGATACCTTTCCAATAATTTTTTTAAAAGTAGAGGAATTTATTTCAAATCCTTTATCGGAAATAAGGTCTGGGAGATTAGGAAAATCGTCTCCCTTACTTGCAAATATCGAGAAGCTTGCCTTTCCGCAGGAAATTTCGCAGTTAAGCTTTTCGTTAATATCTATAGTGAGCTCATCATCAGGAAGAACCCTTACCGTCTGATAAAGTCTTTGAGCGTTAATTATATATTTTCCTTCTCTTTCAATTTCAGAAGGCATAAAAGTTGCTCTTACTCCCTTATTCATATCGTAAGTAGATATCTGAATAAGACCCGAATCAAGAGTTTCTATAAGAACTCCTTCTATTGAAGTAATT
This sequence comes from Eubacteriales bacterium, assembly GCA_045542035.1. Classification (GTDB taxonomy): domain Bacteria; phylum Bacillota; class Clostridia; order Oscillospirales; family CAG-272; genus UBA1740. Next base: position 283 of record JAZQKG010000057.1, on the reverse strand, counting down.
GTGTTTTTATTAGAAACAGAGCCCATAGCAGGCGTTAGAATCTTTAAAAAAGTCGATTTGTGTACTGTAAATTTCATTTTCTATTCCTTTCTCTCCGCAGCGGAGAATAAACAATAATATTTTTGTAGTAATTGTTGTAGTAGGGAATGTTAATTTGTTGATATATTGAAAAATCTTTTGTATACCAAGGGAAAATAAAAAAAATTTTTCATAAAAATATGTTGTAAAAATGTTGAATTTTTTTAAAATCAAATAAACAAATTTTTTAACATCTTAATAACAT
>JAZQKG010000056.1:0-11028 GCA_045542035.1 Eubacteriales bacterium | reverse complement strand
CCAAGGAGTTGATTTATGACATTGTCTTCCTAAGACCGCTTGGCCTCCGACTTAGGCGGAGTTATGGAAGCTGCTCTCAGAACAGCAAACGACGTTCTCACCGGCAAAGACAACAAAGAGCTTGTATTCGCTGAAGTCCGCGGAACAGACGGCCTTAAGGAAGCTACCTACAGTATCGCAGGTATGGATATAAAGGTTTGCGTTGCATCCGGTGCGGCAAACGCTAAGAAGGTTATGGACAAGATTGCAAGCGGTGAAGCTGATTGGACATTCGTTGAAATCATGGGATGCCCCGGCGGTTGTGTAAACGGCGGCGGTCAGCCTATCCAGCCTCAGCACGTACGTGATACTGTTGACCTCAAGGCTGTTAGAGCTAAGGCTCTTTACGATCAGGATGAGGCGATGACAATTCGTAAGTCTCACCAGAATCCTGTTATCAAGGAAGTTTACGACAATTACTTCAAGGGTGGCTACGGATGCCATGCAGCGCACCATGCGCTTCACACTTCCTACACTGCTCGTAAGAAGTTTACAAATTAAATCATAAAAAAATCTGCTCTTTACCTTTCGGTATCGAGCAGATTTTTTTATAAAATTCAATATATGACGATATGATATCTTTTGTTCCCCGCGAAAGTCTGCAGTTTTCAATTTCCACAAAAAATTCGCAATTAGCTCCGTTAGAAAAGCAAATGCCAAAATGAACAAACATTACGAAGCCAAGCTTTTCAAAATTTCTAACGTATTCGTATATATCAAATATCCTTATTTATAAAGCTCCTTGTAATTAGCGCAGGCTCTGAAATCAGCCCCCTCAAGATCCTTTGTGCCGAATGCCGACCATGAGTGCGGACGGTATATATCCGAGTCCTCTATATTGTGAAGCGTTACAGGAATCCTGAACATACTTGCAAGGGTTATGAGATCCTTTCCGATATGTCCGTATACGAAAGCTCCGTGATTTGCGCCCCAATTTGCCATTACGTTATAAACCGAGGAAAACGCATTGGTTTCGTTAAGTCTCGGAACAAAATAGGTGGATGGCCATGTCGGGTCAGTTCTGTCAAGAATTATTCTGTTAACCTCTTCGGGAAGCTCAACGGTATATCCCTCGGCGATCTGCATAGTATATCCGATTCCGTCAACCATATTTACTCTTACCAAAGTAATCGGCATCTCGCCCTCTGTTGAAAACGTGGAAGAAAATCCGCCGCCTCTGAAATATCCTCTGTTTGCCGGGCTGAATTTCGTACTTCCAAGCATTGCCGATATGTCATTATCCTCAATTTCCCACCATTTTTTCATAATTGGATTTCCTTTTTCATCCTTCACTGCGCCTGTGCCGTCAAGTGCGGCTGCACCGCTGTTTATAAGATGAATAAATCCATTCTTGGCAAGTCCGGTCGGTTTCCATCCGGTACATTTTTCAACAGACTCGCAAGACCAGTACGTGCGAACGTCGGCAAAAACACTTGCTCTGCCGGTCAGGAGCGTTTCAAACAACATTGCCAGTCCATTGCAATTATCGCTTTCGGTCGCGAGGATAATTGGCGCTTTCTTTCCGTTCCAATCAAAAGTAGAATTGAGTATAGCCTCCGTAAAATCTCCGTTCGGCTTATAATCAGTCCACATACGCTGACCCTGAAATCCGCCGAATATAGCATTTCTGCCAAGAGCTTCTTCGTGCCTTCCTATGTCGTTCAACTTTTCATTGCCAAGCATAATATCTTTGATAATAAGAGTCATCTTTGCAACGAATTTCCATTGCTCATCAAGCTCTTCTCTTGTGAAATCCTTTTGCCCCCAGGGTCCGCCGTTGAGGTCCTTGCCCTCTTTGCAATTTGCCTTTATCCATTTAAGTTCTTTTTCATATTCTTCTCTATCATAGATTTCAAGGTCAATTCTTCTGAGAATTTCGGTCATATCAACCCATTCAGCGCGAATACCGAAATATTTTTGCATCATCTCTGCATCAAGGAATGAGCCTCCGATGCCCATGGAAACAGAGCCTATACTAACGTAAGCCTTGTCTTTTATCTGACCGACAACAAGAGCGCAACGTGCGAACCGTAAAATTTTCTCTTCTACATCTTCGGTTATTCCGTTGTCTGTGACATCCTGCACATCTTTGCCGTAAATTGCAAATGCAGGGAGTCCTCTCTGCGCGTGAGCTGCCATAGAAGCGGCAAGATAAACAGCGCCGGGTCTTTCTGTTCCGTTAAATCCCCATACAGCCTTAGTAGTCATTGGATTCAAATCCATAGTTTCACTGCCATAGCACCAGCAAGGAGTTACCGTCAGAGTCGCGGTAACATTTTCTTTTATAAAATACTGCTGACAGTCATATGCTTCTTTACCTCCACCTATCGTTGTAGGCGATATTACAACTTCACAAGGTGTTCCGTCTGCATAAAAAACATTCTCTTCAATAAGCTTTTTTGCCGCCTTGGCAAGATTCATCGTCTGCTCTTCGAGACCTTCCCTGATTCCGCCCCAACGACCGTCAATAGTAGGTCTGATACCTATACGAACCTTCATAGATTTTCCCCTTTCAGTTTTTAATTTGTTTTTATTATACACCCGAGGTAAAGACTTACGTTATAATAATATCACTTCAAAATTTGTACAAAATCATCTTATTTATTGACAAATATATAAATTTGAAGTATACTTATATACGGAGGGATTTTTTATGAATTTTTATAGTGATGCAATATCTGCCGTATATCACCACGGATCAAAAATAGTTCTTAACACGGAATGGCGGGATAAAAACGTTATCTGTCCAAATTCAAAGCTTTATTTCGTTACAGACGGAGAGATTTGTGTTGAAAGCAAGAATAATATACTTATTGCAAAAGAGGGTGACGCAATACTTATTCCTGCGGGAACCAAGCATTCATACCATCTCACCGAGCTTGGCTATGCAGAAAAGTTTTGGTTCCATTTTGATTTAAGAGTAGGACAAAACAATTTTTTTGATTATACCGACACTCCATTTATAAAACGCATTGGAAACAGTAAACATATCCGCGATTTGTGCGAACAAATCGTAAACGAGCAAATTTCAACGCCGTCACAAAGGCTATATAAATCATCCGCGATTTTGTCATTAATCGGAATATATTTGGAAAGTGCAAATTACATAAACGTCACTCCAACTGAAAAGGATGAGACCGATAAAGTAATAACGTTTATCAAAAAGAACTATTCCGAAAAATTTACTCTTACCGAGCTATCTGATATGGCGAATTTAGCTCCGAATTATTTTGCAAAAAAATTCAAAGAAAAAACCGGATATCCCCCGCTGAAGTATATAAATATTCTAAGAGTAGAACGCGCTAAATTTCTTCTTGAGCATTCAAATACAGCAATAAACAAAATAATGGAAGAGGTTGGATTTTACGATTTTGCGCATTTTACAAAACTATTCAAAAAAGAAACCGGATATTCTCCCACTAAATTCCGCAATGCCCTAAAAAGAAGATATATTTCCTACAAATAAACAAATCGGGTCGGTTAACCGAGCCGATTTGTTTATTTGTTTTTCTTGCTTTCAATAAAATACGTTGCTTCGCTGTCAGCGGTTGAAAGCGCGAACGCAAGCGGAAACATCTCAAATGCCGCCGCCACATTTCTCTGATCTTCTGTTGACGAATATCCCATATGGTAGCGTATCGCAAACGCTTCTTCTCTTGTCAGGCGCATATAACCTGATATTATATAAACACTCTTTTCGCCATGACCGTAAGGAAGCTTGTCGTCGTATTCAAAGGTATCAACTCTTTGCCACGCACCTTTTTCATCCTTTACGTTGCGGAATCCTTTTTTATAAACCCCCACTTTGCAAAGGTCGTGTAGAAGTGATACAATTGCAATACTTTCATCCGAGTAACTAAAGCCAAACGTATTTTTTGCTCTTTCAGTATTCAAGTAGCTCACAAGACAATCGTAAACATTTAAGGAATGCTCGCATAGACCGCCCTCGTACGAAGAATGAAAACGCGAGGATGCGGGTGCTACGAAGAAATCTGATGAAGTAAGATAATCGAGCAGCTTGTCAGCGCCCTCTCTCTTTATATTATTTTTATATACCTCTATAAATCTTTCCTTTGCCGTCATACGTACTCCTTGATAATTTCTTAATATAGCTTTCTCTCTCTGGCACAAATTTTCTTGTGACTATCTCATCGAAGAACTCCTTCGTCGTTCCTATGTTGCACTCGGGAAGAATGATTCGGGTCAAAATGAAAACCTGCGAGTTTGTTTTTTAAATACTCAACACTCTTAGAAAGTCCCGCGATAGTTTTAACTTCAATAAGACAGGTGGAATCGGGTTTAAGCATTGAGAGCTTTGAATCCACGTCCAAACGTCCCTCACCAAGAGGAAGATGCGGGTGGCGTCCGTCACTGTCATGAAGATGCATATGAATAAGCTTGTGAGGATACTTTTCAAATATGTGTCTATCCTTTCCGCCCATGCAGTCATCATGTCCAACGTCAAGCGTCAAAGCAAAAGCAGAACTGTCCATAAAATACTCAAGCGCATCGAGCTGACTTTCTGTGAAAGGATTAGAATCAACGTTTTCGATAGCGATTCTAAGACCGGAATTGCCTATTTTTTCTTCACACATGCGGATAAAATCTTTTACACGTTTTTTGTATTCATCCTTATATACGTCGGTAAGAAGAATAACCTTTTCGGGAAGCGTAACGTAAACGCCCTTCAGTAGATGCAAATTTATTACGGGCGCGCCTATTTTTTTTGCAAAATCTATACAGTCTGCCATAACTCCGAAATAGCAATCGGCAACGGCTGGATTAAAATCAAACGGATTCAACTGCTCGTCAGCGTGTATAGTATAAAAAATACCGTTTTTTTCAGCTAGGCTCTTATAAAGTCTTACGTCACTGTTTTGCGGAATATATTGAGGAAAGCTCATATTTATCTCAACAAAATCAAGACTGTTATTTTTAGCAACTTCTACGCACTCAGTAATATCCTTGCATTCGACAAGTGCCGGCATACCGAATTTCATATAAATACCGCCTTTTTCTTTAATATCTGTTATTATACCACACACAAACGTTTTTTTCAATATTTTAAATGAAAATTTTTACTTTTTAAAGAGTTCTGTAGACAGATATCTGTCACCGGTATCCGGAAGTAAAACGACGATGTTTTTACCGATATATTCTTGGCGTTTTGCAACTTCCGCCGCGGCATATAAGGCAGCTCCCGATGATATTCCGACGAGTATTCCCTCCTTGGCTCCCATAAGCCTTGCCGCCTCGTAAGCATCTGCTTCTTTTACCTTGATTATTTCATCATAAATATCGGTATCAAGAACTCCGGGTATAAATCCCGCTCCTATTCCCTGCAGTCCGTGAGCTCCTGCTTTATCTCCGGAAAGAACTGCTGAGTTTTTTGGTTCTACCGCAATGATTTTTACATTTTCGTTTTTCTCTTTAAGATATTTGCCTACTCCGCTTATTGTTCCGCCCGTTCCAACACCTGCGACGAAAACGTCAACTTTTCCGTCGGTATCCTCATAAATTTCCGGTCCCGTCGTCATGTAGTGAGCTTTAGCGTTTGCTGGATTTTCAAACTGATCGGGTATAAAAGCACCGTTAATCTCTTTCGCAAGTTCATACGCGCATTTTATAGCGCCGCTCATACCGAGCGCCCCTTCTGTAAGCACAAGCTCAGCACCGTACGCCTGCATTATCATTCTCCGCTCAACAGACATAGTCTCGGGCATAACTATTATAACTCTGTATCCGCGGGATGCCGCAACCGATGCAAGACCTATTCCCGTATTTCCGGACGTTGGCTCTATAATTACCGATTCGTGAGTTAAGATGCCTCTCCTTTCGGCGTCATCTATCATTTCTTTTGCTGCTCTGTCTTTGACAGAGCCTGCAGGATTGAAATATTCAAGCTTTGCAATAAGCTTAGCTTTTAAATCAAGCTCTTTCTCTATATTTTTCAACTCAAGAAGAGGTGTATGCCCTATTAACATATCAAGTGATGTGTATATTTTCATATGAATCTCCATTCTGTCGCATTCAGCGACTGTGCAAAAATATTATTTTAAAATTACGTTTACCAAACAATATTTATTTCTTTATCCAAAATAGCGTTCGGAGGACACTTATCTGTGGCAATCAAATCATATTCTGAAAGATTGCCGGTGCGGTATGCTCCGTAAGCAGAGTATTTTGTACTGTCATAGACAAGAACACGGTATTTACTTCTTTTTAGCGCGGCGGCTTTTATCTCCTTTTGCTCAAGAGAGCGCTCGTATACGTCTGTCCCGATAATTGCCGCGCATGAAGATATAATAAGGTCAAACGAAAAATCTTCAAGCTGTCTTGCTGTAAAACTGCCCGTCGCAGAAACGGTGTTGTACTGTACGCTTCCTCCAAGAATTATTAAGTTTATATCTCTTTTTTTTGAAAGTGTTATTGCCGTTTGCAAATTGTTAGTCACAACAGTCTTAAAAGAAAGGTCCATTCTCTCCGCAAGTGCAAGCGCTGTTGATGAGCTATCAACAAAAACAGAGCGAAACTCCGGAATGTGCCGTAATGCGTTAGTTGCGGCATGCTCTTTTTCTTTAGAATTTTTATTTATTCTGACAAATATTGATATCTCCTCCGCATTGTCAGGTAAAATAGCACCGCCATGGCTGCGCTCTATAAGTCCGAGCTTTTGCATCTCGGAAAGGTCGCGTCTTACCGTCGCCTCACTTACGTATAGACGTTTTGCAAGGTCCTTTACGTTTGCCTTCTTGCTCTCCTTGAGCACGTCCATTATTATATTATACCGCTCATTTGTTATCATAATTGACCTCTGAGTGTTTTTGACTGTTTTTGATTATATTATATCTTATTTATGCTCATTTGTCAAGTTTGTGAGCAAATATAGACAAACAAATTAAAAGATGATAAAATATATAAAAAAGAATTCGGAGGATAACTATGCAGTACTATCTTGCAATAGATATCGGAGCATCGTCCGGAAGACATCTTCTTGGATGGCTGGAAAACGGAAAAATGATGACCGAGGAAATATACCGCTTTCAAAATTTGCCGAAAGAGGTTTTGATTGACGGACACGCGCATTTAACATGGGACGTCAGGCGTTTATTCGAGGAAATACTCAACGGACTGAAAAAGGCATCTGAAATAGGTAAAATACCGGTCTCTGTAGGTATAGACACGTGGGGTGTCGACTACGTTTTGCTTGATGAATACGATCTGCCAATCGGAGAGGTATTCTGCTATCGCGACAGCAGAACCGAAAGCGCAATACCCGAGGTGCACGGCATAATTCCGTTTAAAGAGCTATATAACAAAACAGGCATACAGTTTGGAAGTATAAACACAGTTTATCAGCTATATTCGGATAAAATGAGCGGAAAGCTGCAAAAAGCAAAATCTCTTCTTATGCTTCCGGATTATTTCAACTTTAAACTTACAGGACTTAAGCGTCAGGAATATACCAATTCAACTACAACAGGCATGGTAAATTCAAAAACTCACTTTTGGGACTGTGATATCATAAAAAAGCTTGGCTATAACCAAGAGCTTTTCGCACCTCTTACAACGCCGGGAACTGTTATCGGTGAATTCACCGATGCGGTCAGTGAATACGTGGGGTATAAATCCAAGGTTATACTTCCCGCAACGCACGATACGGCAAGCGCCGTTCTTGCAGCCCCGCTTGATAGCGAAACCCCGTACATATCAAGCGGAACGTGGTCTCTTCTCGGAGTTGAACAGAAAAATGCCCACACGGATACGGTGGCTATGGAAGCTAATTATTCAAACGAAGGAAGCATCAACCAAACCTTCCGCCTACAGAAAAACATCATGGGTCTTTGGATGATTCAGCAGGTAAGGCATGAAACCGGAGATAAATACAGCTTTGAAGAGCTGATGAATATGGCGATGAAATCTACATCTAAATATGAAATTGACGTTAATGATCAAAGATTCCTCGCCCCCGAAAGCATGACGCAGGAAATATGCAGCGCAGTAGGAAAAAGACTGAATGTCGGAGATATTGCTTACATTATATATAACAATCTTGCGAAATCCTACGCAAAAGCACTCGATGATCTCGAAAATATAACAGGTGAAAAATACACTACGCTTAATATAATCGGTGGTGGAAGCAAAAATACGTTTTTAAACGAGCTTACGGCAAAATATACGAAGCGTAAAATAATTACAGGTCCGACCGAGGGAACAGCTATCGGAAACCTTATGATGCAAATGGTTGGAAACGGTGAGCTTGAAGATATATACGCAGGACGCAAAATAATCAAAAACTCATTTGAAATAAAAGAAATATAAGCTTTGTAATTTTATGAAATGAATTTAATTTTAAAGGAGAATATAAATTATGAAAAACATTTTTGAAGCGCCTTTCGTCATGGAAATGCGCGAAGCTACGGCAAACATGTACCGTCTCGGCTGGGATGAAAGAAACGGAGGAAATATAAGCTACCTTCTTGATGAAAAAGAAGTTGCTGAGTACCTTGACCTTAACAATGTCATCCGCACTATCCCAACGGGCTTTGACGCAACAGCTCTTATCGGAAAGATATTTATCGTTACCGGAACAGGTAAATATTTCAAGAACGTTGATAAGGATCCCGAAACCAACCTTGGTATAGTTCGTATCGCAAAGGACGGAACAACCGCAGAGCTTCTTTGGGGTTATAAAGACGGCGGCAAATTTACATCTGAATTCCCCGCTCATATGATGAGCCATATTTCAAGACTCTCTGTTGATCCCGAACACCGCATAGTTATGCACTCTCACCCTACATACACAATAGCAATGAACACCGTATGTTCAATTGATGAAAAGGACTTCACGCACAAGCTTTGGCAGTCAAACACTGAGGCTGTAGTCGTTTTCCCCGACGGTGTCGGTATTCTTCCCTGCATGGTTTGCGGAACTAACGAAATAGGCGAAGCTACGGCTGAAAAAATGAAGAAATTCAGACTTGTTGTTTGGACAAACCACGGAATCTACGGAACTGGTAAAAATATGGACGAAGCGTTTGGTCTTATAGAAACCGTTGAAAAAACCGCTCAAATCTATATGCTTTCACTCGGTCACGTGGTAAACGTAATTCCCGACGAGGTAATTAAAGGACTTGCAAAGCTTTGGAATCTCACTCCTCTCGAAGGAATTTTAGACTAATTCAAGAAAAGGGCGAAAAAATCGCCCTTTTTCTATTATTTTTTGAAAATGTCAAGAGTAAATGCGAAAAAAGTTGAAAAAATTTTATAAATTGCATTCAAAGTGCTGTTTGTACTGTTTTTCAGCGGTTGAATACCCAAATATTTTGCGCGGGTAGTTGTTCACCCAGCCCTCGAGCGCGGCAATTGCGGCGGCTGATGTCTTGCTAAAATCATACCCTTTCGGATAAAATCTGCGTATCAGCTTGTTTTGATTTTCATTCGAGCCGCGCTCATAGCTGCTGTATGGGTGGCAATAGTACGCCTTTGTCCGCTTTTTGCCACTGATGCAGGAACGCTCAATGCCCTCGCAGTCCGAAAACTCCGAGCCATTGTCAATCGTGATGCTTTGGAATATCTTGCGGAACATGACCGCCCCGAGACGGCGCTCCAATCTATCAAGATCCGCAATGACGCTTTTTGCGGTCTTGTCTGGCATCAGCCGTATTATTTCTTTTCTGGTTTTCCGCTCGGTCAGGACGAGCAGGGTCTTTTTCGTGCCTTTCTTTCCCTCTACACAGTCCATTTCCCAATGTCCGGCTGTCAGCCGCTCTGCGACCTCTGCGGGGCGGTGTTCTATACTCTCGCCGCGGCTGGCACGGCACGCGCGCACTTTTTTCGGGTGCTTCTTTTTGTTTCTCTTTACCGGCAGATTTTTATTCGTCAGCCGCAAAAATATTCCTTTGTCAATATAGCTGTAAAGCGTAGTGACGCAAATCGTTGTGTCAAATTCCAGCCCTTGATCGCGTATCTCTCCCAGCACAGCCGCGGGAGAATATTTCTCTTTTATAATTTTGTTTTCTATGAAATCCGCAAGGCGGTGATCGTTGCCGATTTTCAGCTGCGCGCCCTTTGCGGACAGATTCAATCTGTATTGCGTTTCGGCAATATCAGGGCTGTATCTGATCTCGGTTGTGTAGTCAGAATTCAGATGCTCGTATGTTCCGCGCTTCATTTCTCTGTATATCGTGCTGACATGGCAGTGCAGCAGCTCTGCGATTTGTCGCGGCTTAACGCCAACACGCAGCCAGCCCTCGATTTTCAAACGTGCGTCAATTGAAAGATGATTGAACTTTTTACCCATACCAGATGCCCCCTGAAAACAAAAATTGCCCCGCTCTGTGCGGGGCAGTGTTGTTTATTTTTTGCCTGCTGCTATGTCGGCGCGAATCAGCTGCTTTATATAGCCGGCGCGATTCGGCACGCTTTCCAGCTTTTCTATTATGTCCATTTCAGTGCTTGTGAAGCAGTCGAGCTTGTATTGCTTTTTATATTTTGCTGCATACCGCTCCTGTGCTGCGTGTTTTTTCGGTGCTGCCGCTTTCTTTTCTTCCATGTTCCTTGCCCCTTTTCAAAACATTTCGTTGCTATTGATATATTCGCGCAGCTCCGCTTCGTCTTTGCAAATCGTCTTTGATACCTCGCAGACGATCTCTGCTTTCCCGCTCTGCGCTTTTATAAACCACTTGTTTTTTGATTCGGTCACGTTGTAGGTGTTTTGTCCTTTGGTGATTGTCATAACTTGCGCCCCCTTTTTTGATTTTGATACTTGACAAATACGATCATTTATGATAAAATAGGGCTTACGGGAGGGGCTTGCGCCCCGTCCCTGCCTGAAAGCTATTTGCTTTCGCTGGTTTTTGCCTTGTCTGGCTTTGGTTTCGGTTTTTTCAGTGTGATTGTAACCTTGACTCGTTCCACCGCGTCGTTACTTTCCACTGCCTTTGCCAAGTCATGCAAGGCTTTTTCTATGAAGTCGGATCGTAGCCA
>JAZQKG010000055.1:0-13368 GCA_045542035.1 Eubacteriales bacterium | reverse complement strand
GTTATCAATAATATACTCCTTCGCCTGTTCGGTAAGCTTTACTGATAACTGCTTTTCCGAAAGACGCTTATCGAGAGATTTTACCATAAGGTCAACAATCTTGGAAATCTCCCCTCTTCCTAAGGGCTTATAATATACGATTTCATCAAGACGGTTAAGAAATTCGGGGCGGAAGGACTGCTTTAAGAGGGCGTCTACCTGTTCTCTTGCTGTGCTGCTTATTTCTCCGTCAGCCGTAATTCCGTCAAGAATATAAGGCGAGCCTAAATTCGACGTCATAATAAGAATAGTGTTCTTAAAATCGACCGTCCTGCCCTGACTGTCGGTAATTCGTCCGTCGTCAAGCACCTGTAAAAGAATATTGAAAACGTCGGGATGAGCCTTTTCAACCTCGTCGAAAAGCACTACCGCGTACGGCTTTCTTCTGACTGCCTCGGTAAGCTGACCGCCCTCGTCGTATCCGACGTAGCCGGGAGGCGCTCCGATAAGCCTTGAAACGCTGTATTTTTCCATATATTCCGACATATCTATTCTGACGATGTTCTTTTCGTCATCAAAAAGAGACGCGGCAAGAGCCTTCGCGAGCTCGGTTTTTCCGACGCCCGTCGGACCGAGGAACATAAACGAGCCTATGGGACGCTTGGGGTCGCGTATTCCCGCGCGTGAGCGCAGAATAGAATTGCAGACCTTTCTCACTCCCTCGTCCTGACCTATGACGCGCAGGTGAAGTATATCCTCCATATGAAGAAGCTTTTCCCTCTCTCCTTCCATAAGCTTCGAGAGCGGAATACCCGTCCACCGCGCGACGATTTTGGCTATTTCCTCGTCGGTAACGGCATTTCTGAGAAGCGAGGTGTTGGCTCTCTCGGCATTCTCTGTCTCTGCCTTCTCAAGCTCTTCCTTAAGCTTTGGGAGCTTACCGTATTTAAGCTCGGCAGCCTTCGCGAGATTATACTCGTTTTCCGCCCTTTCAATCTCCGCCCCGACGCTCTCTATCTCCTCACGGATTTTACGCGTCTTATCGATTGAGGTCTTTTCGTTTTCCCACCGCGCCTTCATCTCACTGAATTTCTCTCTGAATTCGGAAAGCTCCGCGCGCAGCTTTTCAAGCCTTTCTTTAGAGAGCTTATCGCTCTCCTTTTTAAGCGCGGCTTCCTCTATCTCAAGCTGCATTATTTTTCTCGAGATTTCGTCCATCTCTGTGGGCATTGAGTTCATCTCTGTCTTTATAAGCGCGCACGCCTCGTCTACAAGGTCGATAGCCTTATCGGGCAGGAATCTGTCCGAGATATATCTGTTTGAGAGCGTAGCGGCAGCTATAAGCGAGCCGTCGTGAATTTTAACGCCGTGATAAACCTCGTAGCGCTCCTTGAGTCCTCTTAAAATAGCAATCGTATCCTCTACGGTAGGCTCGGGAACGATAACCGGCTGAAAACGCCTCTCAAGCGCCGCGTCCTTCTCTATATACTGCCTGTACTCGTTAAGAGTCGTCGCGCCTATGCAGTGAAGCTCGCCTCTGGCAAGCATTGGCTTAAGTATATTTCCGGCATCCATCGCTCCGTCGGTTTTTCCCGCGCCCACGATAGTGTGAAGCTCGTCTATAAAGAGAATTATCTTTCCTTCGCTCGACTTGACCTCTGAAAGCACGGCTTTAAGCCGCTCCTCAAACTCTCCGCGGTATTTCGCGCCCGCGATAAGCGCGCCCATATCGAGAGAAAAGATGCTTCTGTCCTTAAGATTATCCGGCACGTCGCCGCGGACAATACGCTGAGCAAGTCCCTCCGCGATAGCCGTTTTACCGACGCCCGGCTCACCTATAAGACAGGGGTTGTTCTTTGATTTTCTTGAAAGAATTCTTATTACGTTACGTATCTCGTCGTCTCTTCCTATTACGGGGTCAAGCTTATGCTCGCGCGCCATAACGACGAGGTCCTGACCGTATTTTTCAAGTACGTTATACGTTCCCTCCGGATTTTCATTTGTTACTCTCATATTTCCCCTCACTTTCTTCAAAGCCTCAAGAAATTCCTTTTTTCTGATGCCGTATTTCTCAAAAAGCTTTGATATCTTATCATCGGATATATTAAAAAACGAAAGCATAATATGCTCGACGGAAAGAAATTCATCACCCATATCCTTCATATTCTTTTCCGCCTCTGAGAGAAGCCGCTCTCCCTCTCTGGAAAGATATACTCGCTCGGGCGAATATCCCGAGCCTGACAGCCTAGGCAGGGACTCAACGATTCTTTGAACCTCAAGGGATAATGAATTAACGTCAGCTCCCATAAGTGCGAGCAGCTCGGAAATAAGTCCGCCCCCGTCAGAGAGAAGAGCCAGGAGAAAATGAGCAACCTCAATTTCGCTGTTCCTGTTTTCCACAGCCAAATTCTGCGCGCTCCGTACTACACCGAGACTCTTTTCAGTAAATTTTTCAAAGTTCATATTACCACCGCCCTTCGTCAGACACCATTCTTATCTGCTTATAGTTTACTATCATTTTGTGAACATTTAAAGTCTAAATAATGTATTTTATGTAAATATTAGCACTCTATTGTTTTGAGTGCTAATAACTGCTTTGGGAATTTTATATTTATTATTCACCCTGAAATACAATTTATTACAACCCGCAATTTTTAAGAAAATATTAATTTTATAATTATTTAAAATTGCATATTGACATTCAAATTAAATTGATGTATTATATATTAGAATTGAGAATAATTCTCATTTTTAAAAATAAAGGACATAATATGACTTATAATACTGAAAAACGCGCGGAGCTTCTCGACTTTCTCTCACACAGCAACGGTCAGGCATACTCGATTGAGGATATATGCTCCGCGATACTTAATGACGGGCACGGAAAAAGCACGGTTTACCGCCTTGTGTCAAAGCTTGTTGACGAGGGGGCGCTGCGCAGGATATCCGATGGGAAGACAAGGCGCGTCACCTATCAATTTATTCACACGGGGCACTGCTCGGAGCATCTGCACCTGAAATGCAAGGAATGCGGTAAGCTTATACATCTTGACGATGAGATATCGCACATGCTTGAAAACAGAATAATGAGCGCGAAGGGCTTTGCGCTTGACGACGGCGCCCTGCTCTACGGAAAATGCGAAAGCTGCATTTTCACGGCAGAAAGGAAGAGATAACTATTATGACTACTCTTCTTCACGCGCACGTCGCAGAGCATCAGGATATATGGCACGCAATATACGAAGAAGTTCTTCTGCACGGAATTTTAGACACCTTAAAGATTATACCCTTTTTATTTTTAGCCTATCTTTTTATGGAGTTTATAGAGCATAAGGCATCAGGCAAAACCCGCGCCTTTATGGAGCGCTCGGGCAGCGCGGGCCCCCTCGTTGGCGGACTTCTCGGCGCCATTCCCCAGTGCGGTTTCTCCGCGGCGGCATCGAACTTCTATTCGGGAAGGGTTATATCGCTCGGAACGCTTGTTGCGGTTTTCCTCTCAACGTCTGACGAGATGCTTCCTATAATGATATCCGGAAACATTTCGGCAAAGGCTATACTTGCGATTATCGGATACAAGGCGGCTGTCGGTATTGCCGTCGGCTTTGCGATAGACCTTACGCTCCGCGTTATGAGGCGGAGCAAGAAGCCGATTAACATAGACGGAATCTGTGACGAGGAAAACTGCCATTGCGAAAACGGAATTTTTATTTCGGCAATTCACCACACTGTTACAATTGGCGGATTTATACTTATCGTAACTCTTGCGGTAAACGCCCTCGCTCTTTTTATCGGAAGCGAGAACATTTCAAGCGTTATAGAAAATAAGCCGATTATAAGCCATCTAATCTCAGCGCTTCTCGGACTTATTCCGAACTGCGCCGTTTCGGTTGCGCTTACGAACTTCTGTATGGAAGGCTTCATCAGCGCGGGAACTATGATGGCGGGACTTTTTTCAGGCGCGGGCGTCGGAATTCTTATCCTGTTTAAGGTAAACAAGAGCTTAAAAGAAAATCTTGCGGTAATGGGTATTCTTGTTCTCTCCGGAACATTTTTCGGATTAATTGCCGACCTATTGAATTTTTCTTCTCTTTTATAATACAATAATAGAAGATACAGTTAAGGATAGAATATAATGTCTAAATGGAAAAAAAGAGCTATAGAGCTCGTAACCGGTCTTGCCTTTACAGGCAAATCAAATCCCGCGGTTATACCCTACTCTCCGGCTAAAACCGAGATTTCGGGCATAGAGACGAAGCATTTTAAGCGCACCGTCCCCGAGCGCCGCGGCATTTCGTCAAAGCGCATATACAATATGCTGAGAGAGCTTGAATTAAACCCAAGAGCAAACATTCACAATATAATGGTAATAAAGGACGGAGAGGTTATTTCCGAATGCTCAAGCCCCGGATACGACGTTAATATACGCCATCTTTCGCACTCTATGTCAAAAACCGTTACCGGAATGGCTATCGGCTTTCTCGTGAGCGAGGGGCAGCTCTCTCTGAATACAAAGCTTGCCGACCTTTTCCCCGATTTCAAGATAGTCGACAAACGCTTTCTCTCTATTACGGTCAGGCATCTTCTGACAATGTCCACCGGCGTTCCCTTCTCAGAGGCGGGCTCTGTAACGGAGGATGAGTGGACAAAAGCGTTTTTCGAATCGAGGCTGAGCTTCGCGCCGGGTACGGCTTTTGCGTATAACAGTATGAACTCCTATATCCTCGCGAGAATCGTCGTAAGAGTTTCGGGCATGTCGCTCACCGATTTTCTGTCGGACCGACTCTTCAGACCGCTCGGCATACGCAACGTATTCTGGGAGATAGGACCCGAAGGAATCGAAAAAGGCGGCTGGGGCATTTACCTTTCCGCTGAGAGCTGGGCTAAGCTCGGCGTTATGATGCTCGGACTAGGCAGCTTTGAGGGCAGACGCATACTGCCTAAATCCTGGGTCAGCGAAAGCATTACTACCCAGATAAAAGCGCCCGAGAGCGCGGGAGATTACAATTACGGATATCAGATATGGGTGCACCGCAAAAACGACGGATTCCTTTTTAACGGAATGCTTGGTCAGAACGTTTGGGTATGTCCGCGCAACAATATCGTCGTAGTCGCGAACTGTGAGAACAACGAATTATTCCAAAAGAGCGCGGTTCTCGAAATAATAGAAAAGTACCTCGGCGGAAAGATTTCGGGAGATATGTACGACCGCGGCTCGCTTTATGAGCTTCGCGAAAAGGAAAATAACTTCTTTTCCTCACGCAGATGGACTGCTCCGAGAGCTCCAAAGCGCGGTATTACCTACCGACTCGGATTAAGGTCAAAAACCCCCTTCGTTCCGATGTGGAAAAAAATCCTCGGAACCTATACCTTCCCAGAGAACAACCACGGAATTCTTCCCCTCTTTATAAGAGCTATGCAGAATAATTACTGCGGCGGTATTGAAGCGGTTACGTTCGAGCGCGCGGGAGAGAGGCTGTTTTTCACCTCACGTGAGGGCGGAACCGATTACCGATTTGAAGTAGGTCTTTACGAGTTCAAGTCCACAGTGCTTAATTTTAACGGTGAAAAATACATTATTCGCGCGATGGGAGACGTTGAATACGGAGACGCAGAGGAACCAGTGTATAAAATCGAGCTGATTCTCCCCGAAATGCCGAACTCAAGAAGAATGAGATTCACGTTTGGCGAGGACGGAAGAATTATCCTCAAAATGACCGAAATTCCAAACGAAAAAATAGCCGAGCCCCTGGTAGAATCGATATACACGACGAATCCCAAGCTTTCATTTGCCGTTAATTTGCTTGAAAGGCGTCTTGGAGACAGATTCATTAACAGAAAGCTCGAAAGCGTTTTCTCGCCCACGCTCGTCGGCGCAGATACGCATTCAGACTCATATTACGATATTTTAGCCGACGAAAAAACAAGAGCCGACGAAAAAAGCCGCTCAACAAAGGCTATAAGCGCGCTTATATTAAAAATCACCGGCGATATCAAGGATGATGAATAATCAAGAAAAAAGATGTTATACATGTCTTCCTACAAGGAATTGCTCTGTATAGCATCTTTATTTTTTATTGCAAACATTCCTCATAGTACGTATTCTGTACATCGTGTTCGTTCTATCAAGAACAATTAGCGGAACGTTCAGATATAAGCGTTGAATTTATCGGACAAATAGAACGCGGACTTAAGTTACCGAGCTTTTTGGCTCGGCTATAACTATGAAAGAAGCGTAAAATTTTGACAAAATGAATATTGACAAAATAAACCGAGGCGCATTCAACGGTAAAGATATGCGCCTCGGTTTTTCTCTGTTTTTATAATATGTAAGCTATTATCCTAAATCAAGGCTGTTAAGCATATCGCGAAGAGCCTTTGCTTCTTCAGCGGTGATAGTAACGCCCTTACCGATTTTCTCATGGTCGGGTGACCAAGTGCGAATATCATATACGGGCTCTCTTTCATTCCACTTTATAAGGTTAAGCTCTTTATTCCAGCCGTTCTTACCCTCACTTACAACTCCTATGGTGCTTATCACCTCATATTTAATCTCGGGCATCTTAAATCTCCTTAATTATTATAAATAATATAAAATATTTTGTCTTTAAGCATATTTTAACATAACTGCATAGGATTGTCAAGAAATATGTAAAAAATAGTTGAATTTTTTTAAAAAATTATTTTTTTCTCAAAGGCTATTGACATCTTATACTATGTATTGTATAATATTGTGTGAAAGGTGGTATTAGATGGACGCCCAGATGAAAAAAGGATTACTTGAGGCTTGCGTACTTTCGGCAATACGCGACGAGGAATCATACGGATACAAAATAATTTCAGAGCTTGAGCCGTACATAAAAATTTCGGAATCAACGCTCTACCCGATTCTCAGGAGACTTGAGAGCGGAGGCGCCGTTACGACGCACAGCGTAGAATATAACGGACGGCTTAGAAAATACTTCAAGATAACTCCTGTAGGAAGAGCTAAGATTGCCGAATTTATAGAAGACATTGATGAAATAAAAAGAATAAGCGACTTTATTACCCGCGGAGGTGAAATATGACGTATAAGGAATGGGAATCGGAGCTGCTCGGATATTTGAAGAGTCTGCCCGAAAAGGAAAAAGTGGAGGTTGTAAATTACTACAGAGAAATTTACAGCGACAGATGTGACGCAGGGATGAAAAACGAAGATATCCTTGCTGAGTTTGGCGAGCCTATGCTCTGCGCGGCTAAGATACTTAAAGAGAGCGCAGGCGACGTTCCGAACGAAAAAAGCGACAGCGTTCAGAAAAAAACGGAACAAAAAGATACAGGAAAAATCACAATTGATATAGGGAAAGCTAAGGAAAAGGCGAAGGATTTAACAAAAAACATTTCGGTTTCAAAGATTGTCGGCTGGTTTTTCCTTGCCGTTCTTGTGATAATTCCGATATATGCCGTAATAATTTCGGTTATCGCCTCATTCGCGGCAGCGGCTATAAGCGGCGCGGCTCTTATAATCGGAGGCGCGGTGTTAACCGTAGCATCCCCGTTTGGACTTATAACAGGTTACACGGGTAGCGGCATTCTTGCGACTATGGGCATGGGACTTGCCTCCGCGGGAGTGGGCGCGGTAATAACCGTAATATTCTTCCTGCTAACAAAATACTCAGCAATATACTTCTTTAAAACGAGTAAATATATATTCAAAAGGAGGGATAAATAATGAAAAAATTTCTCTCAAAGCTTCTCACATTCGGACTTATATTTATACTGCTCGGCGGAATAGTTTTCCTCGTCGGCTTCGCGGCGTCGGGCTGGAATCTTAAAAAGCTGTCCGGTATTACCGTAACCGATACTGTTTACACCGAAGGCGCAGGAAAAAATTTTGACAAATTAAATATTGATTTTAACAACTCCGACGTAAAAATCGTGTTTGATGAAAACGCGGACGCGATATCTGTGACCTACCCTACAAAAACAAGCAGAAACGGTAAAAAATTAACCTCGGTTTCAATAGTTGAGACAGAATCAACCCTTACGCTCAGAGAAAAAACGCACTGGATAAAGAATCTTTTCCTTTGGGATTTCTCGGATGAGAAAATGACCGTCACAATTCCCGCAGGCAGAGGTATAAGCCTTTCGGTTGACACCGACAACGGAGATATAAAGACCGAGGGCAAAGGTATCCTAAAGGATACAATGCTCTCAACCGACAACGGTGACGTTAATACAACAGGGGCGGAAATAACGTCCTCGGGAAGACTGTCATTTGACACGGATAACGGTGACGTTAAGATTGGAAAATTTGACACGGTATCCTTATCCGCCGATTCAGACAACGGAGATATAACATTGAGCGATGGCGCGGCATCCGATAAAATCGAGCTTTCGACCGACAACGGTGACGTCAAGATTAAAGGCAGGATAGCAGCCTCGCACTTCACCGTCGAAACGGATAACGGTGACGTCGAAACCGAAAGCGGCGGTCTTATCGATGCGGAAAGAACGAACATCGAAACCGACAACGGCGACATAGAAATAAAGCTTACCGGAAGCAAAAGCGACTATACGGTTTCAATTAAAAAGGAGCATGGAGACTCCAATATAACAAGCCAGACAGGAGGCTCAAAATACCTCTCGATAGACAGTGACCTCGGAGATATCGAGGTATACTTCGAAAATTGACGCTAACCCTTTGGGGCTGTCACATTGGCAGCCCCGTACTGTTTTCTCAAATATTTATTAATTTTAATCAAAGTTAAGTTTCGCTTAATTTTAATGTGTAAAATATAAGCATAGCAAAAACTCTCGGAGGATTCAATCTCTTGAAAATTCTTGTACTAAGCTGCAGCACCGGAGAAGGACACAACAGCGCCGCGAAAGCAGTGATAGAAGCTCTCGCCGCAAAGGGTGCGGATAGTGAACTTATAGACCCAATATCCTTCAAAAGCGAAAAAATGATGCGCCGCGTATCAGCGACATACAATAATATAATATCCAAGACTCCCGCGCTTTTTGGCTTCATATATAGAATAGGCGCAATATACGAGTCGCTTCATCTCAAATCCCCTGTAGCCTGGGCAAATTCAAAATACGCAGAGAAGCTCAGCGAATATATAAAATTGCGTGGATTTGACGCCGTTGTCTGCACACAGCTTTTCACTATGCAGGCTATGGTTGCCGCAAAAGAAAAGCACGGTATTGACCTTCCGGTGTATTGCGTTCTGACCGATTACACGGTTATTCCCTTCTATAAAGACGCAAAGAGTCTCGACCTACATTTTGTACCGACAGACAGCGTCAAAGCAGAGCTTATCAAAAAAGGCTTCCCCGAGGAGCGCCTTATGACTACAGGCATTCCGACGAGTCCTAAATTCAGCTTGAATTTAAACAAATCCGAGGCTAAGAAAATGCTTTCAATACCCGAGGATAAAAGGGTTGTAAGTATACTGTCGGGAGGCGCGGGGTGCGGCAAAATTATTAAAATCTGCCGTCTTATGAATAAGCGTCTTGATTCATCGCACGTTATCTGCGTCTTTTCGGGCAAGAATGAGAAGCTGAGGGACAAGCTGAAAAAAGAATTTAGGGACAGCGATAAAGTAAAAATCATCTCCTTCACCCCCGACGTAAATATTTATGTTAAGGCTTCCGACGTCACCCTCTCAAAGCCCGGAGGACTTTCAAGCACCGAGATTGCCGCGGCCAGATGCCCATTAGTGCATCTGAAAGCAATACCCGGCTGCGAATCATATAATATAAAGTACTTCACGTCAAACGGATTATCCCTTCCGGGCAGGAGCGTCAGAGCAGCCGTGACACAAACCGAAAGACTGCTCTCCGACGCAAAGCTTGCGGAGGATATGCAAAAGGCTCAAGAGCGATTTATCCCAAATAATTGCGCAGAGCTTATAGCAAATAAAATTACAGAGGACAAAAATGATATTAATCTGGATTAGCTTCATTACAGGAGGATTTCTCCTCGGAAGTATTCTGTTTTCAAAAATTATTCCCAAAATTGCCGTTGGAAAGAACATATGTGAGCTTGGGAGCGACGGCAATCCCGGCGCGGCTAACGTTTTTATGAAATGCGGAAAGAAGCTCGGAGCGGTCTGCCTAGCGGCAGATATGCTCAAAGGATTTTTACCCGCGTTTTTAGCCTTTCTCTTCCTCGATTACAACAGCTTTCTCTTTGCGCTTGTTATGATTTCGCCCGTAGTCGGTCACGCGCTAGGCATCTTCAATAAATTCCACGGCGGAAAATGTATAGCGACCTCGTTTGGAGTGCTTATCGGCATTCTGCCTATAACCCGTGTCGGATTTTTGCTTGCCGCAGTTTACATACTTTTTTCTACTCTTATTAAAATAAAGCCTAACAGCAGGCGCAGTATATTAAGCTTCGGAATCTTTGCCGCGGGCGCTATTTTCATACTGCATTTTCAAGGCAAGTACTCTGTTGCTCTCGGCTGTATCGCTATATCCGCGATAGCCATTCTGAAGCACTTACACCGCTTTGAACGCAAAGAAGAAATCATACAAAAGGAAGTTACATACAGTGAACAAACATAGCGAAAAAAACGACTGCGCCAATCAAAAGGCAAAAAAGCCGCTCTCGATTTTCGGAGTTGAATTCGTTTATTTATACCTTTTTGGAATAGGCGTAGCCTTTATCGGCTGGATAGCCGAGAACGCCTTTAAATTTGCGGTCAGCGGCGTAATCGACTCAAGGTTTCACCTGCTTCCCTTTATTTCCCCGTATCTGCTTATTCCGTTCGCTTTTCATATCGCGCTCGGAACGCCAAACGACGTTACCTTTTTCGGAAAAAAGATATTTAAAACCAGCACCGCAAAAACCAAAATTTTGTCCAACGTAATAGCCTATTTTTCAATTTGTTTATTCGTCTTTTTAGGCGAGCTTGTCGTTGGAAACCTTTGGGAAATTTTGTTTGACGTGCGGCTGTGGAACTACTCAAAGCATCCGCTTCATATAACGAAATTCACAAGCGTAATTTCCGTTTTCGGCTTCGGCACGGGAGCTTATCTGATATTCAAGCTTTTGTATACTCCGATTCTTAATTTTATACGTAAAAAAATCAGCTTCAAAACAGCAAAGTGGATTTGCTTAACTCTCGGAGTGCTTATAGTGCTCGATACGGTGAGAATGATGCTCTCAACCGCGATACTCGGCGAAGCCCCGAACTTCTGGCGCTTCGACTTTTGGTGATTTAATGCTTTTCACTTCGTGATGTGACGAGTAACGGTTCTGACACATCGGTAAAATAAAAATTGACCGAGTGAAGTTAGCAGAGGGTCGCCCCCTTGTTTATATAATTGAAAAAGCACTTGCAGAAGCAGGTGCTTTTTGCTTGTATTATAGCCTAATATTATATTCTTTAAAATAGAAATTACAGCTGCGATCTTCTTTTTGCATACTCCTCCTCTGTAATAACGCCTTGCGCTCTCATTCTTTCCAAAGTCGCAAGTTTCTCCGCTATTGTCGATGGCTCTTTTTTTGTATTCATTAATATCGCATTGGTGTTTTTTTCTATTTCGTTACACGATTCAATCAATTCACCAAATCCATATGTAAAGAAGCTACCTATCCAAGAAACCAAGCTACCAACAACAATTATTATTATTCCCACAAAGAAACCCGAAAAAGACATAAAAAGCATCCCCACGAGAAATGATATTGCTATTCCTATCCAACAAATTACTTGTGCCAAATTTTTAATTTTACTACCGATATTGTTAAACATTCGTTACTCCAATCTTATATTTTAATTTTTAATATAATTTCAAATAAAAACTACAAATCTGTTATATATTCTTTTATTATACTCCACTCCCGTGTGAGTTTTTCAAGCGAAAAAGAGGCATTTGCAGCGGATGTAGAGGGGAGAAGTATTGCGGGGCGGTTTATCCTTTTTAAGATGTATTTATTGTAGTATTTTTCTGCGGTTTTGCCGTTAACAAATATAGCTTTAATGTCTGCCGCGGCAAGTATAACGGTCAAGTCGTTAGGGGTTACGCTTTTAATCGTGCTGTCAGCGCTTCCCTCTATTTCGCAGGACGCAATAACGTCCCACACGGCGATTCTATGTGTTAGCAGAAACGTCTTTTTTTCTTCTGTTGTAGACGGAAGTTCTCTTTCAAGCAAGGCAGAAAGCACGCGCCAGAATCTGTTTTGGGGGTGTCCGTAGAAGAAGCCCTCTTCCCTTGACTTAACCGACGGAAAGCTACCGAGTATCAGAATTTTCGACGACTCGTTATATACCGGCTCTATCGGATGCTTAATCATGCGGAGTCATCCTATATCTTTTCTTTTTCTTGCTTTTCTTTAACGACGTTTCCCCGCTGCCGCCGCAGCTTCCGCAGTCGCAGCAATCAACACAACCGTCATCGCAGCATCCTTCAGCGCCGCAATCGCAGTCACAGTCACCGCCTGCCGCTGCCGCGACAATAACCACAGCGGCAATAATCGCGACGATGAACACCGAATAAGTAGAGAGCGTCAGATTCCTTACAAGCTCCTCTTTTGTGTTTACCTCAAGCGACATTGCGAAAATAAACGCAAGCTCTATTATCATATAAAATCCAAAAACGTGGTTTCGGTATTAAGCATAACCACGATATAAAATACGACCGACAAAACCGCGTAAAGAACGCAAAGAACCGCATACGCTGCCTTCGATTTATGTATAAACGGAATTTTCGAGAGCGCAAAGAATATCCACAGATAAAGCACCGTCGCAAGCGATACCATGCATACCGCGCCAAATGAATTTTCAAATCCGCGGTTAATATACCACGCTCTGATAAGAATTCCCATGGCGACAGAGCTTAGCAAAAAGCATATCATATTTATTATTATACGTTCACGGATAATAAAGGCTATGATACCGCTTAATATTAAAATAACAACTCCGGTAGAAAGCGCCGAAACAGCACTTTCGAATACATTCTCCATCAGCACGGCAACCGATGAACAAAGAAGCAGAAAAACAAACGACGCGAATGAAACAATGCTTGTTTTTTTCATTGTAATATTTCTACCTCATAAAATATTAATACAAATACATTTTATCATATAGAATTATATGTGTCAAGTATTGTACCTTCCTAATTGGGCTTAATTTAACTTGCTTATAACTTGTCGTTGGGCAAACGCGACGAATAACGCAATATTCCGCCAAAGGCGGAATGCGAACCTAATTCTGTGGCTCTGCCACAGAGCAAGGTCGAGTCAATCTAGATGGTCCACCAGGCAAAACAAAAAGCCCCGAAAAATCGGGGCGTTTTGCTTGGTGGAGTAAGCTTAACGAAATTCGAACCACCATCTAGGATTTTGATGCAGAGCATCAATATTCCTACGACCTGCGCCTTGAAGTCGGATCGTAGCCATGT
>JAZQKG010000054.1:0-2933 GCA_045542035.1 Eubacteriales bacterium | reverse complement strand
TCATAAGAAATTTCTTTGTTGTTCAATTTTCAATGACCAAGTCCTTCCGCTCTCGCGGTCAGCTTGTCTATTATACTACATTCTTCCCTTCTTGTCAAGCCTTTTTTTGATTTTTTTTAGGTTTTTTTGAAAAAATTCACGATTAAATCTACAAACTCAACACCATCAAATCAGCATTATGGTATTCTTTTCCAATTTTAAAGAATTTTTCGTAAACACCGATTTTCTTAAATCCAAATTTATTATATAATGAAATTGCTCTTTTGTTATCGCTTCTTACTTCTAAATAAATTATTTCTATTCCGGAAGATTTAGAAAAATCTATTAGCATTCTCATCAATTGGGATCCAACTCCAATCGACCAGTATTTTTTAATAACCGTAATAGAAAGCTCAGCTCTGTGACTATACCTCTCTATTCTGTTACGTTCTATAATTCCGTTTCCTATCACCTCATTATCACAAACGGCCACAAGCATTATATCAGTCTTGCTTTTTTTAAATTTTTCAATAAATTTTATTTCCTTTTCTTCGGATATACGAAATGTCTTACCCGAAAATGACAGATTTTCAGTTTCATCGCCCACAGTAGCAAGATGCTTTATAAGTCCCAATGCATCACTTGCTTCCGCCTCCCTATAAGTAATATCCACTTTATTCTCCTTTTAATTTGCTTGATTCAATTCTACCATTTTATTCAATAAAAATCAAGATAAAAATTATCAATAAAATTGCCATATTTTGTTTGTTATAATTAGTCGAATGAAAGACACAATAATAACAGAGTCAAGAAGCAAGGAGCCGCAAAGTTCCAAAGCTTCTGCGGCTCGATAATATAGATTTTAAAAAATTTAGGAGATTTTAATCTTATGTCTAAGAGTAAGGTAAACGTACCCGAAGCAAGAGCTGCCCTTGATAAATTCAAGATGGAAGCAGCAAACGAGGTTGGTGTTAACCTTAAGCAGGGTTATAACGGTGATATCACTGCACGTCAGGCAGGAAGCATTGGCGGCCAGATGGTAAAGAAGATGGTTGAGTCCTACGAGAACTCCATCAAAAACAACGGCTAATTTATAAAAATGCCATATTGGAACGGGCGCAATGACCGATTCCAAGCTCCTTTCCTGAATAAAAAAAGAACGCAGATTGCTGTGCCTTCTGCGGAAAAGACCGTACTTATGTGCGGCCTTTTCTTCATTTATAATATATGTAGAAATTATTTAAAATACAAATTCAAAATTAATTATATTTTTGAGTACGTATTTTTAAAATTGAGAGACGGATATTATAACAATCCGTCTCCTACTTTCATACCTCTTCATTTTCTTGCGATTTATATTGATTATCTTCCTCGTCAATTTCGTTTAACGCCCCTTCTTTTCCGGGAATTACGATGCCTTTAGTCATAGCACGAAGATTTTCTTCGTTTTTCCTATCGATTATAGCCTGACGCTCACGCTTAGAAGCTTCGATATCAACCACAATTTCATTCGGAACAGTACCGTCGGCAAGAGTCAAAAAAGTCTCAAAAGCGTCAGGATAAACAAATACTTTTTTCACCGCATCAAATTGAACAGTGATATATTTTCCCTGCTGAAAAATGACAACACCTTTGCCAAACGATTTATGATTAACTTCAAGATTGTCAAAAAGCATAACAAACCTCCGAGTTCTATTGCATTATTATAATATTAAATCTTTATTTTCTCGTCACTGTATAATAAAAGCGGTGTTATTGTAGCAAAAAAATGTGTCCAAAGTATGAACAAAACACATAATTTTATATTTATTTTCTATTTTATATAAGAAAATATGCAAACTAATAAAAAATTAGTCAAAACTCATCCCGAATTAAATTAAAAATTTAAACGCACCGTAGGTTTGATACATTATTTATACCGCCCACGGCGCGCTTTTTTATCAGAATTAAATTTCAATCATGGATTCATCCCAAATTTCAGGAGCCTCGAATCCAAGCATATTAACGGTTGTAGCAGCAACGGAAGAAAGTCCGAAATCATCTCTGCCAAGCTTAACGTTATATCCGTCTTTCGTATAATTATCATATATAATGAAAGGAACGGGGTTAAGAGTATGACTCGTCTTTGCTTTAAAGGAGCCGTCCTTTGAAGCCTTCGGAGCATTAGTTTTCTTATCTATCTCGTACATTTCATCGGCATTTCCGTGATCCGCTGTAATAAGAGCTGCTCCGTGGAGTTCATCCACAACCTTCAAAAGACGCGCAAGCTGAAGATCAAGCGCCTCCATAGAGCATTCGGTTGCCAAAAACGAACCGGTGTGACCAACCATGTCACCATTCGGGAAATTAACTCTGAGATACTTATATTTACCCGATTTCAAGCACTCTATAAGCTTGTCGGTTATCTCCGCGCACTTCATCCACGGTCTCTGCTCGAAAGGAACAACGTCCGAGGGAATTTCAATATAAGTTTCAAGCTCTTCTGAGAATTTCCCCGACTTATTTCCATTCCAGAAGTATGTTACGTGACCGTATTTCTGCGTTTCGGATATAGCAAGTTCGGGTATTCCCGCAGAAACGAGATACTCTGTCATAGTATTCGTGATTTCGGGAGGGTTAACGAGATATTTTGAAGGAATATGCAAATCTCCGTCGTATTCAAGCATTCCGGCGTAAAGAACCGCGGGAACTCTCTTTCTGTCAAATTTATCAAAATCGCTTCCGCTCTCAAACGCCTTAGATATTTCAATAGAACGGTCGCCGCGGAAATTATAAAATATAACGCTGTCTCCGTCCTCTATCGTTCCGACCGGTTTTCCGTCTTTGGCAATTACAAAAGGCGGAAGATCCTGGTCAATCACCTTTGTTTCATTTCTGTACGCAATGATTGCTTCTTCTGCAGACGCAAACTGTCTTCCCTCTCCGAGAACGTGAGAAGTCGGATCGTAGCCATG
>JAZQKG010000053.1:0-2001 GCA_045542035.1 Eubacteriales bacterium | reverse complement strand
CATTTTTACTTGTGATATAATATACGCGGAAATTGTAATAAGTTTCAGTGTGAAAGCGGAGTTTTTAATGAAAGACGGAAGAAGAACAAGTCGGATCGTAGCCATGTCGTTCTGTGAGCCAAGGAGTTGATTTATGACATTGTCTTCCTAAGACCGCTTGGCCTCCGACTTCATTTTTACTTGTGATATAATATACGCGGAAATTGTAATAAGTTTCAGTGTGAAAGCGGAGTTTTTAATGAAAGACGGAAGAAGAACAACATTTAAAGAACGGAAGAAAATAGTTTATTTTTGTCTGAGAAGAGGCAAAAATTATTTGCTCACATGTATGCTGTATGACGTATCATACAACCAGATATACAGTTGGGTCAGAAAATACGAGCAGGGTGGCTATGAAATGCTTCGCGACAGGCGTGGCAGACCTTCTCCCGAGAGCCGTATGAGCCCCGAACAGCTCGAAAGAATAAGAAGAAGAATACGCAAAATAAAAAGAAAAAAGCCAAGAATCGACGCTGCGTTTATACAAAGAATGTCGTTTGTAACTAATCATTCCGATAAAAAAAGAGCTAAATAAGCTCATAATGTCAGCACATAAAAAAGCGAGGATGCCAAACGGTATCTTCGCTTTTTTCCTAATTTATTTAAATAATTCTAGTTGAACTATTATTTCTTAAGTGCTATAGCAGCCTTTGCCTTCTTTGCGATGTTTTCAGCGGTGAGTCCGTATTCCTCGAGGAGCTCGGGAACCTTTCCTGATTTTCCGAATTTGTCCTCAACACCTACACGAAGAACTGACACGGGTGCCGCTTCACATACAGCCTCTGCTACAGCAGAGCCAAGACCGCCGATAATATTGTGCTCTTCAGCGGTAACAATTGCGCCGGTCTCTCGAGCAGCTTTTATAATAAGCTCGTTATCAAAAGGCTTAATTGTATGTATATTGAGAACGCGAGCGTCAATACCCTCTGCCTTGAGAAGCTCAGCCGCATCAAGAGCAACGTGAACCATATATCCGGTAGCGGCTATAGTAACGTCCTTACCGTCACGCATGGTAACGCCCTTTCCTATCTCAAATTTGTAATCCTTCATCTCTGCTGTGAGATTCGGAACAGCGAATCTTCCGAAACGCATATAAACGGGGCCGTAGAAATTGATAGCAGCCTCAACTGCCGCGTAAGCCTCGCCTGCATCGGAGGGATTTATTATAGTCATACCGGGAATAGTACGCATAAGCGCAATATCCTCGTTACACTGGTGCGTAGCGCCGTCCTCGCCAACGGTAATACCTGCGTGAGTTGCGCCGATTTTAACGTTAAGGTGGGGATAACCTATTGAGTTTCTTACCTGTTCGAAAGCTCTGCCCGCTGCGAACATTGCAAAGCTTGAAGCAAATACGACTTTTCCGGTCGTTGCAATACCTGCAGCAACGCTTATCATATTTCCCTCTGCTATACCGCAGTCAAAAAATCTTTCAGGGAACTTTTTCTTAAACATTCCCGTCTTGGTTGCTGCCGCAAGGTCAGCGTCAAGAACGAGGAAATCATACTTTTCACCAAGCTCGGCAAGAGCCGCGCCGTAACTTTCTCTTGTTGCCTTCTTATCTGCCATTGTCATTCACCTCACTTAAGACTTTCTGCGATTTTTTCGAGCTCGGCGATGGCAATCTTGTACTGCTCCTCCTTAGGAGCCTGACCGTGCCACTCACATTCGTTTTCCATATAGGAAACGTCCTTACCCTTAGTACTCTTTGCTATAATAACAGTAGGCTTTCCCTTAACCGTTTTCGCCTCATTGAGAGCAGCTTCTATTTCCGCAAAATTATGAGCGTCAATAGAAATAACGTGCCATCCAAACGCGCGGAATTTCTCATCGTGAGGAGTGGGATTCATAACCTCAGCTATAGGACCGTCAATCTGGAGACCGTTCCAGTCAACGAATGCGCAAAGATTATCAAGCTTGTAATGAGCGGCAAACATTGCAGCCTCCCAAACCTGACCTTCC
>JAZQKG010000052.1:0-23016 GCA_045542035.1 Eubacteriales bacterium | reverse complement strand
TCAACTCCTTGGCTCACAGAACGACATGGCTACGATCCGACTTAGCGGCAAACATTGCAGCCTCCCAAACCTGACCCTCTTCCGTCTCACCGTCGCCAAGAATAGCGTATACACGGTACGGATTATTATAAACCTTGCCTGAAAGAGCCATTCCGCATGCCGCGGAGATTCCGAGACCGAGCGAACCTGTCGTCATATCAACGCCGGGAGTTCCCTTCATATCAGGGTGACCCTGAAGACGGGAGGTTGTTTTACGAAGAGTCTTAAGCTCTTCCTTTTCAAAATATCCGCGCTCGGCAAGAACCGAGTAAAGAGCAGGCGCGGTATGTCCCTTTGAAAGAACGAACCTGTCTCGCGACTCAAGCTTCGGATTTTTGGGATCGATATTCATCTCTTCAAAATAGAGATAAGTAATTATATCCGCAATGGATAACGAACCGCCGGGATGACCGCATCCGGCATTGTAAACGCCCTCAATAATGCCAACACGTACGTTATTGGCAAGGCGCTTAAGATTAAGTTCCTTGGACTTTTCCATGAATGATTTTCCTTTTCTGAATCTAAAATAGTTGTATCTATTTTACTATAAAAAACATATCTTGTCAATAGATAAGCCTAAAAATAACAATATATATTATAAAAAGAAAAAAGCCTTGGATGCTAATTTTTTTACATCCAAGGCGCAGAAATCAATATCTTCTTCTTGTTTTTATTTGAACTACCGCTCCAAACACAGCTATAATAACAGCCGGAACAAGTATCGCCACCCACGTTATACCGCCAAAAACGGGGAGCACCGTAAAATTATAAACGAAATTAGCGAAAATCCAAGAAGCAAGCCAGCCTCCGAGAGCCGCGGTTCCCACCATTTCAATATATTTCTTAAACACAAGAGCAACAACCATAGCAACTATTGCAGCGATAAGGCAGTATATTGCCTTTCCGTCAGAATAAGCAGTTTCCCCTTGCAGATAAAATCCGTGATAGGCCAATATATACATTCCGTATCCGGCTACGGCAGAATAAAGAACTATGTACAGAAATCTGTATAGCACGGCAGCGACGAGCGCGACAACCGTTCCGACTATCCAACCGGGAATTTCAACAGCCGCGGATATCACAGGAGTCAACAAATGCGTTCCAAGAGCAAATCCGATAATGAAGAAGAAAACGAATTTCAAAAATCCAATCATCTTCTTACCGAAAAGGGCGACGACTACGCATCCTACAGCGGCAAGCGTCATTATAAATTTATAAACAGATTCAATGCCACCCATTATAGAGTCCCAAATTGCTGAGATATCCGGATTCACGGTAATATCGTAATATAACGAAACTATCGCTTCCCAAATATATTTAAAACTGAACCGAGCTTCTTTAACGCAGGTAAAAAACTCGGAGAAATTGGTAAACATTAAATAATTCTCCTTTCGAAAGGAATAAGCTATAACCAAATTAAGTATATCATATCAAAACGCAAAAATCAAGCGCATCACAATAAATTTACATTTGGAAAAACATTCCATATTATTTGCGCGGATTTTTTTCAAGAGCCGGATAAAGATTATATACTTCCCTGCCAAGTGCGCGAGCCATTCTCACGGTCTGCGCCGAGCCGCTGTTGCTTCGCGATACGTATGAAATCAAAATGTCTGCATCGTATGCAAGCTTTTGATTCCTCTCTCTTAAACACGTATCGGTATATTCTTCGCTTATATATATAATTTCATCAGCGCATTCAAGCGTATGATTATACGACTTTTGCTGAGTACCCGTCCATCTTTTTGCCTGATCGGGACATGGCAAAACAAGCACAAGGCACACGTCCGAATGCAGCATACGAAATCTTATCACTTCTCTTGCCGCAAAAGTGTCAAATCCCAAAGCGCCTCCCGCAAGAAAGGTTCGGCATCCCTTTGAATACGCATACTCAACAGCTCTGTATATAAGGCTTGGCAAGGCCGATTCGTGTTCTTTTTTTATCTGTCTATGCCCTGTAAAAGAACATACTCGGTTTTCCATATTATCTCCATTCCGCTGTTTGAGTTAAAGTTGCAAAGTGTATATATTTTATCATGCATACGTTATATTGTCAAGAGTGAAATTTATCTGTTTTTTATCAATTGTGAACAATGAGTGAATAATTATATTTTTGCTTGACTTTTATTTTTTTCTGTGGTATAATGCTTAGTACATATGCCAAATGGGCATTAAAAAGGAGATTTCCATGGACGACGGCACGGACGGGGACACTTGTCAGATAAGTACCGCATTTATAGGATACAATAACATATTATAGACTTAACCGCACTCGTTGCGGTTAGGTCTTTTTGCGTTTTTTTAAATCTCCTGCTGATTTGTGATATTTTACAACATTAGAATATGTTGTTTGATATATTTTTTACTATTAATGAAAGGTTTTTAAAAAAGGAATTTTATCATGGACCCAGCCTTGCAAATCGCAATAATTGTCTTTTGCATTATTATGTCAGCTTATTTCTCCGCTACGGAAACCGCATTTTCTACCTTTAATAAAATAAGAGTGAAAAATCTCGCGGAAAAGGGAAACAAAAAAGCTGCAATGGTAATAAATCTGTCGGAAAATTACGACACGCTGATTTCCACAATACTTATAGGAAACAATATAGTTAATATACTTGCTTCCTCTCTTACCACGCTTCTTTTTGTCGATCTTCTCAAAAACGGCTCGCTTGCGCAGTGGAGCTCAGCTATATCAACCGCGGTGCTTACATTAATTATTCTCACATTTGGAGAAATATCACCAAAAACCATAGCTAAGAAAATGCCTGAAAGCTTCGCAATGTTTTCAGCGCCGCTTATCAATGCGTTAGTTTATCTACTCTTCCCGCTTACGTTTATATTCAAGCAGCTGCAAAATCTTCTCGCGAAGATATTCAAGAAGGATGAGGATAAAGGCATCACCGAAGAGGAGCTTATCTCCATAATTGAGGAAGCCGAAGAGGAAGGCGATATAAACAAGGAAGAAAGCACTCTTATAAAGAGCGCTATAGAATTCAACGAGCTTGAAGTCAGCGACATCTTTACACCGCGAATCGACATAACCGCCGTTTCTACAGAAGCCACAAGAGAAGAGGTTGCGGCAGTTTTCACCGAATCGGGATATTCAAGACTTCCTCTCTATGACGGAGATCTTGATAACGTTATAGGAATACTTTATTACAAAGATTTCTACACCTCAGATTTTGAAAAGCTCGAGGATATAATGAAGCCTGTAATATACGTTGCTAAAACTCAGAAAATTAACGACCTTATGAAAGAGCTTCAGGATAAACAGCTTCACCTTGCCGTTGTTATGGACGAATTCGGCTCTACCGCCGGAATCGTAACACTCGAGGATATTGTTGAAGAAATTGTCGGAGAGATATGGGATGAGCATGACGAAAAGATCGTGGAAATAGAACAAATAAGCGAAACCGAATACATAGTATCCGGAAAAGCTAATATATCCAAATTTTTTGACCAGCTTGAAATCGACGACGAGCCGGATGCTCAAACGGTTAACGGATGGGTTACGACAGCTCTTGGAAGAATTCCTCAGGAAAATGATACGTTTGAGAGAACGGGACTTCAGGTCAAGGTTCTCAAAATGGACGGAAAGCGCGTTGAAAACATTCACGTAATAGACGTCCGTCCTCTTGAAGAAGAGGAAGAAAAGAACAAGAAGGAGAAATCCAAGGATTCTGATTCAAGTGAAGAGAACTCAAAAGATAAAGAAACGGAAGACTGATTTTTACCGAGGCTTTTGGAGAATATCCGAAAGCCTCTTTATTAGAAAAATAGGAGCAATTTATGAAAAAATACTATTTTGGTATAGACGTCGGAGGCACTTTTATTAAAGGAGCGATAGTTGATTCCGACGGAAATATAAAAGTGTCCGCAAAGGTTCCGACTGAAAGCGAAAAAGGCAGACTTCACGTTTCTGCCAATATAAAAACTCTTTGCGATAATCTTCTTGAAAAATCCGGATTAAATAAAAGCGATATAACCGCCATCGGAATGGGCGTTCCCGGAATGATAGACAGTGAACGCGGCATAGTCATAAAATCCAACAATCTGCGTTGGCAGGACTTCCCTATCGCTAAAGAGGTTGAAAAGCTTACCGAGCTTCCGGTTAAAATAGCCAACGATGCAAACGCGGCTACACTCGGCGAGTGCAAATTTGCTCTTAACGGAAAATATAAGAATATAGTATTCCTTACTCTCGGCACGGGAATCGGAGGCGGAATCGTTATAAACGGAGAGCTTTACGAAGGCAACCGAGGCGCCGGAGCCGAGCTTGGACACAGCGTTATCGTTATGAACGGAGAGCCATGCACCTGCGGCAGACGGGGATGCATAGAAGCCTACGCATCGGCAACGGCTATAATCAGAGAAACAAAAAAAGCTATGAATACTCACAAGGATTCAAAGCTTTGGGAAATAGGCTCGCTTGACGCGGTTAACGGAAAAACCGCTTTTGATTACAGTGAAACGGATGTGTACGCAAAAGAAGTCGTCGATAATTATATCTCCGCTCTTGCCTGCTATATCACGAATATATCGAATGAATTCAGACCCGAAGCCGTAATACTCGGCGGCGGAGTCTGCGCGCAAGGCGAAGCGCTCATCAATCCGCTTAAAGAAATTCTAAAGAAAGACATCTTCGCAGGCTCTACGGGACCGCAGGTTGA
Organism: Eubacteriales bacterium; assembly: GCA_045542035.1. Classification (GTDB taxonomy): domain Bacteria; phylum Bacillota; class Clostridia; order Oscillospirales; family CAG-272; genus UBA1740. The sequence continues at coordinate 18,304 of JAZQKG010000052.1, read as the reverse complement.
AATTCTTACCGCAAAGCTTGGCAACGACGCCGGATGCCTCGGCGCCGCCGCCCTCGTAATATAAGATAAAAGGCTTGGCTATGCGCCAAGCTTTTTATCTTTTAAATTGATTGATTTTGTAACAAGAGAAAAAGTGAAATACACGGCTAAAAAGATGCAAATGGCAAACAAAATCTCGCAAAAAAGCCACACGGGTGCAGTCATATTGCCCGAGTGTACAAACAAAGTCTTTGACAGTGACGCGGAAAGTGCAGCTGCTGCTAACGGAAACACTACCGAGCGCAGAAAATGAATTTTAAACTTAATTTTGGAATATAAGCGGATTGCGGATAGCAGAAAGTTATAGCCTTCCATAGCTACTATGACTACGGCGTATCCCATAATTCCCATACGCGGAATTAAAGTCCACACTAAAATTATCGACAAAAAAGAATCGGATATATTTACCCACATGGAGTACACGTGCTCCCCGATACCCTTAAGCATAGAATCGGACACGTGGTCAAGATACATTATCGGAATTACTGGCGCCATCATAGCTATGTAATGCCCCGCGTCGTAAGAGTCGTACACTACGTATCCAAGCTCCTCGGAAAAAAGAGAGATAAAGACCGCCGCCGCTATTGAGTATACGAGAGTTGTATTTAACGCCTCACCGGCAACTCTTTGCATTCTTTCCCTCTCTCCCCTTGCCATGCTCTCCGAAAATTCGGGCACTAAAAGTCCCGAAAATGAGGTTAGAGGCGCCATTGGATAAAGCAGCATAGGGAGCGCCATTCCGTGAAGCACACCGTATGAAGCAAGAGCTTCGCTATGACTTTCTCCCCTATCCCTAAGGCGCTTAGGTATCAGAATATGTTCAAGCGTTAGAAGCGCCGAGCGTATGTAAGCCGAAACGGCAAGCGGAAGCGCCATGCCACTTACCGCTGAAAAATGACCGCTTTTGTTTATATATTTGCCTTTAAGATTACGCCTCTTATCGCACAAAAACTGAAAAAGCGCAACCGCAAAAACTGCTATTTCCGTCAACGTTGTGCTTATAGCCAGAGCCGCAGTTCCCGCCTCCACGCCAAGATTTGCGTAATTCTTTATAAAATAAACAGTTATGGTTATTCTGAATATCTGAGCAAGAACTTGAACAGCCGCGTTTCTCCCGACCCGCTTCACTCCAACGAAATATCCGCTAAAAACGGAAGACATTGCAATAGGAACAAGCGACAAGGATAAAATACGCAACGGAACAACCGTTCGTCCATCAGACAGTACGGTAGCGCCAAAATAACCGGCTCCGAAAAGCAGAACGAAGGTTGCAAAAAGGCTGAATATAAGCGAATAATGCACAGCCGAGCGAAGTATTCCCTTGACCTCGCCTTCTCTTCCCTCGCCTATAGCGGATGAGACAAGTCTCGTCACGGTAAGACTTATTCCGGAGGTAGCGAATGTGACCGCAAAAGAATACACTGTGCTTATAAGAGTAAAAAGGCCTATCCCCTCCGCTCCTATGCTATGCGTAACGTATGAATTAAATCCAAGTGATACGCTCCTTATCGCAAGTCCGACTGCGGTGAGAAGTATACCGTTCACAAAAAAACGTCTTCTGTTTGTCATTTTTATTTTCCCGTCTTATAATAAGATTTAAGACATTATATGAGCCTACTTGATTTTTATATGATTTAGATGTATAATGTATATACAGTAAATTTTAAGGAAAAGGTTAAAAATGAATTTTTCAGTTCTCGGCGCAGGAAGATGGGGCTCGTTCATAACCTGGTATCTTGCATACAACAAATTACCCGTCACCGAATGGGGCAGACAGGAAAGCTCGGCATTCTCGGAGCTTATAAAAACTCGTAAAAACGAATACATAAAAATTCCCGACAGCGTAACGCTCACCTCCGACCTTTCGGAAGCCGTAGATTTTTGCGACGTTGCGATAATAGCTATAAAATCCCAAGCTCTTCGTGAGCTTGTAATAAAAGGCAAACAATTCGGCCTTCAAAACAAAAAAATCATTCTCTGTATGAAAGGTCTTGAAGAGGACAGCGGACTTAGACTCACTGAAATTATGGAGAGTGAAGGATACGATAAAAACAATCTTGCCGTTTGGGTCGGTCCCGGTCACATACAGGAATTCGTCCTTGAGAAGCCTAACTGCATGGTTATCGACGGTTATAACCGCGAGCTTGTAAAAGAGCTTGTAGACACTCTGAGGAGTCCGCTTATTCGCTTTTACTACGGAGACGATATAATAGGAAGCGAAATTGGCGCCGCGGCAAAAAACGTTATTGGAATTGCCGCAGGATTTCTCGACGGAAGCGCTATGCCCTCTCTGAAAGGGCCGCTTATGGCGCGCGGAGCGCGTGAGGTTGCAAGGCTTATACACGCGATGGGCGGAAACGAGCTTTCCGCATACGGACTCTGCCACCTCGGCGATTACGAAACGACGCTTTTCTCCCCCCATTCAAACAACCGCCGATTCGGCGAAGCTCTCGCCAGGGGTGAAAAATTTGAAAAGCTTGCAGAAGGAGTATATACTGCGAGGGCAATGAAGCTTCTCGGTGAAAAATACGGCGTCGAGCTGCCTATCACAACCGCCGTCTATAACGTAATATATGAAAAAAAGAACCCGACAGACGAGCTTCTTTCAATGTTTGAAAGAAAAACCGTTACCGAGTTTTTGCTATAATAAATAGGTGCCGCAGGAGTTTTTAACCCTGCGGCACCTATTTATTAATTATATATTTGAAGAGTTCCCTCTCTGCCGATTTTATCACCGTATGAAATCTTATACGTTTTTTCTCCCGTTGTCTCAACACCGTCTAAATCAAGCATATCGCAGGTAAGCTTTACCGTCTCTGATTTGCCGTTATCATATTTAACTTCTGCGAAGCTCAGTATTTTATCCTTTTGCAGAACACCGCCGAGGGCAAACGCCGCGATAGGCAAGGAACTGATACCTATTGGCGTAGGATTTTCGGGATCGAATACGAAAAAATCCACCGAAAGTGAAGCTCCGTTATAAAAAAGAGAGAGCTCATATTTTCCAACCTTAGTAAAATCAATCGCACCGTCGAGTATAATATCTTCTGCAAGGGGAATTTCTTCCCCGCTTCCGTCAGCATACTCTATATATACGGTTATTTCCGTTACTTGCGGCTATGCAAGACGTAAAAGCCGTCATCACTAATGATGCCATAAACAAAATTACTAACACAGACTTAAAATATTTTCTCATAAAAGCGTCCTTAATTAACATCGTTATTTTATTTAATTATACTACAAACGCCAACGTCTTACAAGCGCTGACAAAAATTCACCCCCGAATTTATTACATTCGAGGGCGATTTTTAATATATAAAAATTATTTTCTGTTCTTTATTGCGTCTATAGGCTTCATTGAAGCTATCTTCTTTACGGGTAAGAAGGTCGCGATAAAGGCTACAGCCAACGATACCGCAAGCAGTATTCCAATCTGCCTTATACCGAAGTTAAGGAAGGTTATAAGAAGTCCCGCCTCTTCACGAAGAAGGCTGTTCAAAACGATTGTTACGGTAATTGTTCCCGCGAGTGAGAGAACGTAGTTTATCATAGCGATTATAAACGACTCCGCGAAGAATATGCGGAATACGTCGTTTGAACGGGAGCCTATCGCACGGAGAATACCGATCTCCTGCTTTTTATGAGCTACACTCGTGCTTATAAAGTTAGCAAGCATAAGCGACGCAAATACGGCAAAACCGATACCTATGTAGAAGAACACCTGACCGAGAACGTCAAGAATTTCATCAACCATATTAAGCTGCTCCATAACGTTGTTTTTAAGATTAAACTTAACGATTTTAGCGTCGTTCATATAGGTTTTTGAAAACTTGACTAAATCGTTTATACCCTGCCTGTCTGTCGGCATTACACCAACCGCATACGAATAAATACCGCCTCGGTTTCCTCCGAGCATAGCATTAATTATATCCTCGCTTACAGCTACAGTATTACCCCTATAATATCCGGGCTTACCGCTGTTGCTATCCGCAAAGACACCGACTATCTCAACGTTTTTAATGAATTTTTCAGCGCCCGTCATATATGAGTTTATATCGAGTATCATTTTGCTTGATACCGGAGACGTTTTATAAACCTCTATAAACATCTGCGTTTTGTATACGTTAAAATCCACCGTTGACGTGGGCACGAAGCCTTCGGGAGCCTTACTGTGACCTCTCAGATAATTCGAATATGTTCCGAGAACTTGGGCAACGTTAACGTTTGGAAGATCAACGTCCTGAATGTTGTAGAGCAATTTATAATAGTTAAGCGCGTCGGTAAAGTTTTCAGCGGCGTACTTTCTTGCTGCGATATCATCTGCAGAGTCGTTATACTGGAAGCTGAGAATCAAGGAAGACGGGTCGTAAGAGAAATACTCAACTCCGTTATAAGTAAACTTGGTTATAAGCTTATCCTTGAGGGATTGAGGTAAAACCATTGAAGACAGTCCGTATCTGTTTATAAGTCCGTTGGTGTATTCTGTAACCATGCTGTTTGTAATTATATCGGAGAAAGCGCCTTCATCTTCTGCCGTCCAAGCAAATGAATGATAAAACTCAGCGTCAAAATTACCAAACAAATTCTCTATTTCTGACACGTCGATACCAATTCGGGCAGCATACGCAGATTTTGCCGCATCAACGTTATTGTAAGCATAGCTGAAAGCCGCGAAATATCTTGGGGAATTAAAATGAGACGCCAAATTAGGATAAGTGTTTATATTTATTTCACCGCTCTGATACATGTCAAACAAGGTCTTCTCAAATCCAACGAGCTTTGAGGTATCGTGTAATATTTCTGTTTTCGAGTTATTATTCGATACCAACGCTTTAAGCATATCCGCAGAAACTATTATCTGGTTTTCGCTGAGCGCTTCAAGAGGCGCGCCCGTCCAAATCACTTTGTCCTTTATGTTTGAAAGAGAATATACTGAATAAAACCATTCTCTGCTAACTATATTATCTTCTCCGTCTTCGCTATGGAGTTCATCATAATTATTGACGCTGTCATCCAACACTACGTAAAGCTGTATATTACCTGAGCCTTCTATTGTTTCTGCCTCGCCCATATTTTTTGAAACTATGTCGCCGAGCAATTTAGGATTGACGAATCCAACGCACGCGAACGAATATTTCTGCGCTGACTCAAGCTCTGCAGTAAGAGCCATACTTTCAATAGCGCTGACGGTAAATACAGCATCCGAGGAAGCAAGCTTTTCATATCTTGAGGTGTCAAAATGAGTATCAATAATACCGACTATTGTGTATTCATTGCTTTCGTTATAAGTCAAACCAAAAGTAAGAGTTTTGCCTAAAAGGTCATTTTCAGAGGTTATATCCGACTTGACTTCACCTTCGTTGGTGAAGGCAACGTGACCTACCTTTGAAAAATAATCATATACGTATTTAGTTACTATTATCTCATTTTTATCGGCTTCGGGAAGTCTCGAATTTCCAAGAAGAGTAAATCCGTGCTCGGATATTAGATTTTCGTCTATAGCCGTAATGCCGGAGAAGGTATCAGAATAAAGAACGGACGGAATCATTCCTTCAACGGCATTGCTGCCGAGATTTGACGAGAAAGAAAAATCATCGTTGTTCTTTTTATAAACGCCTATTACGTTTCTGCCGGTCTTAACTTTAATCGTCTCAATCTCTTCGGGAGTTAAATAGGTTCTGTTCCCCTCCCAGCGCTCATAATCACCCGAACCATACTTTATCAATTTAGAGTATGATGCGTAGTCCACACCCGTGTCGTAAATAGAGCTTGTTGCCGTGCTAATATTGTTATACGCTGCAATAGTGTCTGCAAGTCCAAAAAGCGTAAAGGAAACCAAGGAAAGCAAAATTGTAAATACAAGTCTTACCTTCTTGTGATTAAGAGCGCCCGAGCCAAGCTTGAACGCGTTTTTCATTGAGAGCTTGGATTTTATAAGCTTGAAATCACCGACTTTATTCGACTTGATTTTCGACTCGTCGGTGGGGACGAAATCACCTGAGGTTACCTTCTTCTTTTCCTTCTTACCTCCAAGCTTAATCTTAGCGCCGGAGGAAAGAGCGGCAAGGTATTCGTTAATAGCGATTCTGTCCTCTTCGGTAATGGTATACCCCGGCTTGACGGTTATCTCCGACTCACCGTAAGTGATTGAATCGTCGGCATCGTCAACGAACTCTTCTATTTCATTAAATGATGAAGACTTCTCAACGTCAGAAATTATAACTCCGTCCTTAAGCTCTATAATTCTGTCAGCGTATTGCTCAGAAAACTCTCTGTCGTGAGATACGATAAGAACGAGCTTATCGCGCGAGAGCTTTTTCAAGGTGTCAAACACCTGCTTACCCGTAGTTGAGTCAAGCGCGCCCGTCGGTTCGTCAGCCATAATTATTTCCGGCTTTTTAACGAGAGCGCGAGCTATTGCGACTCTCTGCTTCTGACCGCCCGAAAGCTCGTTAGGCTTTCTGTTGCCGAATCCCTCAAGGTCAACCTCTTTAAGTATCGAGTTTATTTCCTCGTCGGTCGCCTTTCTGCCCTGAAGCTCTATTGCGAGCGCAACGTTTGCGCCCACGGTCAACTCCTCAAGAACGTTGTATTCCTGGAATATAAAGCCGATATATGTATTACGGTAGCTGTCATAATGGCTCTGCTTAAAATCCTTAGCAGACGTACCCTTGATTATTATTTCTCCGCCATCAAAGCTGTCAAGTCCGCCAAGAACGTTAAGAAGCGTTGATTTACCGCTTCCCGATTTACCAAGGATAAACACCATGCCTGTATCCGGAAGCTTTACGCTTACGTTGTCAAGCGCATTAACGACGACGCCTTTTTTAGTCTTATAGACTTTTTTTAGGTTTTTTGCTTCAATCATATAATATACCTTTCAATAAATTTAGTTATCTATTTATATCATAAATAATAACGAATGTCAATAGAAAATTTTACAAAAAACAAACTTTAAAAAAGGTTAGCTCAAGTCACAAAACTCAAGCTAACCCATAGCTATTTAATTATTCATCAGCCTTTGCTTCTTCTGCGGGCTCAGCGTCGCGCATAGAAAGGTTCTGTCTGCCCTTCTCGTCTGTGCCGAGATACTTAACGCGAACGGTGTCTCCAACGGAAACAACGTCCTCAACCTTCTCGGTTCTCTGCTTCTGAAGCTTTGAGATGTGAACCATTCCCTCTTTGCCGGGAGCATACTCAACGAATGCGCCGATGGGAATTATTCTCGTTACAGTTCCGGTATAGGTTTCGCCAACCTCGGGCTCAAATACGATAGCGTCAATTATTGCCTTCGCCTTATCTGCGCTGTCGCGGTCAACGGCAGCGATAAACACGGTGCCGTCATCGTTAATATCAATCTTCGCGCCGGTGTCAGCTACTATCTTCTGAATAACCTTTCCGCCCGAACCGATAACCTCGCGAATCTTATCGGGGTTAATAGTCATTGATATCATCTTGGGAGCGTACTTCGAAACCTCAGCTCTTGGAGCGGGGATAGCAGCAAGAAGAATCTTGTCGATTATCTCGTCTCTTCCCTGGTGAGTAGTTTCAAGAGCTCTCTTAATAATCTCGGGTGTAAGACCGTCGATTTTAAGGTCCATCTGAATAGAGGTGATACCCTTATGAGTACCCGCAACCTTGAAGTCCATATCTCCGTAGAAGTCCTCGAGGCCCTGAATGTCTATCATAGTATCCCAAGAGCCGTCCTCAGCGGTGATAAGACCGCATGATATACCCGCAACGGGAGCCTTAATCGGAACACCCGCGTCCATAAGAGCAAGAGTAGAACCGCATACCGAGCCCTGAGAGGTAGAGCCGTTAGAGCTTACAACCTCGGATACGAGACGGATTGCGTAAGGGAACTCCTCCTCTGAAGGAAGAACGGGAACGAGAGAACGCTCAGCAAGCGCGCCGTGACCGATTTCGCGGCGTCCTGGGCTTCTCTGCGCCTTTGCCTCACCGGTTGAATAGCCGGGCATATTGTAGTGGTGCATATATCTCTTTGTCTCTTCATTGTCAAGACCCTCAAGCTTCTGAGAGTCGGAAAGAGTACCGAGAGTTGCAATTGTAAGAACCTGAGTCTGTCCTCTTGTGAAGAGTCCCGAACCGTGAACTCTCGGAATAAGTCCTACTTCAGCGGCGAGAGGTCTGATTTCATCCATACGTCTTCCGTCAACGCGCTTTTTGTCGACGAGGAGCCAACGGCGAACTATCTTCTTCTGAATCTTATAAATAAGCTCGGGAAGAATAACCTTTATATCGGGGTATTTCTCTTCGAACGTTGCAACGATATCGTCCATAATGGGCTGCATCTTTGCATCGCGAACGTTTTTATCGTCGGTGTCAAGAGCTTCCATAACGCACTCTTCACAGTATGCAAAGATTTCGTCAAACATATCGTGGTCAAGCTCGCCCGATGCGTACTCAAACTTGGGTTTGCCTATTTCAGCGACGATTCCATTGATGAAAGCAACGAGCTTTTTGATTTCCTCGTGAGCCATCATAATCGCGTCGTACATTACCTCGTCGGAAACCTCGTTAGCTCCCGCCTCAATCATTACGACCTTCTCTTCCGATGCGGCAACAGTAAGCTCAAGATCGCTCTTTTCTCTTTCGGCTGCCGTGGGGTTAACAACGATCTTGCCGTCAACAAGACCCATAAATACGCCTCCGATAGGTCCGTTCCACGGAATATCGGAAATTGAAAGAGCGATAGACGCGCCTATCATAGCGGTGATTTCGGGTGAGCAGTCGGGGTCAACAGACATAATTGTGAGAAGAAGAGAAACGTCGTTTCTCAAATCCTTAGGGAAAAGGGGACGTACTGGACGGTCGATAACGCGTCCTGCAAGAACTGCCTTTTCTGTGGGTTTGCCTTCTCTTTTAAGGAAGCCGCCGGGAATCTTACCTACGGCGTACATCTTTTCATCGTAATCAACCGAAAGGGGAAGGAAATCAATACCTTCTCTCGGAGCTGCCGATGCAGTTGCTGTTGCAAGAACGGTGGTTTCACCGTATTTGATAATCGCGGCGCCGTTTGCAAGGCCTGCGACCTTACCTGTTTCAACTACAAGAGGTCTGCCGGCAAGCTCGTACTTATAGACCTTGTAGTTATCAAACGTTTTGAAGTTTTCTACCATGTTTTTTCTCCGTTTCTTTTTTTGTTTTTTCGGTGAGCGAACATAGCACTTAAATAAACGCTTGACGCCAAACGCATATTTAACTGCTACTTCCGCCGTCCGAATTCTTTTTGGTTTTCTTGTTTTCGCAAGAAACGGGAACGAATTGACTCCGCTCCCGTTCATGCACTTTTCGGGAAGTAATTTTAAAATTACTTTCTGAGACCGAGTTTCTTAATTACCGCTCTGTATCTTTCGATATCCTTCTTCGCAAGGTAGTTAAGAAGCTGCTTTCTGTGACCAACCATCTTGGAAAGTCCTCTCTGAGAGTGGAAATCCTTGGGGTTCTTCTTCATATGCTCGGTAAGGCTGTTGATTCTATCTGTAAGAATAGCAACCTGAACCTCGGGAGAACCTGTGTCTCTCTCATTGATTTTGTACTCTTCAATGATAGCGGTTTTTGTTTCCTTGGAAATCATTTTGTCTTCACCTTTCTTAAAATTTATTCTCCTGTGCCCCGGTGAAGTGCGGGTGAAAAGCGCAGGCTACGCAAGGAGCTCCCATAAAAAGCGTCCAAACGGAGCAAGGCCATACACAACACTGCGGCATAGGCCAAAATGTATTATACCACATACTTTCAAAAAAGTAAATAGTTTTTCAAAAAAATATTTTATATAATCGGCATATCAGCCTTAGCGCTTTTCTCAACGAGGAAGAAATAGGGGGACGTCGGGGAGTTCAGAATATGAAATTCCGAGGGGCAAATTTTGAATCGGCTCGTCGTTTTTAAATACTCGCGGAGCATATCTCCTTCAAGAGCCCCCTCCTCATGCCCGGGATATATCGCTATAATAAGAACGCCGTCGGGCAGGAGCATATCAATTGCCGCCTCAACCGCGGGCATCGTGGTTTCCCTCATCGTAGTCACGCATTTTCGGTTGCTTCGCGGAAGATATCCGAGGTTAAACATTCCCGCCTTTATAGGCTCTTTTACAAATTCTCTGACTCTGTGATGCGAAGCGCATATAAGCGTATAGTTCTCAGGCGCACTTTCAGCTAAAAGCCGCTCCCGTGTCGAATTTAACGCCTCTTCCTGTATGTCAAACGCATAAACTCTTCCCCGCTCTCCAACAGCTTTCGACAAAAACAAAGTGTCGTTTCCGTTTCCCATTGTGAAGTCAACTGCTACATCTCCTTCTCCAAGGTGCTGAAGAATGAAATGCTTATGAAGCTCTATTAAATCAACCATTTTTTATTTCCTCAAGCTCACATGATGGACGCACGTACGCGGTATAATTTGTCTTGTAGATAACAAATCCCGGCTTTGCGCCCTGCGGTTTTTTTATGTTTTTGACTTTAGTGTAATCGACGGCGGCAATATCCCCGGTAGCCTTTGAATAATAAGCAGCAAGAGCTGCGGCTTCCGTATAATCATTCTCGCTCGGCTCGTCTCCGTCGGTAACCATAATAACGTGTGAGCCCGGAAGGCCCTTAACGTGAAACCATATATCGTTCTTCTCCGCTATACGAAATGTGAGCTCATCGTTTTGTATATTATTTCTTCCGACAAGAAGCGGATATCCCCCGCTCGTTTTATATTGCATAGGGCGGAGCTTTACCTGTTTTTGAGGTTTATAACCGCGCATTTTTGCAGCGTATCCCGAGCGGTAAAGCTCGTCTCGTATATCGATAAGGTCCTGTTCGCTCTCCGCTCTTTCAAGGAAGGCTTTGACGCTCTCAAGATAAACCAGCTCTCTTTCCCATATGGCTATTTGCTCGGTGAGCACCTCTTTTGCCGTTTTGCATTTATTGTAAAGCTTATACATTTTCTGCGCGTTTTTCGACGGATCGAGTCTCGGGTCAAGCTTTATTTCAATCTCAGGGCAACCCTCGTCATAGTAATCGACCGTCTTAAAGGCTTCCATGCCCCGCGAAAGCTGATAAATATTAGCCGTTATCAAATCACCGTATTTTTTGTATTCCGCTCCTCGCTCACTGTCAATAAGGGACTCTCTTTGAAGCGCGAGCTTTCTCTCGGTTCTTGCATGCGCGTTTGAAAGAAGCTGTATAAGGTCATGCGCTCGTTGATGTATTCTCTCTATTCTGTCCTTCTCGGCAAAATACATGTCGAAAAGCTCGCGCAGCGAATCAAACCTCTTTATATCTGCCCCACTGAGATAGGTTATATCCATGTAAGAATAATCGATCGGCTTTCCCGAAAAATCGCAGGCAACCGTAGGAGTATAGGTTTCGTTTATTAATAGCTCCTGCCACTCTGAAACTACCGAATAAAATCTTTCTTTATCGATTTCCGCTATGGGCGTGTCAATTTTTCCGCTTGCGCGGAAGACGAGCTCATGCGCGATTTGCGTGGCAATTCCCGAATAGGTTGAGGTTATGAACTTTTCTCCCGAGCGCTCCGCGGGAAATTCCGAAAGCTTTGCGAAGAAGGTCTCTCTATCCTTCACTCGAGGGTCGAGCTTGTTCGATTTCTCCGGTATCTGATAGCTGAGTCCGGGAAGCACCTGACGTATTGAGCTTGCGGCAAAATCTATTATTTTCATTGCAGTCGATACCTTACCGTCAGCGTCAAGCACAATAAGATTTGCATACTTTCCCATTATCTCGCATACAAGCTTTTTCACAGTCGGAAAACCCATCTCGTCATAGCAGGAAACGGTAAATTCTGCTATGCGGTCAAAGCCTATCTGACGCACCTCGGTTATTCTGCCGCCTGTAAGATGCTTTCTCAAATACATACACAGCATAGGAGCCTTGAGCGGATTTTCTTTTACGGTATCCGAAAGCTGAAGTCGCGGTGCGTTTGGTCCGACGTTGAAAACAAGACGGCGAGAGTTCTTTCCCGAGTGTATAACAAGGTCGATTTCATCGTTGCGCGGTTGAAGGACCTTTTCAATTTTTGCATCGGTAAATTCCCTTTTATATTCGGTCAGCACCGCGCGCATCATACAAGCATCAAAAGCCACTTATATCCCCTCCTTTTTTAAATCAAACGTAATTATTTTACCATAAACAGAAATAATAGTCAAGCGAAAGATAATTTTAATAAAAAATGATGCGTAAACAAAATTGATTATACTCTGTAATTTGCAAAGTTCGTACGTAAAATGCAAAAATAAAGCCTCAGACGAACCAACAGCGGAACGTTTGAGGCAATTTTATATATCTTTCCCTTTGTTAAATAGGCGGTTTGCCGCCTTTTGCAATTCGCCCTCACCCGAGCAGGAATAATCAACCAATATCTTAATGGACAGCTCTTTTCCGCCGTATGGAAAAATCATTATATTTTGAACCCTGTCCTTTGATTCATTCAAAAATTCGATAATTTTTTCGGTAAAAGAGAGAAAAGGAATTTTTAGAGTTACAATCGCCATGCTTTCCTTTTCAGAAATAGCGGTGTCAAGCCTTCCCATATGTACCGAAAGATATTCTTTGCACCTGTTTAAAACGTAATTGAAGTTTTCATTGTTTTCTCTTTTATCTAACAAATCAACTGCACCCCACTTCTCATTTTATTAAAGCTTTCTCTTTAATATCATTTAATAGTATATAATATTATTTTATATTATTTTCAATCATTTGTCAAGATTTAATGCTAAAATTTGATATAATATATTTAATAATATTATTCTATGAAAGGTACGATTGATATGGCACCTAAAAAATCTGACGAAACAAAACCTCTAAAAGATCAAATCAGTATTACATTAGATCCGGATGTACATCAATCAATAAAAAAAATCGCCAACTATTACGAACGTTCGCTTTCACAAATGATTAACGTTGTTTTGAGAGATTATTTAAATCAAAATGAATACAATGACGACTTGAAAAAATTTCTAACAGGCAAATAATGAATTCCACTTAATAATTAAAGCCGACTTTGTAAGAGTCGGCTTTTTTATGTCAGTGATATTTTCTATTTTACTATTGTGGGTTCTGTTACTACCGTAAGAGATGAAATATATTTTTGATCTCGAGCAGTTGGCGTCTCAGGCTTGAGAATCAACAATTCACCAACTTCTATCAAAGGATATAAATAAGTTGTTCTAAAATGATTAATATCTTTATATCCCATATAAGACATTATTTCCTTTGCACTTCTATATTCGGAACAAAACGAAATTATTTTGTCTTTCTTTATTCTTTTATCATCAACTTGTGGGGTGACTTGTGGGGTGACTTGTGGGGTGTTGTGGTTCTCCGCACCTATTTTCTCCACTCTTTCCCCCGAATATACAACTCTGTCGGCAGGTGCTGAAAGTGCGACCATAATGTCACTCGGGTTGATTGTATATTGAGGAGGGTCTATCCCGTCAGCTTTACAAGCATTGCAAATCTTCTCAATTCCGCGCCCCCAGCTCTCGATAAATCCTGCAAGATAGAACACATGAGCAATTAATGGATTATGAGGAATAGAAGCGTGCTTATCCATCAATTTATCCAGTGTCCAAGATTCCGGCAACTTTCCTGTGTTGCTAATATATATCTTATCATCATATACACTAATCTGAATTGGAACACCGCTTGTATAATCTTTGTGAACAATTGCATTCAGCAAAGCCTCTCGAATTGCTTCCTGCGGAAACGGATATCTTTCTATGCGCTGAATTCCCTTGTACGAAATCTTTGCCTTAAGATATTTAAAATATAGCAATTCGATTGCTTTATCTACTTGCTCTATGATTGAGCCATGTATCTCATCCTGATAAATTATCTCCGAATTGCTTTCAAAGAAGCCTATCTTTATGAAAGAACCAAAAACATATTTCTCGGGATTTTTATGAAACATCAAAATCGCAGCGTTAGTAAGATAAGCATCCTTAAACAAATTAAGTCGATCTACAAGATCGTTTATGGTATCGTCCTTAATATTACTGTCCAAACGTCCTTTTTGAATAGCCTTTTCAATAAAGAGTTCAACAGCTTTATCACTGAGATCATCTATGGTAACATAAGGCACGGGGACTCTATCCCAAGTGATCCCCTGCTTTCTAAGCATAAATTCGTCCAAGGAAGAACCTGACAAAAGTTGCAAAGTGCTACCCGATCTCAAGTAGTATTTACCATGACAGCTAACCGGAAAAGGATGCGGTTGAACGGATATCTCAACATATTCTTTGCCATCCTCTGTCAAATGATTAACCTCTGCGACGATACCGATTGCATTTCGAATTTTATTAGGCAAATCCACAAGAAGTTTTTCAACATCCTTTGCACCAACAACGGTTCCTTTATCATTGACACCGATATAAATTTTTCCGCCTTGAGCATTGGCCATACCACATATCCAATTCAAATATTCATCGCGCCAATTTTCTTTCCACTCAATACTTTGATTTTCTTTCATCAGATATCGTCACTTCCTTTCATATTATACTTAGATTAAATTTGATTCTCATTATGAGATCAACTATAACACGCATCGTCATCTTTTTTGCAACCTGTTTTTTTGCTTTTATTACTGTTTACAAAATAACAACTAAACGTTAAAAGTTTTGCCAATTACTGTTGGGATATTCTTAATCCACTTGTGGTCTTAACGATAGTCTCAACAAAATCATGTTTTACATTCTTTCTATCGCATATTATATCACATTATACCTTTTATTTCAACCCCAAAATGAAATTAAGCCGACTTTGTAAGAGTCGGCTTTTTTATGTCAGTGATATTTTCTATTTTACTATTGTGGGTTCTGTTACTACCGTAAGAGTTGAATACTCTTTTATAAAGTATGATACGTTATCTTCGAAAAAGATTTTTTCCCTGTAAGGCGTCTTTTCAAGATATGCGGCAGCTGCAAAAGAATGTAGTGTTGTTAATGGCGCAGGATTAAATTTATTATATAGTATAACAGAAAGTTTTCCCTCGCGTCTTGACGAAAGAGCAACCGAGTCTGGAAGTTTTTCTCCCGCAAACAGAAAACATGAAAGCGATGATATATCAAAGGTTTCCATATTCTTTGTTTTAACAACTCTGACAGCGCCACTGAGTAAAACGTCTGTGTATTCAATGTCGCAGCCCAAAAGTTCGGCTGATTTAGTGAATAATTGTTTACATTTTTGAATTTTGACACCAAACAAACCGTTACCCGTGCAAAAAACATCAATAAATCCGGAATTGGTTTCAAAACTGATTTCCGAAAGCGGAAGTCCCCTTTTAAGCACCAAAAATGCCGCGGCTGATATAGCTGCGGCATAATTATCTATAATCAAATCTTTTCTTCTTGAATAGGTTTTTATATAAAAATCAGCTTCTGTACTGGGTGATAAAATCACAGCGTAATCGAAACCATAATCATTCAAAAAAGCAATATCCAAAGTGCCGCAAGGAAGTGAAAAAACGAGAAAATCATCACTCATTACTTTGATTCTGACAGGATTCATAATCTCACCCGTATCAGTATATTAAATTTTCACCTCGCGCGCCACAAAATCTAGCAACTTTCCCCTCTCGTTTTCAAGCTTTCCGTCTGCGATAAGATAAAGAAGCTTATTCAGCGTCTCACCTATGGATTTGCCTTTTATTCCAAGCTCCAAAAGCTCGTTTCCGCTTATCTTCATGTCGGATATACGATAGCAAGCTCCTCCCGCCAAAAGCTCTTTTAACATCAGCCTGCTCTCCTGAGAGCCGCTCTCCAAAAGGATTTTTAAACTCAAAACCCCTATAGCGCCGTCTTCACCCGCCGCAATAAGCAAACGTATAAGCTCTGACGTCGTTTCAGTTTTCATTTTAAGGTTTCCAAGCACCGATTGACCGAAATTTCTGTGACGGTTATCACTTTTTAGCGCCAGCATTGCTCTTGAGAATGACTCAGCGGTATCATTTTCATTAGTCAGTGCAAAAAGCGATAGCTCACGTATCTCGGCTTCCGCTTCATCAAAAAGATGCCTTTTGGGCAGCTTGAGTTCTGATAACTCAGGAATTATGACACCGATTACGTCAGCATATTCGGAGAGTATTCTGTAAGCTCCGATTCCGCCTATCAGCTTTTTCCACTCGGTATATATACGCTCGGAGGACACCCTCTCAAGAAGGTGCGCCGTTCTGCGAATTGCGCAAGACGTTTCGGATTCTATAGAAAAATCAAGCGTTGCGGCAAACCTGAGCGCTCTCAGAATACGTAAGGCATCCTCTGTAAATCTTTTTTCCGGATCGCCAACCGCGCGGATTATACGTTTTTCGAGATCCTCTTTTCCCGAAAAAAGATCGGTAAGTCCGTCCTTTGGGTTATAACACATTGCGTTAACCGTAAAATCACGCCTTGATAGGTCGTCGGACAGCTTCCTTGTAAACGAAACGCTGTCGGGATGGCGGTTATCGCTGTACTCACCGTCAAGTCTGTAGGTGGTTATTTCATAAGGCTCGCCGTCATACAGCACTGTAAGCGTGCCATGCTTTATTCCTGTATCAACTATTCTGACATCCGCAAAAATCTCCCGCATTTCCTCAGGTGTGGCATCCGTAGTTATATCATAATCGTTCGGCTCTTTGAGAAGAAGAAAATCACGTATGCATCCGCCTACAATATCTGCTCTGTGACCGTTATTTTCAAGCCGCTCTATTATAAATTCGACTCCTCTTGGCAACATCATACGCAAAACCTTCTCCTTTCCGCGATTTCTCTCTTATATTGTAGCACTTTTTTGTTGTTTTGTCAAAAGATATTGACAATATTTTTCATTTTGTTTATAATGTGTTTGCATAACACTTTATGTTGAGGTTGCATATGAATTACGTGGAAAAGAATGCAGCGGAGCGCAAGGTTCCGAGTATTTTAATATTTAACGACGGAACTCCCGTCAACACCATTGAGGATTTTAAGCATCGCAGAGAAGAAATAAAAATCCTTCTCCAAGAGCACGAATACGGATATATTCCTAAAAAGCCCGACCATATGGAAGTTAAGGAAGTCGGTTACGACGGTAAGTTCTGCGCGGGAAAAGCGCCGCTCAGGAAGCTTGAATTCACCGTTACGATAGGCGAAGATAAATTTACATTTCCCGTTATGGCTACAATTCCTAAAAAAGCAGTAAAGCACCCCGCATTTGTTCATATAAATTTCCGACCTGACGTTCCTGACAAATATATACCCTCCGAGGAAATCATAGACAGAGGCTACGCGGTCTTCTCATTCTGCTATAACGACGTTACAGAGGACTATAAGGATTTCAAAAACGGAGTTGCAAAATATCTAGTTACAAGCAGAAAAATTCAGAATGCAGCAGGCAAAATTGCCATATGGGCATGGGCGGCTATGCGCGTAATGGATTACGTCGAGACGCTTGACAATATCGACAAAGACAATATAGCCGTTATCGGTCACTCAAGGCTCGGAAAGACAGCCCTGCTCGCAGGCGCGTTTGATGACCGATTCAAATACGTTATATCCAATAACTCCGGTTGCTCCGGCGCTGCCATTCTCAGAGGCAAAACGGGAGAGAGCCTCTCTATTCTCGTTGGAGATCGCCCCGAATTGTTTTGCCCAAGGTACGCTGATTATATTGTCTTTGAAAATACCCTTCCCCTCGACCAGCATTTTCTCCTTGCCGCATCGGCTCCGAGACACCTGCTTATAGGCTCAGCATACGAAGACACCTGGGCAGATCCCGAAAGCGAATTTATCTCAGCATATCTTGTAAGCGAGGTTTACGAAAAAATATACGGCATCCCCGGTCTTATTCACGAAAATAAAATTCCAGGGCCGAAAACAGTGCTTGATAAAGGTAACGTTTGCTATCACATAAGAGAAGGTATTCACTATCTCAGCCGTGAGGACTGGAATATATATATATGGACTATATAGATAAGTGCATGAAAACCAAATAAAATAAATTTGATAAAATATTTTTCAAAAACCTATTGACAAATCAAAGTTGTTCTGTTATAATATAAACCGTTGCAGACGCTGGTGTGGCTCAATGGCAGAGCAGCTGATTTGTAATCAGCAGGAAGTCGGATCGTAGCCATGTCGTTCTGTGAGCCAAGGAGTTGATTTATGACATTGTCTTCCTAAGACCGCTTGGCCTCCGACTTGACAAATCAAAGTTGTTCTGTTATAATATAAACCGTTGCAGACGCTGGTGTGGCTCAATGGCAGAGCAGCTGATTTGTAATCAGCAGG
>JAZQKG010000051.1:0-2523 GCA_045542035.1 Eubacteriales bacterium | reverse complement strand
CACAGAACGACATGGCTACGATCCGACTTATTTTGCTTTGCCTAAAAACGAGCGTCCAAGAGGAATCGGCGTTACTATAAGTGTGGCTTGCTTTATACCCAAGCCGTTCACACCGTTCCAGTGGGAAAAGCAGGATACTTTTGAGCAGCTTACCGAAAAGCAAGAGCATCTCAAGAAATGTATTACGGATAAACGTATAAGATATAATTATCATGACGCGAAAAGCTCACGAATTGAGGCTGTCCTCGCAAGAGGTGACAGAAGGCTTGCGCCTGCTCTTGCGCTTGCGGTTTCCGAAGGTGCTATGCTCGACGCATGGGATGAGTTTTTTGATTATGCTCGCTGGATGGATTGGTTTCGGCGTACGGGAGTCGACCCCGATTTCTATACCGTTCGCGGATTTGGACTTGACGAGGTTCTTCCGTGGGATATTATAGATTGCGGAGTCACGAAAAAGTATCTTCTCAGCGAAAGAAAAAAAGCGTATGAGGGCAAAACGACACCGTCATGCGCGGAAAATTGCAACGGATGTGGCGCGAACAAGCTCGGAGGTAAAAATAAATGGTGCAAGTAAACAATACCCCGATTAATCTCCGTGTCAAATTTAAAAAGACAGGAAAGCTACAGTATATATCTCATCTTGACCTTGTTCGTACTATGCATAAGATTATCGTGAGAGCAAATCTTCCTCTCTGGTATACAGAAGGATTTAATCCTAAGCCAAAGATGGTTTTTGCCGCTCCTCTTTCGATAGGCACTGAAAGCATGACCGAATTTGTTGATATAAGGTTGAATGAGAGGATAGACGCGTCTCTGGCTCTTGCTCTCCTAAACGTTAATATGACAGATGAAATGCAGGCAATAGAGGCGTATTATCCTGAACGTAAACTCACCGAAATGAAGTGGCTTTCCTATACAATAGTTATCAAGACCGATTCAGCATCGGCAGAGCTTGCCGAAAAATGTCGTGAAATACTTACCGCAGAGCGCGTTGAGGTTGAGAAAAAGAATAAAAACGGGGACATCGTAATAAGCGATATTCGACCTCTCATCAAAAGCGTAAACAGTGTTTTTGACGGTGAGAATATACGTATATCATGTGTTTTGTCAGCCGATGCATCTGCTTTTCTTAATCCGGAATATATTATAAAAGCCTTAAAGAAGGAATGCGGAATATTATCAAATGAAAACCTTCTCTGTGAGTATTATTCTATAACGCGCGAATCTGCTTACCTCGAAGATATGAGCGAATTCAGATAATTTTACAGAATACTGTCAATGTTTATTCCCGAAAGCCGCCCAAGATGAACAAGAGCATCTTTGAGGCGGCTTTTTGTTGTTGTTACTCCTATACTGTTCCCGGCATTAGCCGCGCCGATAATTTCAGAAAAGCTCTCTTCTATATTAGTAAGGTCGTCGTGGCTTACCGTGATGCTTATATATCTCTCAGCTTTCTTAAATTCATTAAATACTGCATCAAAGTCCACGGCAGCATTTTCGATGTTGTCTGTGTCTATGCTTTCGACCTTTTTTGCGATACTTTTTGTTATGTGACCTATATAAAGGGAATTCGCATATACTGAAATTGTGAGGACGGCCAGAATGAGTATTGATAATTTAACCGGTTTCATTTTTTTCATCCTTTTTTATTATATAAGTATTTCCGCTGTCATCAACGGTCATAAGGAAAACGTCGCGTTGTTTGACTTTATGAAGGTCTAATTGTTTTTTAATCCAGATTTCATTATATCCTAACGCTTTTACTCTGTTTTCGTTTATTTCCTTATCTATTATAACAGTATGAGTGAAGTTGACGCTGTCCTTCTTTTCAAAAACAGAAAGCTTTCCGTTTTGCTCGAGTATGGCGTAATAAACGTTTTTTATGTCGCCTACTCCCTGCATTCTTATTTCGCATAAAAGCTCGTTTATTGAAATTCTGTGCTTTTTTAACGCCTCTTGTCTGAGAACTCCTTGATATATTACAAACGTAGGTTCGCCCTCTACGTATCTTTTTAGTTTTTCTGATTTGTTTTTAGCAGTTGAAATTATGATTTCAAGACAAACGAGAAATATTACCGGAATTACAGCGTTCATCAGTGGGATATCGGGGTCTGCAATCGGAAGCGAAGCTATCTCGGAAATCAAAAGAGTAGATACAAGCTCACTGATTTCAAGCTCGCCAAGCTGGCGTTTGCCCATTGCTTTTAAAGAAATTGAAACTAAAATATAAATTATAATAGTACGAATGAAGATAGAAGCCATTTTTTTACCTCCTATTTGAAAGTATCTCGAAAAAAAACAAAAAAATTCAAAAAAATTCATTTAGGGTATTGACAATTGAAAAAAACGGTGATATAATATAAAGGCTTCACTAAAGAAGCGCTTGGTCATTGAAAATTGAACAACAAAGAAATTTCTTATGAGCACTGAAAAGTGCAGAGGAATCTCGTTAAACACTTTGAAAAGAAAGAAACTCAAATAAGTAAAGAAAGCTAAGACAAATTTAGCTCTGAAAAAGGTATC
>JAZQKG010000050.1:0-7334 GCA_045542035.1 Eubacteriales bacterium | reverse complement strand
AAGGCTAAGCCCGCAGCTGCTAAGGGCCAGTACATCAAGAGCTGTGTAATAGCAACAACGATGGGCCCCGGCATTAAAGTTAACTACGCTAAGCTTGGTTAATTAATTTAATATATAAATAAAATCGTCCATAAAAAATTATGGGCGATTTTATTATTCAAGCATACTTTTTATATGATTTACAAAAAGCTCGTTACTCATACCGGATATATAGTCTTCTATTCTTATAGTAGATATCTCGTCTTCTATGTTATCAATATTTGTACCTTTGATTAATTTTTCCAATTCTTTAGTATCCGATATACCGAAAAAGTCTCCAAATATATTTATTTCTTTAATTCTTTGATTTGACAATTCTGCATATATGTCTACTATACCGAACGGATATCTGATTTTTTTTCTTGTACTGTAATCGGATACGAGCTTACTGCTCGAAAACAGCCAATTTTCAGATTTATTTCTGTTTGTCAGAGATACAACTATATCGTTCATCGGAGGAGAAATTATATCGGGAGAAAATCTTGCTTTTATAAATGATGAAATATAATTTATAAATTCTACTGCAGAAAAATTGTCACCTAAAAGCTCTTTTAAATTTATTACTCTTGAGCGAGTGGATTTTATTGCTTTTGATTTTATCTTTTCTTCATCAACGTTTAGTACTTTAGTAAGGACGTTGAGATTGCTGTCAAACAGTAGCGTTCCGTGATGCAGAACTTTTCCTGCTTTTGTATGTTGAGCGTTACCGGAAAATTTCTTATCTTCAACCAGTAAATCGTTTCTGCCTGAAAGTTTTGCCTCAATTCCAAGTTTTTTCAAAGAATTTATTATTGGAGTTGTGTAATATGCAAAATCGATTTCATTCGTTTTGTTTTTTGATGAAATAAAGGTGTAGTTAATATTTCCCAAATCGTGATACACTGCACCGCCGCCTGTTATTCGCCTTGCAATATGTATATTATTTTTCTTCAAATAATTCATATTTATCTCGGCAAACGCATTCTGATTTTTTCCTATTACAACTGTCGGCTCGTTTTGCCATAGCATAAATATATCATCGTTTAAATATTCGAATAGGTATTCTTCTATTGCTAAGTTTAAATATGGGTCGGTAGTTCTTAATATTAAAAATTTCATAATTTCGTATTATAAGTAAATACACATCGGGAATTTTCCCGATGTGTATTATTTAAATTAAAGTCCGGCTTTAGCGCGGTCAATTTTCTCTATATCTGTGAAGTTGTTTGTTGAAACGTGACCGGGCAAGGGCATGATTTTTTCGTGAAGAGCATCTATGATCCAATCAGCCTGCGGGAAGAAGCTCCTTTCAAGCTCGAATGCGGGTGTGATCCAGTTACGTGAACCAACAACTACTGCAGGACCGTCAAGGTAATCGAAGCACATTTCGGTAATATTTGACGCCATATCTCTCATTACAGAGTTTCTTTCGCAAGCATCACCTACGAAGAGGATCTTGCCCGTTTTCTTAACAGATTCAATAACCTTCTCATAATTGAAAGGAACAATTGAACGAGCGTCGATAATTTCAGCCGAAACACCGTACTTCTCTTCAAGTATCTTAGCTGCCTCAAGAGCTCTGTAAAGAACCGCACCGATAGTAACTATAGTAACGTCCTTACCTTCCCTCTTGATATCAGGTTCTCCGAAAGGAACTTCATAATGACCGGTGGGAACACCGTCTTTAAGGAACTCTTCGCCAAATCCGTAAATTCTCTGGCTTTCAAAGAATACAACGGGGTCGGTTCCGTCAAGAGCGCTGGTCATAAGACCCTTAGCGTCACTGGGAGTTGCCGGGAATACAACCTTAAGGCCGGGAATGTGCGAGCAAAGCGCTGTCCAGTCCTGAGAATGCTGCGCGCCGTACTTAGAACCAACGGAAACGCGAAGAGTGATAGGCATTTTAAGTATTCCTGCAGACATAGCCTGCCATTTTGCCATCTGGTTGAATATTTCGTCGCCTGCGCATCCTATAAAGTCAGCATACATAAGCTCAACGATTGCGCGTCCTCCGCACATTGCGTAACCTACTGCAGAACCTACGATAGCAGATTCGGAAATTGGAGAGTTGAAGAAACGATGATAAGGAACAGCCTCGGTCATCTTCTTGTATACACCGAATGCTCCGCCCCAGTCACGGTTATCTTCACCGTAAGCAATAAGTGTGGGATCGTCGTAGAATTTATCTATGATAGGCTCAAAGAGCGCGTCGCAGACGTTGTACATCTTCATCTTAGAAACAGGCTTGCCGTTTGCATCTTTTGCAGTACGAGTCTTTCCTGCGATTTCCTTAACTCTGGGGCACTCTTCCTTAGGCATAAGCATTTCCGCTTTGCGCTCGGGATCCATGCTTACAACCTTCTGATTTGAGAACATAATTGAAGAAATTGCATCAGGCTCTTTGTTGAGATCCATACGAGGAGAAATATCATCGTTGATAGCAAGCTTCATTATCTCAGTCATGCGGTTAGTAATATCTTCGTTGATTGTTGCAAGTTCGTTTTCTGTAGCGATCTTGCCCTTGATAAGCTTATTCTTAAATGCAAGAATTGGATCTGCTGCCTTCCATGCCTCGATTTCCTCAGCAGTACGGTATGTTGATGAGTCAGAGGGAGAGTGACCTGATACTCTGTAAGTAACAACGTCAAGAAGAGCGGGACCCTTGCCCTCAATAAGAAGCTGCTTTTTGCGGGAAACAGCGTCAATAACAGCGAGAGGATCGTAACCGTTAACACGCTCAGCATGCATCTGGCTGGGATTGAAGCCTGCGCCAAGGCGTGCAACCATATCAAATCCCATAGTTTCTCCTCTTGTCTGACCGCCCATTCCGTAGTGGTTATTAAATACGTTGAAAAGAATAGGAAGTCCTGCGTCGCTGTACTTGCCGTCCATACCCCAAAGCTTCGTAATCTGATCCATTGAAGCAAAGTTGAAGGATTCAAGAACAGGACCGCGGCCTGTAGCTCCGTCTCCGCAGTTGGAAACGATAATACCGGGCTTGCTGTTGGAGCGCTTATAAAGAGCCGCACCGAGTGCGATAGGAGCAGATGCGCCTACTATTGCGTTGTTAGGCATAAGACCGAAAGGAATGAAGAATGCGTGCATCGAACCGCCAAGACCGCGGTTAAATCCCGTCTTGCGCGCAAAAATCTCAGCAAGCGCACCGTAAAGAAGGAAGTTTATAGCAAGCTCTTTAATGCTTCCTGATTTCATATGCTTTTCAACAACGGAAAGTACAGTACCGCCAAGGAACTCTTTCATGATGTCATATACTTCGTTGTCATCAAGCTTGTGGATGGAAGAAAGTCCTTTTGCAAGAATTTCTCCGTGGCTACGGTGAGAACCGAATGAAAGGTCGTTGATGTCAAGGCTGTAAGCTTCACCAACCGCAGAAGCTTCCTGACCGATAGAAAGGTGCGCAGGACCGGGGTTGTTGTATTCAACTCCGTTGTAATTTGACTTTGTTTTTACATCGTTAAGCATGGTTTCAAATTCACGGATGATAGCCATATCACGATATATTCTTACAAAATCATCTTTTGTATAGATTTTCTTTTCCTCGGCAAGCGTTTTATTGTACTGGCATACGGGAATATCTTCAAAATGGATATAACCTGCATCAAAAGCTTTGCTGGGATCAACATATTGACTCTTAGGCATTTTGTATCTCCTTATTTAAATTAATAATATTATTCCATAAACATAGCTTCGCGTATTACTTCACATACGGTAGGATGCGGGAATACAAGCTTCTGAACATCAGCGACTCTCATTTCCGTCTCAACCATCATTGCGGCGCCGTAGATTATCTCGGAAGCATAGCTGCCTATCATATGAACGCCTATAATGTTATGATGCTTATTGTCGGTAATGATTTTAACAACGCCGTTTCCATGCTCATTTTCGGCAATGTAACGTCCGCTGTATTTAAGAGTAACTGTTTCAACAGATGCGTCAATTCCCTTTTCTTTTATTGATTCGGTTGTTTCACCAACAGATGCAACCTCCGGATTGGTATATATAACAGAAGGAATAGAATTATAATTGATTCTGTCTTTTTTACCGAGAATGTTGTTAATACAAACCTCACCCTCGCGATAAGCTGTATGCGCAAGCATGGATTTTCCGTTAACGTCACCCGCAGCCCATACACCGGGAACGTTTGTTTTTCCGTATTCGTTTGTAACGATAGCACCGCGTTCAAGCTTGAGTCCGATGTTTTCGCATCCGATTCCTGCCGTTCTTGCACGGCGACCGATAGAAACAAGCGCATAGTCTGCTTTTATTTCGTTAATCTTGCCATCCTTTTCATATGTGACAGCATTATTCTTGATTGAAGTAACTTTAGCACCAAGAATAAATTCAACACCGCGCTTTGCGTATTCCTTTTGAAGCATAGTTGAAATTTCGCGATCTGTAGCGCCTGCTATGTGATCCATCATTTCAACAACGTATACCGCGGAACCGACTGAATTAAAATATGAAGCCATTTCAAGACCTATAACACCGCCGCCAACGATAACTATTGTTTTGGGAATCTCTTTTAAATCAAGAACTTCTCTGTTTGTAAGAGCAAATCCGGATTTAAGCGAATCAGCAAGTCCGTCAATTGGCGGAAGCGCAGCTGACGAGCCTGTTGCGATAAGAAGCTGCTTTCCAACGTATTCCTTGCCTTCTGCAACAACAACAAAGCCATCGGCATTTCTTTCCTTGATAACAGCGGAAGCTTTTACAACCTCGACGCCTGCTTTCTTGAGTTTTCCGCCTACGCCGGAAACAAGCTGCTTAACAACCTTGTTTTTACGCTCTACAACAAATGCGTGGTCGATAGACGCTGATGCAAATTTTACACCGTAATCCTCACCGTGCTTTGCGTAGTCATAGATTTTTGCGGAATAAAGAAGAGTTTTCGTAGGGATGCAACCTTCGTTAAGACAAACACCTCCAAGAGCCCTTTCCTCTATTACAAGCGTTTTAAGTCCTGCGTGTCCTGCACGTTCTGCCGCATTATATCCTGCGGGTCCGCCGCCTAATATTATAAGATCGTACATTTTTGTCCCTCCGATTACTTTGTAAGCAATAAGTCAAAGTTTTCAAGAGCGAAGCAAAGCTCCTTAAGGAATTTTGCTGCGGGCGCTCCGTCAAGCGCTCTGTGGTCGAAGGTGAGCGAAAGTCCCATTGCAGGATACGTTACGTCCTCTCCGTTAACTTCCTTGATTCTCTTCATTATCGTGTCAACACCGAGAATTGCGGTCTGAGGAGGATTGATAACGGGTGTGAAGCTTTCAATTCCGAGTGAGCCGAGATTTGTTACGGTGAAGGTTCCGCCCTGAAGCTTATCGGGATTAATGGTTCCTGACTGAGCTTGAGTTATAACTTCCTTCGCAGCCATAGAAAGCTCGTTAAGCGAGAGCTTTTCCGCACCGAAAACTGTAGGAACAAGAAGTCCTCTGTTTGTATCAACTGCTATACCGAGATTTACAGTATTGAAGTATCTCATAAAATCGTCAAGATAGTGAGCGTTAAGGTCCTTGTGGTTAAGGATTACGCGTGAAACAGCAAACAAAATCATATCGTTAAGCGTAATGTTTGCAAGTCCCATTTTTTCTGCTCCGCCTTTAAGCGAAGCTCTGAGAGCCATAAGTTTCGTTGCGTCGAATGACGAGTTGAGCGTAAGCTGCGCCATATTCGAAAGAGAGGCGTGCATAGATTTTGCAATAACCTTTCTTACGTTTGAAAGCTTAACGTCCTCGTATGTCGCAACAGGTGCGGACGTTGCCGCGGGAGCAGTAGCTGCCGCGGGAGCATTAAGATCGTTAAGAACGACTTTTCCGTTAATACCGCTTCCCTCTGTTGCTGTTGTGTACGCGGCTTTCGCAGCGGGAGATACGGTAAGACCCATATCAACAAGCTTCTGAATGTCTCTTTCTATTATTCTTCCGTTAGGACCCGTCGGAACAGCTTTTAAGAGGTCTGCGTTTGTTTTTTCTGCAAGAAGTCTTGCACGAGGTGAAATTGAACCGATACCCTGTGTTGCTATAGGAGCTTCCGCTATTGCTTCTTTTACAGGAGCTTTTGCTTCTTCTTTTACAGGCTCATCGTTTTTTGGGGCTGCTTCTTCTGCTTGCGTAGCAGGAGCAAAAGCAGATACGTCTTCTCCGTCGTTGCCTATTACAAGTACGTTTTCAAGGCAAGGAACGTCGTCGCCCTCTTCTCTGAATATTGCAAGTATTTTGCCTGCTACGGGAGCCGGTTCTTCGAAAGATGACTTATCCGTTTCATAAGAGAAAAGAATTTCTCCCGCGTCAACGGTATCGCCGACCTTTTTGTTAAAAGCAGTGATAATACAGCTTTCAACACTCTGTCCCTGACGAGGCATAATTACTACTGTAGCCATTGATTATCTCCTTTAAGGATAGATGTTATTTTTTTGCTTCTTTTAAAAGATTTAGAAGTGTTGTATCTCCGAATGCGGATTTCCAATCCTTCTCAAATCCAGCAATTGACGTATCGGTAGTTGTGTGCGCGAGAAGCATCTTCATAATCGAAGAGCCTATAGTTGCCGCGTGACAGCCAACAACCGCAACGTCAAGTACTTCTTTCGCGGTTTTGAAACTCGCTGAAAGAATTTGTGTGTTCGTCTTGGAAACTTCAAAAATTTTAGCAATATCCGCAACAGTGCCTACACCGTCTGCGCAAAGGTTTTCGGAACGGCTGATATAGGGCGCAACGTACGAAGCACCTGCGTTTGACGCAAGCATAGCCTGCGCGGCAGTCAAAACCGCTGTAACGGTAACTCCTATTCCTCTATCGCTTAAATGTTTGGTAGCGCGAAGTCCAACGTCTGTTATCGGAATTTTTACGTAAGTATTAATACCGAGAAAATCAACAAGAAGTCTTGCTTCGTCGATTATTTTGTTAAACTCTGTTTCGGTTACCTGAACGTGAAGCTCCTTATCGTCACCGATAATTTCGCGGATAGTTTTAAGATGGGCTACAACGTCCCCACCCTCTTTAGAAAGAATAGTGGGGTTTGTTGTAACACCTTCGATGGGATAATAAGTATTAAAATAACGAATAGCTTCTATGTTTGCTGTATCTAATAAAATTCTCATTTTTTCGTGCTTTAATTATCTCTTCCACTGAAGTGTGTAGTGAACGTCGTCTGCTTTTTCTTCGTCAGTAAATCTTCTGAGAGTATTAACAACCTCACCGTTGTTGTATTTTCTGTCGTTGATTGCTTCTGTTGTACCCATAACGGTTACGTTAAGCTGTCTGTAAGTCGGATCGTAGCCATGTCGTTCTGTGAGCCAAGG
>JAZQKG010000049.1:0-5533 GCA_045542035.1 Eubacteriales bacterium | reverse complement strand
ACAATGTCATAAATCAACTCCTTGGCTCACAGAACGACATGGCTACGATCCGACTTGGGTTAAAAACGGCTTTTTCGGTTTTACTAAATGTGACAGAGCCTGTTACTTACCGGCCTTTTGCTTATTCTTTTCTGCGGCGGTAACGATTGATTTTATTACTCTTTGCGGATACAGCCACCAATCGCGGCACCAAACGCGTATTAATGTCCAGCCTCTTGCTTCAAGGAAGCGCGGCTTGTATACGTCGCGCTCCATAGAGGAGCTTGAAGCCGAAAAAGCATCTTTATCAAGCTCGACTCCGACGAGATATCTGTCTGTTTTCTCGTCGTAGATGGCGAGAGAAATTTTGCTTTTACTGTTGCCGATATTGGTATCAACCTTGTATCCAAGCTTCGTAAGGCGCTCTTTGATTCTGTCTTCAACAGAGGCCACGCTTGTCATAATTCTTTCGGACTCGCTAACCTCCGCGGTATTAAGCTCCGAGAGAATAGCTTTGACTTCCTCGTTATCACCCTTTGAGACAGCTCTTACGTACATAAGATATTTTTTGAGAAGCTTAGGTCCGAGATGCTTAGCTGTATCTACCTTGAGAATCTCAGGCTCGATACTCGTAACGACGATAATCTTTGATTTTGCTCTCGTAATAGCGACGTTAAGTCGGTTTTCTCCGCCTTCGGATGAGAGCGAACCAAAGTTCGTGTAGACCTTTCCTTCGGCATTTTCGGCATAACCTATTGAGAATATTATTATGTCGCGCTCATCACCCTGCACGTTTTCGAGATTCTTTATGAAAATGCTTGTGTCCTCTCCGTCCTCTAATCTGTGGGTTTCTTTGAGCATATCGGAGCGGAATTCGGGGTCCTTTGAGGATTCTCTGTCAATACAGTCGGCAATACAGGATTGCTGCTCGGTATTGAAGGTTATAATACCAATGCTTTCGTTGTGCTTACGGGTTTTGAATATTTCTTTCAGAAGCTCTACGATTTTCTTCGCTTCCACCAAATTCTTTCTGTCTATCCATTTTCCCGCTACTTTATATCTTTCTATCGGTTTTGTCTTCACGTTGCGGGAAATGTTCGGAGCTATTTCAAGATTGGATGAATAAAAGGCGTTGTTTGAAAAATCTATAAGCTCACTGTGACGGCTTCTGTAATGATATGTAAGGTTTGAGCTTTCGTATCTTGATACGGCAAGGTCGAGAAGGCTGTCAACCTCAAGAGCCGCCTGAACGGCGTAATCCTCCTGGCTTTCAGGGTCTCCGCCGAGATAGCGCTTCATAAAGGTTGTTGAGGGGCGAAGCTGCTTTGCATCTCCCGCAACGACGATGTTCTTTCCACGATATATCGTTGGAATCGTACTTTCAATAAACACCTGAGATGCCTCGTCGAATATAACGATATCAAACATATTTTTTTCAAGCGGCAGAAGCGAGGATACGTTTTCCGGTGAGAGAAGCCAGCAGGGGAAGAGGGATAAAATAAACTCCCCGTACACCTCCATCATTTTTCTGATAGGCCAGTATTTTTGCTTTTTGGATATCTGGTATAAATAATCCTTGTTGTTCTTCGCGTTATTATAAAGCTCTTCGTAATCGCGGCTGTTTTTACCCGCGGCAAGCTTATTTGCAACCTCAAGCTGCTGCTCCTTGAACTTAAATATTCTTGCTGTTATGTTTGAGAAATCAACCATTTTCGCAAGATCATCCTTGCAGACGTCCTCGTAATGAATTATCTCGTGATATATACGCAGTTCCATTATTTTATCTATAATATCGGAATAATTTGCATAGCTTTTACTTATCGTGTATGCAAAATTTAATATGGAAAGCTGGTTTTTATCAAGATTTTCAATTACCTTATTAACGTCGCGAAGCGCAATATAATTATCGAGCGCATCGTATACGAGTCTTATGTACGAGGTGTTTCCGCGCAGGATGTTATCTATTACCGATATATATCCGTCAACGGTCAGTACGCTGTGCAAGCATTCGTATTCTTTTGCAAACGAATCAATGGCGTCCATCGTCTCAAGAAACTTTTCCTTGATTTCGCGCTCGAGTTTTTTTGTAAAGAGCTTATCGGGATATCTGAATCGGCATTCCTGCTTAACAACGGAATCAAGGTTATCCTCAATTGTAAGCTCCTTGTAATACGCCATAACTTGACGGTAGTACGGATATTTTGCAGTGCTGAAAAATCCTTTTCGCGATTTCTGAATATCTTCGAGAATTCCTTTAACCTCGCTGAGCGTACGGATATCTATTTCCGGCTGCATATGGTCGATAAGAGGGTTGCGCTCTTTATCCTGAATGAAATCGTAATAAAGCTTTTCAAGATTTTTGGCTTTTATAACGAAAAGGGCGTCGTTAAGCTCCCTATAGTTAAGGGCCATTATATCCTGATTTTCTATCATTTTGGTATATATAGAATACTCAGCGGAGCTTTTTGACAGCATATACGAGGATGAGTACATCTCGGAAAGGGAGAGCCCAAACTCTCTTTTATCGTTAAGAACGTTGTAGATAGTATCAAGATTCTTTTCTTCGGAATCAATTTTTCCCTGCAGAGTGTCGTATTCCTCACTGAGAGCATCAATATTTACGAGGCTTTCCACCATATCGTTCTGGTGCGCGGTAAGGCATCTTTCGTAAAAGACGCGTTTTTCCTTGCACTCGTCGTTTATATACATCGCCTTTGAATTAAGATTTCCAAGACGGTTAAATACAACGTCAAGGGCCGCTTTCTTCTGCGATACGACGAGCACCTTTTTGTTTTTGCAGATGGCGTCAGTTATTATGTTGACTATTGTCTGGGATTTACCCGTGCCGGGAGGGCCGTATATTACCATATTGCCCATCTCGTCAACCTTTTTGACAACTTGAGACTGCGCGTAGTCGAGCATTCTCACTATATAATTGTTTGCGGGCTTCGCCTTTTTCGATTTCGTCGGCTTTTTGTTTTTTTGTTTTCCTGTTCTGAGAAGCTCGTTTACAGCGTCGTTCGTAAGCTTCTTTTTTTCAAGAAGGGAATAGTCGTTATAAATCGAATTGGAGAGAGGGAAGCGTCCGAGAACCGCAGCGTATCTTACCGCGAGGTCTCTCTCTGACGGCTCTTTAAAACGGTCATAGCTATAGATGTTCTTTGAATTGTTCCAATCGATTTTAACGTGAGCGTCGCCAAGATATTTTATGACATCGCCAATGCCCTTAAACTGAGATACGTCGTCGAATTCAAGATCGATTCCGTCAACGTTAATTCGTTTTGATTGCGCATATGCAAAAATAAGAGCGGGATTGATATGTATTTTTTCTCTTTCGTTCAAGGAAAGCTCTACCGTATTATCGTCGGGTATGTCGATTTTTACGGGATAAAGCATAAGAGGCGCTTTGATAAGCGTTTTGTTAAAACCTTGGCTTAGAGTTCCGAAAACGAAGGGATAACCGATGTAAAGCTCGTATCTTCCGGTTTCTTTTTCGATTTCTTCAATCTCGCGCTTGAGGTCTTTCAGTTTTGAAATTTCAAGCTCCATCGCGCGATTAGCCGCGTTACGTCTTTCGCGCTCAAGCTTCCTTTCAAGCTTTTCAGCCTCTTCGCCAAGCGGGGGCACGCCGCCTTCTGCTTTTTGTGTCTTTGTCTGTATATCAAGATTCTGTAAAATCTCTTTTTTTTCACCGCTTCCGATAATTGTGAGCGGATATTTGCGTCCCGAACGGAGAAACTCTACGAATTCGGCAATCTTCTCGTCGCGTCCTTCGAAAATTTTGCCTAAATCATAAGCGCCTTTCCGAACAATGCTTTTGAGATAAAGGCACTTATTGTTGCCACCGATTTCGATAAGGCGCTCTTTATAGTATGTGTAAATACCTTTTCCCATCGTTTTCTCCTTACATAAATTGGTGAATGAATCACATTGTAAATTAGTATAACATAAATATGTCGAAAAATCAACACAATTTTTGAAAAAATATTGATTTTTTTACGGAAATGTCCGTACCCGTGCGACTTTACAATGTCAAAAACTCCATTTTGGCATATTTGGGGCGCTGTCTATAGATTCAGCGAACTTTTTTTATCGTTTTCACTTTTTTAGGCAGGCAATGAAAACTGATCATATGCATTTTATGCATAAAAAAGGTAGAGTTGTACAATTGATACAATTTTTTTTTTGTTTTTTCGCCATATTGCCAATTGAAATTTGTTTTTTTTAGTGCTATAATTATTATAAAAATAAACAATTTATATTACTTAAGGAGAACCAAAATGAAATTTGCCAAGAAGTTTTTTGTGGTTTTGGTGGCAATGGCGCTTCTAGTGACCTGCCTCGCAATCTCATCTTCAGCTACATCCGATTTTACAGCGGATAATATTCGAGATGTAATTGAATACCACCTTTATGAAACCTACATGATTGAGACATTTGAGAATTATGAGGTTACTGAATATGATGAGGACGACGGAGTTATAGCCGGCTATGAATACGCTGACGATGACAGAGTCGAAATCAAAAACGCTTTTTCATTCAGCGAGTCCGGAAAAGCCAGCTTGGATTACGCGGTTGAATTAGACGGTGAAAACAATAAGGTGTTAAAGGTAACTAACACAACGAACAATGAAATCGATTACACTGCTAAGTTTGATAAAGCTACCAATAAGCTTGTTGTTTCGGTAAGAGTTAAGACTAATGATTTCGTTACTGAGGACAACAACCCCGTTAACGGCTCTAAATTTTCTATTGTTCTTCAGGTTAATAACCCTGCGAACGAGATTGATAAGACTCCTACTCTCACGATGTTCGCTATGGACTGCCGCGATACCGAGAATATGAAGTTTACCTTCTGCGAATACACAAAGTCCGGTGATGATCACATTTATTCCGATAATGCAGTTGTATCTAACATTGCTCCCGAGCTTGATAAGTGGTATCAGATCGACGCAGTATTTGATTTTGCAGAAGGAAAGTATTCTGTCGACATTGAATCTGAGGATGGCGTAACGGGCGGAGTAAGCGGTAAGTCGCTCGGAACTCTCGAATCAGCAAAAAGCGTACGTCTTCTTATGAACGACGTTGTCGGCAAGACCGGTACTGTTACATATCTTGATAACGTTTTCGTATATCAGGGTTCATTCGTTCGTGACGTTGAGAATAAGGATGCTGCAACTTCAGCGGCTATTATCAACCTTGATGCTATGGCAAACGATGCCGCAACTTCTCTTGAGGACAGAGTAAGAATCGCTGATGTTTATAAGGAACTCTTTGATGAGAAGAAAAACGGTGGTCTTGAGTACCGACCAACCGAACCTGAGGAACCCAATGAGGATGAAGATATTCCCGTTGATCCCGGAACTCCTAACTATGAACAGGTAAAAGCTATATTTGATTCTTACGAGGCTTATATGAATTCCACATATGCTGAGGCGCTTATCACTTACGTTGATTCTCTCAAGACTCTTACTTACTACGATAAGATAAAGATGGCGGGTCAGCATTATGATGATTAAGTCGGAGGCCAAGCGGTCTTAGGAAGACAATGTAA
>JAZQKG010000048.1:0-9212 GCA_045542035.1 Eubacteriales bacterium | reverse complement strand
CTATCCCTACACAAAGAGATATCTTGGCACCTTCAACAACCACTTCTCAACTATCGGCTTAGTTGGTATGAACGAAGCAGGTCTTAACGCTAAGTGGCTCAGAAAGGATATGACTCACAAGGAAACTCAGGAATTCACCAAGGAAGTTCTTAACCATATGCGTGAAAGACTTTCCGATTATCAGGAAATGTACGGCGACCTTTATAACCTTGAAGCAACTCCTGCTGAGTCAACCTCCTACCGTCTTGCAAAGCATGACAGAAAGTTCTATCCCGACATTATCACAGCTTCCGATAAGAATAAGGGTAATACTCCCTACTACACGAACTCCTCGCACCTTCCCGTTGGATATACCGACGACATCTTTGAGGCGCTTGATATGCAGGACGAGCTTCACACCCTTTATACGTCGGGAACGGTATTCCACGCATACCTTGGCGAAAAGCTTCCCTCATGGAAGAGCGCCGCTAACCTTGTGCGCACGATTGCCGATAACTATAAGCTTCCATATTACTCAATTTCTCCCACATACTCTGTATGTAAAAACCACGGTTATATCGCAGGCGAGGTTTACACCTGCCCCGATTGCGGAGAAAAGACCGAAGTATACAGCCGTATAACCGGATACTACCGTCCTGTTCAGAACTGGAATGACGGTAAAGCTCAGGAATATAAGGAAAGAAAGGTATACTCACAGGACAAGCTCACCAAAAAATCTCCGATTGACCGTAAGGCAGAGGCAAAAAAGGAAGAGACAAAGGCAAGCTGCGCATGTGAGAACAAGGCAATTCTTTTCGCGACTCCCACCTGCCCCAACTGTAAGGCTGCGGCAATGTTCCTCGATAAAGCGGGCGTCGGATATGAAAAATTAATGGCAAACGAAAATCCCGACCTCGTCGCGATGTACGAAATCAAGCAGGCTCCCACCCTTGTTATAATAAAAGACGGCAAGGTTGAAAAGTTCGCAAACCTTTCTAACATCAAAGCGTTTACCGAAAGGGTAAAATAATTTATGTATGATATAATCATCGTGGGCTCAGGGCCTGCAGGTCTCACCGCCGCGCTTTACGCGCGGCGCGCTGAGAAAAGCGTTCTCGTTATAGAAAAAAACACCTTCGGCGGACAGATAACTCAGTCACCGAGGGTTGAAAATTATCCGGGATTTAACGAAATCAGCGGAAGTGAGCTTGGCGAAAAGCTTCTCGATCAGGCAATGGCTCAGGGCGCTGATATCGAGCTTGACACCGTAACCGATATCACGGGCGAGCCCGGAAGCTATAAAGTTATATGCGAAGGCGGAGTATTCGAAGGAAAAAGCGTCATAATAGCCGCGGGCTCAAAACACAGAACACTTGGACTTGATGGCGAAGAAGCTTACACGGGTGAGGGCATTTCCTATTGCGCGGTTTGCGACGGAGCTTTCTACAAGGGCAAAACCGTCGCGATTATCGGTGGTGGAAACACCGCTCTCCAAGAAGCGAACCTCCTTGCCGACGGCTGCAAAAAGGTCTACGTTATTCAGAATCTTCCCTATTTCACAGGAGAAAAAAATCTTGCGTCGCGTCTTTACAGCAAGAAAAATGTCGAGGTCGTTTTCTCAACAGTCGTCACGGCAGTTATAGGAAAAGACGGAGCGTTCCGCGGTATAAAATTAAAGAATACCGAAAGCGGTGACGAGGGCGATCTTATGCTCGACGGTATGTTCGTCGCAATCGGGCAAAAGCCTGAAAACGAGCCGTTCTCAAGGGTTGCGGCGCTTAACGAATACGGATATATAAAATCGGGAGAGGACTGCCTTCCCGAAAATTCAACTCCCGGAATCTTCGTTGCCGGAGACTGCAGAACCAAGGCTATCCGCCAGGTAACGACAGCAACCGCCGATGGCGCAGTAGCCGCTCTCGCAGCCTGCAGATTTATTGATTCGTTATAATACTCATAAAAAAAGATAGAGTAAGGACTCAATACCCTACTCTATCTTTTTTTCTGTAAATTTATTTTTTTAAAAAAACGTGCAATTTCAACTTAAAAACTTCAGAAAAAAGCGTATTACGCAAGAGGATTTCCGTCTTTGTCAAACAAAGGCAGCGGCGCGAGATAGGTTATATCCTTGCGGTCAATAGCGTCACCCTCCGCAAGAATAGCCATCTTTCCGACAATCTCTCCGCCCGACTGCAAAACAAGGTTTTCAAGAGAAGCGAGTGAGCCGCCCGTGCTTATAACGTCATCAACGATAAGAACTCTTTTTCCCCTCATATATTCAGCATCATCACCGTTTATGTAAAGAGTCTGAGCTGCCGCGGTAGTGATTGACTGGGTCTCGCACTTAACGACGTCTTTCATATAGAGCTTCACCGACTTACGGGCGAGAACGTAGCGATTCTTGCCTGAAAGACGGCACATTGCGTGAATAAGCGGAATACCCTTTGACTCCGCGGTTATCATAACGTCATGCTCGGGAGCAGACTTGTAAAGCTCCTCTGCGCACCTCTCGGTAAGCTCAACGTCACCGAAAAGAATAAACGCGGCGATATTAAGCGTGTCCGATATAGGACAAAGCGGAAGCTCCCTCTTAACACCCGCAACGTTGATCGTATATACCATAATCATTCTTCCTTTCAAGGAAAATATTTTATTACTACATATTAGTATACTACAATCAATTTGAATTTTCAAGTGTTTTTAAAATTTATGCGTAAAAATCGTGTTTTCCAATACTGAAAAGATATGTTCTGTTATTCGGTATCCACGAGGACGTAGAATGCCTCGGATAGAGGAAGAAAAGAGCCGACGAATTAACGTTAAATCCCTCAAGGCATATTTTTGCCGCGGCAACAGAACTTGCCGTCGGAGAGCTGTAAATCGAGCCGTCAATTATGGGGCTGAACTGAACGCCGTATTTTCGGTCGAAAATTACTCCCCATATAGTGTTTGGATAGAGCGAAGATTTTACACGGTTCATAACTACGCTGCCTACGGCAATCTGTCCGAGGAGAGATTCTCCCCTGCTCTCCGCGCTTATTATTCTCGATAGCCAGTATACAGCATCCTCAGCGTAATACGAGCTTGCATGAGTTATCGGCTTAACTTTTCCGCTAAGCACCGCGCCGGCGGACGAGCTGAACGAGTAGTTAAATCCGAGCGCCTTGGCAACGTTATTCAAAGGAGCGTACATTCTCCCGTTTGTCATAATAACCGACGGTGTCATTGAAAATAAGTATCTTCCGTTAGCGTATATAACGTTAGACCCGTCTATTACGTCCATATCAAGACCCGTACCGCGAATATTAAGAGTTTTTGCAGCGCTTTTATATGTAACCGTCATGTCCGTCGTCTCATTTATAAAGCTGCGGAGAGCAACGTACGGAACACCGTTTATCATTCTTGCGTCACTCGATAGCCGCGCTCCGTTGTACGTAATCCGAAAAGACGCGTATGCCCCCGCATTTTTATTATAAATTTTTGACACGGATAGCTCGTATCTGTTAAACGCCACGGCTCCGGTTCTCTCCGATGCCAAAGGCTGAGCCTCTGCCGCGCTCGTCGCAGATGCCGTAAACGAGCATAGCGAGAACACCGAGGCAGCGGCAAGCGTAGCTGCCGCAAATTTGATTTTTCTTTTCATATATTACCTTCCTTTCTTCAATATGTAAAAATTATACCATAAAAAGAAAGAAGGCTCAATGCAAAATATCTGGCAAAAATGCCAGATATTTCTTATCTATATTCTGGAAATATAAGCTTAACCTCTGTGGTCATAGATTCGTAGGCTTCTTCAAACAAAGCGTCAAAATCCACCTTCGCAAGCTCCGCCATAACGTCATCAAGCTTAGGGTGCGTTCTTGGATGGCGCGGAGTAAACACAGTGCAGCAATCCTCATACGGAAGAATTGACGTCTCAAAAGTTCCGTAGTGGCGAGCCTCTGCTACTATTTCGTTTTTATCAAGACCGATGCAGGGGCGGAATACCGGAATATTAACTACAGAATCGGTGACACCTATTGCCTCTAGAGTCTGCGACGCAACCTGACCGAGACTTTCGCCTGTTATAAGCGCTCCGCATTTATACTGCACGGCGCACCTCTCTGCAAGGCGCATCATAAAGATACGCAAGAGTATCGTAAAATACTCTTCCTTACAGTTGTCACGAAGCTCCTCCTGTATATGAGTGAGAGAAATTACGTGAACGTGTATTTTCGAGCAGAACTGACACATTTCCTCGGCGAGCTGCATTACCTTTTCCCTCGCGCGCTCTGACGTATATGGGAAGGATTCAAAGTGCAGAGCCTCAATCTCCATACCGCGCTTCGCCATCATACATCCGGCAACAGGAGAGTCTATACCGCCCGAAAGCAGAAGAAGTCCTCTTCCGGCAGTTCTCAGCGGAAGTCCGCCTGCGCCCGGCTCCTGCCCCGCTCTGACAAAAGCGTTCTCATCGCGCACCTCAACCGTAACCGTGACCTCGGGATTATGAACGTCAACCCTTATTCCCCTCACAAGCGAAAGGATAATTCCGCCAATTTCACGCGAAATTTCGGGAGTAGTGAGCGGGAATTTTTTGTCAGCGCGGCGCGCGTCAACCTTAAACGTGCGTTTCCCCTTCAGCTTTTCGGGAAGATATTTTTTTACCGTTTCGACGATGCTTTCCATCGTTTTTTCACACACGGCGGCCCTGTTAACGGCAATTATACCGAAAACACGCCGAGCTGCCTCGTACATTCCGTCCATATCGCAGAACTCGTCCTGCGGCACAACGTATATGGTGCTTTGACGGCATGATATCTTAAAAACTCCGTATGGACTCGCGCGGCGGCGAAGCTCCTTAATAAGAGAGGATTCAAAATTCTGTCTGTTAGCTCCTTTAAGAACTATCTCACCGTACTTACAAAGAATTACTTCACTAATCATAAAAAGCTCCAATAAATTATTCCCTACTATTATACACCAACGCAAGCAAAAAATCAATAGATATTATACTAAACAAACTGAGAATTATAAAGCGCGCTGTAGAAGCCTCCGAGGCGTATAAGCTCATCGTGATTTCCCGACTCGGCAATTCTTCCGTCTCTGACCACGAGAATTTTATCTGCATTCTGTATCGTAGAAAGTCTGTGAGCTATAACAAAGCAGGTTCTGCCGCGCATAAGCTCCCCAAGCGCCTCCTGAATTTTAATTTCGGTTCTTGAATCGACGTTTGACGTAGCTTCGTCTAAAATCAGCATAGGCGCGTCGGATAATATCGCGCGGGCTATGGTTATCAGCTGGCGCTGACCCTTGGAAATATTCACTCCGTCGTCAGAAAGCACGGTGTCGTATCCGTCGGGCAGGCTCTCTATGTAGCTATCGATTTTTGCCGCCTTTGCCGCAGCGTAAACCTCCTCCCGTGTCGCGTTTTCCTTACCGTAAACTATATTTTCAAATATAGTTCCGGAGAAAAGCCACGTGTCCTGCAAAACCATCGTATAAGCCCTGCGAAGCTCGCTTCGCTTTATCTTTTCTATCGGGATACCGTCAAGCCTTATCTCTCCCGAATCAACGTCGTAAAACCTCATAAGCAGATTTATAACTGTAGTTTTTCCCGCTCCCGTAGGACCGACTATCGCTATCGTTTTTCCCTCCTCTGCCCTTATTGAAACGTCCTTCAAAATCGTTCTTTCGGGAATATATCCAAAGGTAACGTTATCAAATTCAACAAGTCCCTTGACAGATTCAAGACAAACAGCGTCCGCCGCATCCTCTGGCTCGGGCTTCTCATCAATCACGCGGAACACGCGCTCCGCGGCAGAGAACGCCGACTGAAATTCGTGAATTATATTCGCAAATTCATTAATAGGTCCGGAAAACTTTCTCGAATACTGAACAAACATTGCGACTCCGCCGAGAGTGATGAAAAACAGTCCGCCCGCCTCCGCTCTGCCGCTTACAGAAAACATATAAAGTATGCCTCCGAGCATGGCAACGAGTGAAAGAGAGATATTATTTATAAGGTTGACCGCGGGTCCCATAGTCGAGCCGTAATAATCGGCTTTGTAATAGGCTTCCATCGCTTCCTCGTTGCGTTTGTTAAAGCGTTCTGCGATAACCTGCTGCTTTCCGTACGCTGATATCGTTCCAATGCCCGAAAACATTTCCTCGGCATAACCGTTAAGCTCACCGAGCTTTTTCGACCTCTCTCTGAAAAGCGGTCTTACCTTCTTCGAACGATATCTGGTAAAGAGTATCGACGCCGGTACTGTAAGCGCAAAAATCAGTATCATCGGCTTGGATATTCTCCACATAAACACAAGTGAGCCTATGACGGTATACAAGCTCGTCAGCACCTGTACGAGATCGTGCGAAAGGGTGCTGTTAAGCGTGTCAATATCGTAGGACATACGGCTTATAATATCTCCCGTAGGATGCGTGTCAAAATACCCAACCGGAAGTGTGTTCAATTTTTCAAAAACCTCTTTGCGCATTTTACGCACGATTCTTTGAGAAAGATGAACCATTACAACCGCAAGAAGATATGAAAATATTGCTGAGATTGCATAGCAGCCTATCATATAAAAGACGTTTTTGAAAACCTCGGGAAAATCCACTCCCCCGACAAGCTCGATTGCGTCAAGCGCCGCCCCCGAATACTGCGGACCGAGAAGCGCAAGATGGTTTGAGACGAGAGTCATAATTATCGCGGGGATGAATAAATACCACTCTTTAATAACGTATTTTCCAAGGCGAAGAAGTATACCCTTTGCCCTATGCCTGCCAGCCTTAGCAGAAGAATGTCTGTTCGGATTCTGTTCAACAGAACCGCTCATAAAATTACGTCTACTCAACTATTGCGCCTCCCATCTGCGAATCGCTTATTTCTTTATACTCGGGGCAGCGTAACAGCAATTCGTCATGCGTTCCCATACCTATAACCTTACCGTCCTCAAGCACTAAAATAACGTCGCAGCTCATAACTGAGCTAACTCTCTGAGCAACGGTTATAACCGTAGTGTCCGAAAGCTCTTCTCTCAGCGAGCGCCTAAGATTTGCGTCGGTCTTATAGTCAAGCGCAGACGATGAATCGTCAAGTATCAGAATATCGGGACGCGCGGCAAGAGCTCTCGATATCAAAAGTCTTTGCTTCTGTCCGCCCGAAAGGTTAGTTCCGTTAGGAGAGAGAATATGCGAATATCCGTCCTTTAGCGCTTCAATAAACTCACTTGCCTGCGCTATCTTCGCCGCGCGGCGAACGTCGTCGTCGCTTATATCCCTTCCGAACTTTATGTTTTCAAGGATAGTATCGGAATAAAGAAAATCCTTCTGCATGGCAACGCCGAACATTGCCGAAAGCTCTTCCCTACTGTATGAATTTATTGGCGCACCGTTTATCTTTATTGTGCCGGAGCTTACATCGTAAAAGCGCATAAGAAGCTTAATCAAAGTTGTTTTTCCGCTTCCCGTTGCTCCGATTATTCCGAGGGTGTCACCTTTATGTAATCTAATATTTACATTTTCAAGATTATTCTTTTTTCCAAAATAGGAAAAGCTGACGTTTTCAAAGATTATATGGGCATCCGTGTCAATTTTTTCCTCTTTTATCTCCTCAACTGTAAATTCATCCGGAGTGTCTATGACCTCACCGATACGCCTTGCGCTTGCCGCGCATTTCGTGTACATAACGAATATTCGGGAAAGAACCATCATTGCCATTGAAATCTGCGTAAAATATTGCATAAATGCGATAACGGTTGCGGAGGATGACAGGTTTTCGGATACACGTACCGCGCTAAGCGCGACAACTCCGCATATACCGAGGTTCATAAGAAGAGTCATTACGGGGTTTGGAATGCCCATAATAATTCCCGCTGTGCGTTCATCGTGTGACAGCTTTTTGTTAACCTCATTATACCGTCTGTTCTCATACTCGTTTTTTGAAAGAGCCTTAATAACTCTTATCCCCTGCGCGTCCTCACGCACAACGCGTACCATTCGGTCAACCGATTTCTGCACCTTTGTATAAAGTGGAACACCGCATCTTGAAATCAAGAAAACAACAGTAAAAATTATTGGCAACGTCGCAAGCATAACGAGCGCCAGGTGCGCGTCCATTATAAGAGTGATAGTGACACCGCCAAAGAGAAGTATAGGCGCTCTCACCCCCATGCGTTGCATCATATTTATGAAATGATGCACGTTATACGTATCCGACGTTATGCGCGACTCAAGAGAAGCAACGGTAAATTTGTCCGTCTGACGAGCGGAAAGATGAAGCGTTTTTTCAAACAATTCCTTTCTCATATTCTTTGAAATATCTGTTGAAACCCGAGCCGCCATTCTGTTTGCAATTATGTTCAGAACACAGGTAAGAACCGAGCACACTATCATTAGCGCGCCGAAAAAAACAACTCTTCCGACGTTTAGCGTTCCAATAACGTTTTCAAGAATGTACGTTAAAATCACCGGTAGAAAAAGCTCTGTA
Source organism: Eubacteriales bacterium (assembly GCA_045542035.1). Classification (GTDB taxonomy): domain Bacteria; phylum Bacillota; class Clostridia; order Oscillospirales; family CAG-272; genus UBA1740. The sequence goes on along the minus strand of JAZQKG010000048.1, from coordinate 763 downwards.
ACCGTGCCGAATACCTTTATTGTAAACCCGCGCAGCATTCTCCATTTATATGGATTTATATACCGTAAAAGATATTTCATAGGTCACCTACCATATCCTTTCCGATTGCCGCTTTCGCTTTCATTTCCATTCGAGAAAGTACAGATTCGAAAATCGCCATATCCTCATCGGATACCCCTTCAGTTATGATTGAATTCCATTCCTCCGTTATCCACCTGACCTCAGGAAGAATCCCTAACATCTTATCCGTTGGATAAACAAGCAAACAGCGTTTATCCTCTTTACTCGGCTCTCTCGTTACGTAACCGCGTTCAAGAAGCCAATCAATCCGTCTTGCAACTGTGCTTTTGCTCGTGCATATATCAGCGGCAAGCTCATCCTGTGTCCTGCCCGGCGCTCTGCAAATAGCAAGAACGTAGGTGTGACAACCCGACGGAAGCTCGCCGTCAAGCTTAGATTTCCTATAAACAGCTTGCGAACGGCTGATATTGTTAAGCTTTTTCATAATCTTCGGCATATTTTCCCTCTAAAATCAAATTAGTTGCATACGCAACAGTTTCACTTGCAACTATTTTACCATAAATAAATAGCTTTTGTCAATACAAAAGCATAAATAATTATATTTTTTCCATTCCTTAACGGAACAATTTCTTTGTTTTGTTACAAATATGTGATTTTATATTGACTTTCACCTTTGCTTGTGGTAAAATATAAATGGTACCTTAGTACCCGTAGAGCACCATATACGGTGGCGGTTGCTTCC
>JAZQKG010000047.1:0-6715 GCA_045542035.1 Eubacteriales bacterium | reverse complement strand
CTTCCTAAGACCGCTTGGCCTCCGACTTGCAAAGACCCAAAGAATTCAGCTTCTGAATAACCTCCTCGAGGGACTTACGTCCAAGGTTACGAACCTTGATCATATCCTCCTCGGTGCGGTTGATCAGATCCTCTACTGTATCAATGCCTGCGCGCTTCAAGCAGTTGAAGCTACGTACAGACAGGTCAAGCTCCTCAATGGTCATCTCGAGTACTTTTTCTTTCTTAACTTCAGCTCTTTCAACCATTATTTCCTTATTCTTTGCGTCATCGGACATATCGATGAAGAGCTTGAGGTGCTCGTTGAGAACCTTGGCTGCGAGAGATATTGCCTCTTTGGCTGCGATTGTTCCGTTCGTAAGAACCTTAATTGTAAGTTTATCGTAGTCTATGCTGTTACCTACGCGGGTATTTTCTACGTTATATTCCACCTTATATACGGGTGTGAAAATAGAGTCAACGAAAATAAGACCGATAGGAGCACCTACGTTTACGCCTACGCTCGCAAGGTAATTCTGCTTATTAACGTCGGACGGAGCATATCCGCGGCCTTCGTCAAAAGTGATTTCCATATAGAAACGAGCGCCGTCGCTTACCGTGCAAATGTGATGCTCGGGATTGAGAACTGTAAGTTCCGCGTCAGGCATAATATCGCCTGCCGTTACGTTGCAAGGACCCGTTACGTCAATAACGACTGTTTTAGGACCTTCGCACTCAAGCTTTGCAACGATTCCCTTTACGTTAAGCACGATTTCGGGAACGTCCTCTTTAACTCCGTTACATGCGGATATCTCATGAAGAACGCCGTCAATCTTAATGCTTGTTGCAGCATAACCCGGAAGAGTTGAAAGAAGAACTCTGCGAAGAGAGTTTCCGAGGGTGATACCGTAACCTCTTACAAGGGGTTCAACGATAAGGGTAGCCTCACTTTCGTTTTCCGAAACATCTGTTGCGGTTATATTGAACTTCTCTATTGCGTTTACCATTGTAAAATACCTCCTGTTTTTATTTTATTTTTAAACGGGTGCAGGCAAAGCGAAAAGCATTTGCCTAAACTGATATGATGCGAAGAATATGAAAGTAAAACTCTCATAATTCTTTCGCTTCGTATCGGAGGGATTACTTGGAATAGAGTTCGACGATGAGCTGCTCTTCAAACTCGAAGTCGATGTCGTCTCTTGCGGGAAGAGCTATAACCTTGCATACAAGGTTCTTCGCATCGTTTTCAAGCCATTTGGGAGCAACCTGTGTTGCCATCTGCTCAGCAAGAGCCTTAATCTTTGCGCTTTCCTTGCTGGTTTCCTTAACGGCGATAACGTCACCGGGCTTCACGAGGATAGAGGGAATGGTTACCTTCTTACCGTTGAGAGTGAAGTGAGCGTGAAGAACAAGCTGACGAGCTTCCTTTCTGGATGCTGCCATACCCATTCTGTAAACTACGTTGTCAAGACGTCTTTCGAGAATAGTAAGAAGGTTTGCGCCGGTAATACCGTCCATCTTCTCAGCCATTTCGTAATAGTGCTTGAACTGTCCTTCAAGAACGCCGTAGTAACGTCTTGCCTTCTGCTTCTCACGAAGCTGTTTGCCGTATTCTCCGACTTTTTTGCGAGCCGCGCCATGCTGACCGGGAGCGGTGCTTCTATGATCAAATGCGCACTTACCGTTTGTGCAGCGCTCACCCTTGAGATAGAGCTTGCAACCTTCACGGCGGCACATTTTACAGTTAGGTCCTGTATATCTTGCCATTTTACATTTACCTCCCTAAAATTAAACGCGTCTGCGCTTAGGAGGACGACAACCGTTATGAGGAATCGGTGTAACGTCCTTAATCATTGTGATTTCAAGTCCTGCGGTTGCGAGTGCGCGGATAGCGGACTCACGTCCTGCTCCGGGACCTCTTACGAGAACTTCTACAGTCTTCATTCCGTTATCAACAGCTATCTTACCTGCATGCTCTGCAGCGGTCTGAGCTGCGTAGGGAGTAGACTTCTTTGAGCCCTTGAAGCCCATTTCGCCTGCTGTTCCCCATGCGATAACGTTACCCTGCATATCGGTTATGGAAACTATAGTGTTATTGAAGGTTGAACGAATGTGCGCTACGCCTTTTTCAACGTTCTTACGTTCGCGGCGCTTTTTAACTATTTTCTTTGCAACTGCCATTCTTCCTCACTCCTTACTTCTTCTTGTTAGCTATGGTCTTTGCGGGACCTTTTCTTGTTCTTGCGTTTGTCTTGGTACGCTGACCTCTTACAGGGAGACCCTTTCTGTGTCTGATACCGCGATAGCAATTGATTTCAACAAGGCTCTTGATGTTAAGAGCAACCTCACGGCGAAGATCACCTTCAACGTGGTAGTTTGCTTCGATTTCATCACGGAGAGCCGCGATTTCAGCCTCTGTAAGATCCTTTGCGCGAGTGTCGGGGTTAATACCCGTCTTTGCGAGGATATCCTGAGAACTCTTGAGACCGATACCGTAAATATATGTCAGCGCGATTTCTACACGCTTGTTGTTTGGAATATCAACACCAGCTATACGAGCCATTTCGATATATACTCCTTTTTTAATTTAATGTCGTCTGAATTGCGTTCTGTAAATCCAAGATATCAGCCCTGACGCTGCTTATGCTTGGGATTTTCACAGATGACCATTATTTTACCGTGTCTTTTAATGATCTTACACTTTTCGCAGATTCTTTTGACGGAAGGCTTAACTTTCATTTTTAATACCTTACCTTTCAGAAATTATTACTTCTTTCTCCAGGTGATCCGTCCCTTAGAGATATCATAAGGCGATACCTCAACCGTTACCGTATCTCCTACGAGAATCTTGATATAATTCATTCTAAGCTTTCCGGAAATAGTTGCGGTTACTATGTGACCGTTCGGAAGCTTTACTTTAAAGACTGTGTTAGGCAGCGCTTCCACTACCTTGCAATCTTCAAATTCGATCAAATCGTTCTTAGCCAAAACATTTCCTCCTCATTACATTATCAGCAGCCTAATTTATTCTGCCTCTGTAAGTATTACCGGGTCGAGATCTGTTACAAGCACACTGTTTTCATAGTGAGCGGATAGCTTACCGTCAAGTGTTAGTACAGTCCAACCGTCCCGTTTTACTTTAACATTTGCAGTTCCCTCGTTGACCATCGGCTCAATCGCCAGAGTCATTCCGGGATATAGACGCGCGCCTCTTCCTGCCCTGCCGAAATTCGGTATCTCGGGCTCTTCGTGAAGCTCTGCGCCAACACCGTGCCCCACATAATCTCTTACAACAGAAAAGCCGTTTGAAATGACGAAATTTTCAACCGCAGAGCCTATGTCTCCGATTCGACAGCCCACGCGTGTGAACTTCATCGCTTCGAAGAAGCTTTTTTCAGTGACGGAAATAAGCTTCAAGGCCTCATCGCTTACCTTGCCGACAGGATAGGTTCTTGCGCTGTCGCCATTATAGCCGCGGTAGCGAGCCCCGACGTCGATCTTTACGATATCCCCCTCTTTAAGAATTACCTTATCCGAGGGAATTCCGTGTATGACTTCATCGTTGATTGATATGCAGGCGCTTCCGGGGAAGCCGCCATATCCGAGGAAAGAAGGCACGGCACCGCATCTTTCAATGTGACGCCTTATTTTTGTGTCAATTTCCTTTGTGGAAACACCCGGTTTTACCAGCTCCCGCGCGACAAGCAATGCCTCCGCGGTGATGACACCCGCCTTTTTCATCAGAATAAGTTGATCGGAATTTTTTACGATTATCATATTAAACTCCGACTGCTTCTACGGTTCGCTGAGACGTTTGCTCAACACTGCCGTTACCGTCAACCGTTCTGAGTATTCCTTTTTTCGAGTAATACTCCTTGAGCGGCTCGGTTTTTTCATGATATGTCGCAAGTCGGCTTTTAACTACGTCCGGAGCGTCGTCTTTTCTGACAGTAAGCTCGGTTTTGCAGTTGTCACAGCTCTTTCCGTCACGCGAAGGATTGTCGGCAACGTGATACGACGCTCCGCAAGAAGCGCATACACGTCTGCCTGTCATTCTCATCTCGATGACTTCGTCGGGAACTTCAATTGAAATAACTCTGTCAAGAGCTACTCCCATCTCGTCCAAAGCTTCCGCCTGCGGCACTGTACGGGGGAACCCGTCAAGGATAAATCCGTTTTTGCAGTCCGATTTTGCGAGGCGCTCTTTTATGATTCCAATTACTACACCGTCTTCAACAAGTGCGCCTGCTTCAATAAATTTTTTGGCTTTAAGACCCATTTCGGTGCCATTTTCTACAGCCTCTCTGATAATAACTCCCGTAGAAATTGTGGGTATACCGAGTCTTTTCGAGATTTTATCAGCCTGAGTGCCTTTGCCGGCGCCAGGGGCGCCAAGAAAAATTATTTTCATATTATACCATGCCTTTGCTTTTCGCAAAAATTATTTACAACGGGCATTAAAGAAAGCCCTTGTAATTACGCATTGTCAGCTGAGCTTCAAGCTCTCTGAACGTTTCAAGCACAACGCCTACCATAATAAGAAGCGTAGTACCTCCGAAGGTAAATGTACTTGTAAGGCTCTGAACTGCGCTGGTTATCTGCGATTCAATAATTGTTGCATAGTAGGCCATACCCTCTGTTGCCGCATATTTTGAAGCCTCGAGAGCAAGGTCTGAGCCGTTCATTATCCAGTGCAGAATATGCTGTATGCAATGGGGGCCCGCAATTACGGGAAGAACAGCTATAACGCCAAGGAAGAGAGCGCCGACAAGAGTTACCTTATTAAGTACGCTCTTGATAAAGTCAGACGTGGGTCTTCCCTGTCTGATACCCGCTATAGTACCGCCCTGACTTTTTATTCTGTTTGATACCTCTACGGGATCGAAGGTGATCGTCGTATAGAAGTATGCAAATGCAATAATAAGCAAGAAAAGCGACACGGGGTAGAACCATCCGTCAGAAGCAAGGAATCTTGAAACTCCGCCCCAGAAGCCCTTAGTGCTGTTTGTTACACCGCAAAGAGCAAGGATGGTAGGAACGAGAGAGACGATGGAGCTCGCGAAGATTATTGGCATAACACCGGTCATATTGAGCTTAATCGGAAGATTCTGGCTCTGACCGCCGTACATTTTTCTGCCTCTAATCTGCTTTGCGTATCTTACGGAAATTCTTCTCTCAGAGCCTGTGATGTAGATAACGAAGATTACAAGCGCTACTACAGCCGCAATAAGAAGAATTGCGAAGAGGGTCGAGATTATTCCGTAGAGCCACGCCTTCTCGGAATATTGATAAGTATCAACAACAAGACTTAAAAGATTGTATACGAACGAGGGGATTGATGAAATAATATTCGCAAAAAGTATAAGCGAGATACCATTTCCGATTCCCTTTTCGTTAATGCGCTCAGCGAGCCACATAATTACCGATGCACCTGCGCAGTAGCACGCAACGATTACTATTCCGTAGAACCAAGCCATAGAGTTCTCACCGGGCGTTGCCGCGTTGGTAAGAGCGCCGTTGTTTTTAAGAAGGAAATAGTATCCGATAGCGGTTACGATTGCAAGAATAACAGTTACTATTCTTGTTATGAAATTCATCTTCGACTTGTCAGTTTTAGCAAGCTCACCGAGCTTCGGGAAAACGACGGCCAAAAGCTGAATTATAATCGATGCATTAATATAAGGTGAAACGCCGAGAGCGAAGAGAGTCGCCGTTCCCAAAGCGCCGCCCGAAAGGGTGTTCATATAATCAAGGATTGTGCCACTGAAAGATGAGGCAAAAGTATTTGCTTCAACGAAAGGAACGGGAATTACTGTACCTATACGGTAAAGTAAAAGGATGAAAAGCGTAAAGAGAATTTTACTTCTGATTTCTTTTGTATTCCAAGCGTTCTTTAAAGTCTGAAGCATTTATACCACCTCAGTCTTTCCACCTGCAGCTTCGATCTTTTCTTTTGCGCTTGCGGAAAAGATTGCAGCCTTAACGGTGAGTTTCTTAGCGATGTCGCCTTCGCCAAGCACCTTAACGCCATCAAAAACGTTATGGATTATGCCGGCCGAAAGAAGAGCCGCGCTGTCAACAACCTCGCCGTCATTAAATTTATTCAAAGACTGAACGTTGATTATAGCGTATTTGTTTGCGAATCTGTAATTATTAAAACCTCTCTTAGGAAGTTTTCTGTAAAGCGGAAGCTGACCGCCTTCAAAACCGGGTCTTACACCGCCGCCTGAACGGGCGTTCTGACCCTTATGACCTTTACCTGCCGTTTTTCCGTTGCCGGAACCTGCGCCTCTGCCCTTGCGGTAGTTTTCCTTTACGGAGCCTTCCGCGGGTGAAAGTTCATGGAGCTTCATTTTTTATCCTCCTTTCAATTCCGATTAAACGGTTTCAACCTTAACAAGGTGTGAAATTACTTTTATTTTTCCCATCAAAGCCGGTGTGGAAGCAAGTACTATAGAATCGCCGGGTCTCTTAAGACCAAGTGTCTTTGCTGTTGCAACCTGAGCGGGCTTGCATGCGATAAGGCTTTTCACGAGAGTAACTTTAACGTTTTCCATCATAGCTACCTCCTTACGCCTTAACTTCGTCTGCGCTCTTACCGCGAAGAGCAGCTATCTCTTCTGCCGTCTTGAGCTCGCGAAGTCCCTCAAACGTAGCCTTAACCACGTTAGTGGGGTTTGTTGAACGAAGGCACTTAGCACGAATGTTCTTAATACCTGCAAGAGCAAGAATAGTAC
>JAZQKG010000046.1:0-9347 GCA_045542035.1 Eubacteriales bacterium | reverse complement strand
TCGGTTATAAATTCGCTGTGCTTACACTTTAAGCATCTGTAATGCGGCGGCAGCGGGTTAACCTCGGAAATACCCGAAAGGGTTGCGACAAGCGATGAACCAACCGAGCCTCGCGAGCCTACAAGATAACCGAGGCTTTCGGAATAAGCGACGAGCTTTACCGCTATCATATAGAGAACGGCAAATCCGTTTTTAATTATAGAGTTAAGCTCCTTTTCAAGACGCTTTGAAACTATTTCGGGAACGTCATCTCCGTACCAATCTCTTGCTCTTTTCCAACAGGATTCGGTAAGCTCCTCGTTAGCTCCCGGAATCGTCGGTTCATAAGATCCCTCGGGAATTGGACGTATATATTCGCACATATCCGCAATTTTATTTGGATTTTCTATGACGACCTCTTCCGCAATTTCTTTGCCAAGATATGAAAATTCTTCAAGCATCTCGTCGGTTGTGCGCAGATATATGGGCATTTCCTTATCCGCATCGGAGAATTTCATTCCTGCAAGAAGTATTCGTCTGTAAATCTCATCCTCTTTATTGACAAAATGCGCGTCGCACGTAGCGCAAACGGGTTTGCCGAGCTTTTTGCCAAGCTCGTATATCTGCCTGTTTATATCGCGGAGCGTGTCCTCGTTCGGAACCTTTCCCTCCGCGACGAGAAACATATTATTACAGAGGGGCTGTATCTCAAGATAATCGTAAAATGATGCTATATCCTCTATTTCCTGCGCACTTTTACCGTCAAGTATAGCCTTGTAAAGCTCTCCCGATTCACACGCAGAACCAATAATAAGACCGTCGCGATACTGCTCAATTACCGATTTCGGCATTCTGGGAAAACGCTTATAATAATCAAGATAACTGAAGGATATAAGCTTATATAGATTTTTAAGTCCTTCCTTATTCTTCGCGAAAATGACCATATGGCAGGGACGAAGCTTCAGGGGGTCAACGTCCTCTCCCATTGCCTCTATCATTCGCTCAAAATTTCCAATGCCCTCGCTCTTCAGCCGCTCGAGCATTATAATGAATATCCGTGCGAGAACCTCAGCGTCATCCGAGGCTCTGTGATGATGGAAATCGCCTATCTTATAGTGATTAACAATGGTGTCAAGCTTATGATTTTTAAGCTCGGGATTGACGTACTTTGAGAGTCCGACTGTATCAAGGAAGGTGTTATCAAAGGGTATTGAGTGCCTCTCCGCCGCAACTCTTATAAATCCGATGTCAAAGTTAGCGTTGTGAGCTATAAGCATCGAGCCGTTTGCAAAGCTTAAAAATTCTTCAACAGCTTCCTTTTCCTTGGGAGCGCCTTTTACCATTTCGTCGGTAATTGAGGTTAGATTAGTTATCTCCTCGGGAATAGGACACTCGGGGTCGACGAAGATATCCATTCTGTCGATAATCTCGCCGCATTTTATTTTAACCGCGCCTATCTCAATTATTTTGCAAGTTCTGTTTGAAAGTCCTGTCGTTTCTATATCAAAAACGACCATCTCATCATCAAACTCCGGATATTTCGTTCCGAAAACACATCTCGCGGTGTCGTTAACAAAGTATGCCTCTATGCCGTAAAGAACCTTAAGGTCCTTATTGCCCGATTTTTCAAGCGCAAGCATAACCTCGGGAAATGCCTGCACGTTTCCGTGGTCGGTGACGGCAATTGCCTTATGCCCCCAGCGGATAGCGGTATCAACTATTTCGGCAGGTGTTATAATGGCGTCCATCTGCGACATATTTGAGTGCAGATGAAGCTCAACTCTTTTGCGCTCCGCAAGGTCAAGTCTATCAATCTTCTTTATTTTCTTAATTCCTCGGAAGGAAACGAAGGGCTCATTATCAAACTTATCCCTCATAACCTTGCCAAAGACAGCGACGTGAGTTCCCTTTTTAAATTTTTTAAACCATTCGCACTCTTCCTTGGGGAGCGTTCTTTTTATGTACGTAGCCGATGCTCCGTCGGAAACTCCAACGGTAAGCGTCATTTTGTCTCCCGCTCTCGTTTCCTTTGAAGCAGTTTCAAAAACAGTTCCAAGAAATACCGACGGCGCCTTTATCTTTTCAATATCCGAAAGCGGAATAGGCTCGAAAATATCGAATTCTTCTCCAAAAAGGAGCTCCCCCTCAGAAAAATCATAAACGCTCGCTCCCATACGGCAGCGCGTTTCGCTTATGATTTCGTTATTTCCCGTCATAGAGGAAATGCCTTGCTTTTTATCAAAATCATAGTACGGATCGTTTGCCCGCTCTATCTCTTCGCGCTCTCTCGCGGCTTCTTCGCGTCCTCGTCTGAATTGTTCTCTGCTTTCACGCTCCGCGTCTTCAAGAAGCTTTTTCCGCCTCGTTTCCCACTCTGCCGCATAAGCCGTTGCATTTTCACCCGAATTTATAGCAATACGTCTTGTCACACCGTATCTTGAAAACAAAATATTCGCAAGAATACTCTCTGTATTAGCATCTTTAACAAAATCAATTCCAAACGAAGAGAAAGGAAGCTTTACAGTTATACATTCACCGTCATCATCGTATTCGGCATTGGTAAAAAAACCGTTCGTGACCGCGCCGCAGAGCGCTGCCTCCGCCGCTATCTCATTCATTCTCGAAACGTCATATACAGATGGAGGAAAATGCGGAAGTATTTTAAAGGATTCCGCGCCGTACAGCTCACGGCACTCGTCCTCTATTTCGTATATCAGCTCTGCATCCTCATGCGAGTCAAACGACAGCTCTACTTCAACTCTCATGGGGTCTTTGGTATATCGAAAGCGCGCGCTGTGAGAACGCTCAAGAAGAGCCGTTTTCTCATCTGACGGTTTATACCGACCGAATACGTCGAAAAATTTCTTCTCTCCCCCCATTAATCCTTCACGTCCTTCATAAGCTTTATCTCGCGGATAAGCTCGTCCACAAGCTTATCCTCTTTTATCTTTCTGACTATTTCACCTTTTTTGAATAGGAGTCCCTCACCGACACCGCCTGCAATTCCGATATCAGCCTCTCTCGCCTCTCCGGGACCGTTGACCGCGCATCCCATAAGCGCAACCTTTATATTCATATCAGTGATACCCGCATCCTGCGCCTTTTTTTCAAAATCCTTGAGCATCTCTATAAGATTTATCTTTGTTCTTCCGCAGGTAGGACAGGACACTATATCCATTCCTCTTTTTTCTGTGAGCATAAGAGCCGAGAGTATCTCTCTTGCGCATGCGATTTCCTCTGTCGGATCGTCGGTTAAAGAAACTCTTACAGTGTCTCCGATTCCCTCTGAAAGAAGCGCTCCGATTCCAATGCTGCTTTTTACCACCGCGCGCGTACGCGCACCTGCTTCGGTCACACCGAGATGGATAGGATAATCGGTTGTTTTTGCGAGCAGTCTGTTCGCCGCAAGCATCATAGGAACGTTTGATGCCTTTACCGATATTGCAACATCATGAAAATCAAGCTCTTCAAGTATTTTTGCGTGACCGAGAGCGCTTTCAACAAGAGCCTCAGCCGTTACAGTTCCGTATTTTTCGAGAAGATTTTTTTCAACAGAACCTGAGTTTACGCCTATTCTTATAGGTATTTTCTTATCAAGACACGCCTTGACTACTGTCTCGGTACGCTCTCTGTTTCCTATATTCCCGGGATTTATTCTTATCTTATCGACGCCCGCATCAATTGCTGCAAGAGCTATTCTGTAATCAAAATGAATATCCGCGACGATAGGGATATTTATTCCTTTATCCTTAATATAAGCAATAGTCTTGGCAGCCTCAACGTCGGGAATCGCAAGACGCACGATGTCGCATCCGGCAGCCTCAAGCGACGCTACCTGCGCGCAGGTTGCCTCTTTATCGTGTGTGTCAGTATTCGTCATAGACTGAATAGTGATAGGATATGCCCCGCCTATTCCCACGTTTCCTATTTTGAAAGCTCTGGTTTTTCTTCTGAATGTATTATAGTCCATGACTTCATATCCTTTCGGCTTTATTTAAACTATTATTTGAATTACGTCTTTTATAAGTATAACGAATGAAAGAAGTAAAAGCGCCATAAGTCCTACGGTATTTATCATACCTTCCACCTTCTTCGGAAGCTTCTTTCTTGTTATCATTTCAATAAGAATTGTTATTAATCTTCCTCCGTCAAGCGCGGGAATAGGCAAAAGATTCATAAATCCAAGATTTATACTTATGAGAGCAACAATAGAAAGAAGCGACGTGAATCCCATTTTTGCCGCGTCTCCTATAGCGCTTGATATTCCTACGGGACCTGATACCGCAGCGAATGTATACCTGCCGGTAATAAGATCATATATAGATTCCCAACACATTCTGACTGTGAGAAATGATTTCTGAAAGCTCTGACTTAGAACGTTTCCGACGTTCTTTTCAATTCTGTGAACCTTGAAGTCCATAACTCCGAAGCTTTGTCCTTCCTCTGTCATACCGGGAAAAACAACGTCGGGAATCGTCATTTCAACACCGTCTCTTATAACCGTAATATCAAGAGGATGCGTTCCGCGTCTCATTATTTCATAAGAAAGCTCATCCGGAATGCTGACTTTTTTTCCGTCGACCGCAACTATTCTGTCTCCGACCAAAAGCCCTGAATCCTCGGATGATATCTCGAACCCGTATTCTTCGCCTTCAACGAACTTGGCAACAGTAGTATTACCTATCGGAGACATGGTAATTAGAATTGCCGTCGCGATAAATCCTGCGATAAGGTTAACTGCCGCGCCAGCGAAGGTTATAATAAACCTTTGCCACGCAGGCTTTTTATCAAAGGAATCGGGGTCGTCGCTTTCGTCATCCTCACCCGCCATCGCCACGTATCCGCCGATGGGAAGCATTGAAATTGCGTAACGTATACCTGTTTTTTTTGAATCGTACCAAATAAGCTTAGGTCCCATTCCTATTGAAAATTCATTTATTTTTACCTTGAAGATTCTCGCGAAGACGTAATGTCCGAACTCGTGTATAAATATTAAAAAGCCAAACACAAGCAAGGCTATAACTACCGTGAGTAAAGTGCTCAAAATTATTTCTCCTTAATTAACTCTTCCGCTATTCTTCTCGCTTCCCTATCCGAAGCTATTATACCGTCAAGCGAAGTTTCGCTCCTTCTGTCCGTCAAGCTATCAAAGACCTTACATACGATGTCCGATATACCGAGGAAGGAAAGCCTTCCGTCAAGAAAAGCCGCAACAGCTGTCTCATCTGCAGCGTTAACCACCGCAGGCATTGCGCCGCCAATATGAATCGCGCGTTTTGCAAGCGCAAGAAGAGGAAACGCGTCTGTATCAGGCTTAGCAAAGGTCATTTTTCCAAGCCTTGTTAAATCAAGCTCATCCGCCACCGACTCCCGCCGCGCAGGGTAATCCACCGCATATTGAACGCACATGCGCATATCCGGCACGGAAAATTCGCCGATGACGGTATTATCAATATATTCTACCGCTGAATGCAATATACTTTCTCTGTGAACTACAACATCAATTTTTTCAGACGGCACACCGAAAAGATGCGCAGCCTCTATAATTTCAAACCCCTTATTCATAAGAGTCGCTGAATCAACGGTTATCCTTTTTCCCATTTTCCAGGTCGGATGGGCCAGAGTATCGGCAAGAGTGACAGACGAAAGCTCTTCGCGAGTCTTCCCAAAGAACGGACCGCCAGACGCTGTAAGTATTATCTTTTTTACTTCGCACCTCTTTCCTGCCGAAAGAGACTGAAATATCGCCGAATGCTCACTGTCAACAGGGAGAATTTCAACCCCCTTCTCCTTCGCCCTCTCCATAACTATTTCTCCCGCTATAACAAGGGATTCCTTATTTGCAAGAGCAAGGCGCTTTCCCGAATCTATAACTGCAAGAGTAGGCTTAAGTCCTGCTTCTCCTATTATAGAGTTGACAACGGTTTCACTATTTGAAAGGTTAATTCCTTCTATTATTCCGTAACTGCCTGAAAGAACCTTTATATCGGTATCAGCAAGTCTTGATTTGAGGTCCCGTGCGGAGACCTCGTCTGCCATTGCTACATATGAAGGCTTAAACTTACGGGCAAGCGCCTCAGCGGAAGCGGAATCACGGTTCGCGGACATAAAATCTACTGAAAATCCACGCTTTTCGGCAACGTCTGCCGCCTGCATTCCGACAGAGCCGGTAACGCCCAGAATAGCTATAGTTTTATTCATAACAATCTCCAACTTTGTAAAAGAAATGCCGCCAGAAGCGGCATTTAATATTTCTTAAATTATGCGAACGGCGGGAAAAGAATACAAATCACCATAAGTATTGCGGTTATTGAAAGCACAGAGTCAAATCTGTCCATAACACCGCCGTGTCCCGGGAAAATATTACCGTAATCCTTTACGCCGTGTTCACGCTTTATCAGCGAAGCCGCAAGGTCTCCTACCTGAGAAACCGCAGAAAGCACGAATCCGCATACCGCAAGTACGATATAATTCGGCTCAAGCGTTGTTGCTTTGCTTATTATAAATCCGTAAAGAAGCATAAGAAGCGTTGCGCATACTATACCGCCAATCGAGCCTTCAACAGTTTTTTTAGGACTTACCTCGGGAATTAACTTGTGACGCCCGAAAAATCTGCCGGTAAAATAAGCGAATACGTCACTTCCCCATGCGGCAACGAGAATAATTATAAGGTTCCAAAGTCCGTTTGAAAGATATCTTACAACACCGAACGATGTAAACGAAATAATAAGATACACTGCCGACGTAAAAATCTCGCACACCGTTGCGTATTTCAGATTTCCCCTCATAAATACAGCAACGAAAAACGCGTATATCAGATATGCGAAAAGCGCTGCAGCGGTAGCGAGAATAAACGCAAAAGTATAGTCCTCAGCAAAAAAATACGAAAGAGTCGGCATTGCAAGCGCTATAACGTATAAAGGTGCTGTAAGTAAATAATTTTTATGTACTCCAAGCACTCTCAACATCTCAAACACCGCAATAGCAGATAATAGAGACAGCGCTATTGGAAATACTATATACTGCGAAAATATAAGAATAGGTATACCTACTACCGCCATCACTGCCGCGGTTATAATTCTTGTTTTCATTTCTTTTTCTGCTCTTCCTTATCAAGTCCGCCGAATCTTCTGTTTCTCGAATAGAATTCGGAGACGCACTGCATTATTTCTTTTTCACCGAAATCCGGCCACAGCGTATCCAAAATAACGTACTCGGAATACGCGCTCTGCCAAAGCAAATAATTCGAGATTCTGAAATCCCCTCCGGTTCTTATTACAAGATCCGGATCCGGACACGGCGCGGTATACATATACCGAGACATAATCTCTTCTGTAATTTCCGTATGTCCCGCCTTTATGGCTTCGTTTGCGGCATGAACTATCTCGTCGCGTCCTCCGTAGTTAAGCGCAAAGCTGCAGACGAAGGCTCTGTCCTTCGCCATATTTTCAACCTCAATGCACTTGTTGCGAAGCTTTTCCGAAAGAACAGAAAGATCACCAAGGAATTTTACGCAAAAATCCTTGTCGTTCTCAATCTTCTTAATTACGACTTCATCGAGATATTTGTAAACGAGATTCATAAGAACCTCAATTTCTTCTTTCGGTCTTTTCCAGTTTTCTGTTGAGAAAACGTAGATAGTAACGTAATGTACGCCTATCTCTCTGAATTTCTCAAGAGCCGGCTCTATTTTCTTTGCGCCCTCAATATGACCGGCGCTTCTCGGCAGTCCGCGGCGCTTAGCCCATCTGCCGTTTCCGTCGGTTATAATAGCGACAGAATTAAGACGGTCGTCCGTCATAAATATTTCTTTGGTCTTTTTTTTCTTAAAAAACATTGAAATCCCTCTTAGATTTCCATTATTTCCTTAGTCTTCGAAGCGGTTACGGCATCAATCTCCTTAATAAACTTATCGGTAAGGTCTTGAACGAGCTTATCCGACTGCTTTGCTTCATCCTCTGTCATTTCGGAATCCTTTTTCATCGCCTTAACCTTGTCATTGGCGTCACGGCGGATATTGCGGATAGCAACCTTCGCGTCCTCGCCCATTTTTGAAATCTGCTTTGAAAGCTCGCGGCGGCGCTCCTCTGTCATAGGCGGGAACGTAAGACGTATGCAAGATCCGTCATTCTGCGGATTGATTCCGAGATCAGAGGTAAGTATAGCCTTCTCAATTCCCTTCATTGCCGATTTATCCCATGCGGTAATGGTAAGCGTACGAGCATCGGTAACCTTGATTTCAGCTATTGATGCAATAGCTGTAGGTGAGCCGTAGTAATCAACTTCTATCTTTTTAAGCACGTCGGGAGTTGCTCTTCCCGCG
Organism: Eubacteriales bacterium; assembly: GCA_045542035.1. GTDB lineage: Bacteria > Bacillota > Clostridia > Oscillospirales > CAG-272 > UBA1740. The sequence continues at coordinate 1,045 of JAZQKG010000046.1, read as the reverse complement.
CGAATAGTCGAAAGATTCTCTTTGTAGGAAGCGAGACTCTTATTCATTTTTACTTCATAATCTTTGGTATCAAGTTTCATTGTAAAATCTCCTTAAATATATTGAATTGTTTTATTCAGCAGTTACTACCGTTCCGACGGATTCGCCTTTCAGCGCCTTTGAAATATCCTCGGGATTTTTAAGTCCAAACACGTGAATAGGCATACCGTTTGACATACAAAAAGCAGTAGCGGTAGAATCAATTGCTTTAAGATTCATTGCAAGAACATCTGATGCCTTTACGCGCTCAAGCTTCTTTGCATTCGGATTTTTCCTTGGATCATCTGTGTATATGTAATCAACGTTTTTGGCCATAAACATAGCGTCAGCTGATATTTCAGCAGCTTTAACCGCCCCAGTAGTGTCTGTCGACAGAAACGGAATTCCGAGTCCGCATCCGAAAATGACTATTTTGCCTTCCTCAAGGTATTTTTTTGCAAGGTCAGATGAATAATTTTCCGCCAGAGGAGCCATAGGAACAGAGGACATAACTACAGCTTCCGCCCCTGCTCTTTCGAGCGCGTCCTTAAGACAAATAGAATTGATTACGGTAGCAAGCATTCCCATACGGTCAGCCAATACGCGATCCATATCTCCGCCCTGTCTTCCGCGCCAGATATTTCCCGCACCGACTACTATTGCAATTTCAAGACCTCCGTCTTTTGCCGATTTAAGTTCTCCGGCAACCTTATCAACGAAATCTACGTCGTATATCTCACCGGAGCCGTTTGAAAGAGCTTCTCCGGAAAGCTTTACTAAAACACGCTTCATACACCAGTACCCCTATATTATATCGTTATTATATATTTTACCTCAAAAACATAATTTTGTAAACACCTTTTTTAAAAATTTTAATAATAATTTATATTTTATATAAAAATATATACAAAAAGCATTTTTTGTGCTATAATATACGCAGAAAATCCTTGCTACGCAAGTCTTTGGCGCTATGCGCCCGATGCATTCGCATCCTGCGCTCCTTGAATCAAGGCGTAAAAATGCCCAT
>JAZQKG010000045.1:0-8706 GCA_045542035.1 Eubacteriales bacterium | reverse complement strand
TGACATTGTCTTCCTAAGTCCGCTTGGCCTCCGACTTTCTTTGATATTTAATTACTTATACTTGCGCTTTCTTGCTGCTTCAGCCTTCTTCTTGCGCTTTACGCTGGGCTTCTCGTAGCACTCTCTCTTGCGAAGCTCGGTTAATACACCGGACTTAACGCACTGTCTCTTAAAACGACGAAGAGCGCTGTCAAGAGTTTCGTTTTCTTTTACTCTAATTTCTGCCATTTCTATTTCCCCTCCCTTCGCTGTGCAAAGAGAATAAATCTCAATAAATATTTTACTAAATAATTATAAACTATTATAATTAATTTGTCAAGGGATTTTTTTAATTTTATGTAAAAATTTAATTATTAGTTTGTTTTTTTGCTGCCGTAAGAGTATTTTTAAGCAGCATCGTAATTGTCATGGGACCTACTCCGCCCGGAACAGGGGTAATTTTGGATGCGATAGGCTCAACTTCCGCGAAGTTAACGTCTCCGCAAAGCTTTCCGTCGTCCTTTCTGTTTATACCGACGTCAATAACAACGGCGCCGGGTTTAACCATATCCGCGGTAACAAAATCAGCTCTTCCGATTGCTACGACGAGGATATCTGCTCTTTTGGTAACTTCAGCTAAATTTTTCGTTTTGGAATGGCATACCGTTACGGTACCGTTCTCGGCAAGAAGAAGGAGCGCCATAGGCTTTCCTACTATATTACTTCTTCCGATAACGACGCACTCTTTTCCGGAGATTTCAACGTTATAGAAATGCAAGAGCTCCATAATTCCCGCGGGAGTGCACGGAATAAAATCGTATTTACCGCTTACAATTTTTCCTACGTTTGCGGGATGAAAAGCATCAACGTCTTTTTCGGGAGAAATTCTGTTTATAACCTTTTCTTCTGAAATGTGTGAAGGTAGAGGCAACTGAACGAGAATACCGTGAACGCTTGAATCCGCATTCAATTCATCAATCTTAGAAAGCAATTCATCTTCGGTGGTGCTCTCTTCCATTGTGATTTGATATGAGTTCATTCCGGAGTCAATGCAAGCCTTGTGCTTATTGCGTACGTATACCGCTGATGCAGGATTGTTTCCTACAAGAATAACAGCAAGCCCCGGAGTAATTCCTGTTTTATTTATAAATTCTTTCACATCCGAAGATATGCTTTTTCTTACTTCGCTTGAGACAAATTTGCCGTCAATAATTTCTGCCATGTATTTTACCTCTTTTTTGTAATAATTATTTGTTGTTATACAGCGGCTTGGTAGGCTTTTTTATTGCAAAATAAATAAGAGCTGTAAGACACGCCGCGAATATGAGCGCAGCTAATACTTGTGATGTGCGGAATTCGAGTCCGAAGATTTGAGTATATAAGCTGTCAGAGCGAAGCCCTTCTATAAGCATTCTTCCAAGACCGTACCAGCCAAAGACAAACAAGAACACTTGTCCGTCATATTGACGCTTCTTGTAGAATATGTTGACTAAAACAAAGCCGATTATATTCCATAAAGATTCATAAAGAAACGTTGGGTGAACGTATAGCGTTTCATAACCGGTCAGCCAGTTTTTGATTCCCATTCTGCAAAAAATATCGGTTTCAGCGCCAAATGCTTCACCGTTTGTAAAATTACCCCATCTACCTATTGCTTGCGCAAGGATTATGCCCGGAGTACAACAGTCAGCAATAACAAGGAAAGGAATTTTCTTTATCTTGGATACGATAAATACCGTGACTGCTCCGGCGAGTATTCCGCCGTAAATAGCAAGTCCGCCGTTTCTTATATTTATTATTTCTTTAAATGAATGATACTCTTCTATTTTAGCAAGAACGTAATATAATCTTGCTCCCACGATTCCGATTGGAATTGCCCAAAGAGCAAAATCAAGAACATCGTCGGTCTTAATACCTACTTGTTTTGCTCTGAAAATTAAATATGATACAGCAAAAATAATACCTATTGTTATTATTACCGCATACCACGCTATATCGGTTTTTCCTATTGTGAACGCAGTGCTGTCTATATCAAATTCTCCGATTCCAAATCCGGGAAAAGAAAGTTTTGAAACTCTGAGCATACGTAAAGCCTTTCTTATTTAATGGCGTAATTTTTATTTAATACATCAGAAATTGTTATACCGTTCAATTTCTTTGCAAGGTCAATGCTTATAGTATCAAAAATGTGATGATATATACAGGCTGTTTTGTCTTGATTTAATGAACAAGACTCAGCGGATTCAAGGCATCTTACGATTGCAATCGGACCGTCGATATGTTCTATAACCTGCTTCAAGGTGATTTTATCCGGAGAAGTACGCAAGCTATATCCCCCCCGCACACCTTTATATGATTTTACCAAGTCGCACCCCACGAGCTTGTGCAATATCTTCAGGGTGAAATGAAGTGTTACGGAGGTTTCATTCGCAAGTGTTTTTGCATCTACTATTCCGTTATGAGCGGCTAACGCACTCAAAATTCTGAGCGCGTAATCAGATTCAAGCGTGATTCTCATTGTTCCTCCAAATTTTAATTATGGGATTCCGTATAGAAGCGGAAATCCCATAACTAAAATTATTTCTTATATTTATCAAGAAGAGTATGAATTTTTTTGGATTGGTCAAGCAGGTGGCTTATCGTGCGGTCGTGGTTAAGAGTGTCAATGATATAAGCAACATATTTGCACATGTTAACCTCTTGATACCATTCTCTTGAGAGAAGTTCTGGAGTTCTGTAAACAAGGTTAGTCGTGAATATTTTAGAGAATATGCCTTCCTCATAGGCTTTATCCATGTTTTCAAGCCCGTTGCAGAAAAGACCGAAAGTAGCGAATACAAAAATTCTATTTGCTCCCTTTGATTTCAATTGCTGAGCAACGTCGATTACAGAGTCACCAGAAGATATCATATCGTCTATAATGATAACATCCTTATCTTTCACGTCGCGTCCGAGATATTCGTGAGCAACAATGGGGTTTTTACCGTTTATAATAACCGAGTAATCGCGGCGCTTGTAGAACATACCGAGATCAATTCCCATTACGGAAGAATAATACATGCACTTTGCCATTCCGCCCTCATCGGGTGAAATAATCATTGTTTTGTCGGGATCGATATTAATATCCGGATATATGCGAAGAAGTGCCTTTATCATTTGATAGGACGTACGAACGTTTTCAAAACCGTGAAGGGGTATTGCGTTTTGAACTCTCGGGTCGTGCGCGTCAAAAGTTATGAGATTTGTTATACCCATATTAACAAGCTCCTTGAGAGCGAGTGCGCAGTCGAGCGATTCCCTTCCGGAACGCTTATGCTGTCTTCCTTCGTAAAGCATAGGCATAATAACGTTAATTCTGCGGGCCTTGCCTCCGATAGCTCCTATAACGCGCTTGATATCCTGAAAATGATCGTCAGGACTCATAGGAACTGTCATACCGTACATGTTGTAAGTAACTCCGTGATTGAATACGTCGCATATAATGTAGACGTCATTACCTCTAAGAGAATTGCGTACGGTTCCTTTTGCCTCTCCGCTGCCGAATCTTGGGCACGGTGCTTCAACTAAAAAAGTCCCGTCACTGTCATGGCGGCGCCATTCTTTGAGATATGAGTCAATCTGTAATGCGAATTCTTCGCATCCGCGCATTCCTATAACGCTTAATTCACCGTATAAACTATCCTTCATGTTAAAACTCCGTATGTTTAGTATTGAATCTATTTACGCTTATTATTATATAATACTTTCGGAGTAAAGTCAATAGCAAATACGACAAAAAGATATTAATTTTGCATATTAATGAGTTGAAATAAAATATTTTCCAAAGGAGATTTTATGGTTTTTGATAAATTCGGAACGTTACGGGTTAACACATATACCGCCGGAGGCGCGCTGCCGGTTTCAAAAGCGGTTATAAGAATTATCGGCAATTCGGAGGAAAACGGTTACGTAGAGTACTCTGTAATAACCGATATTGATGGAGTGACGGAAATAATCACTCTTCCCGCTCCATCACGCGAATATTCTCAAAGTCCCGGCTCGCCAGAACAGTCTTACGCGCTTTATAATATCGAAATAACAGCTCCGGGATATTACTCAAAAAAATTATTTGACATCGCGGTTTTTGAGGGAACGGAAACTCTTCAGCCTGTAAATATGATTCCTTTGCCTATAAGAGACGGCGGCGTAACTTATCCAAGAAATAATTTAACCGCCGTTTCAAGAGAAAATGAAAGATTGGAGTGAGATAATATGATTGATTACCCGGTTATTCCAGAAAAAATCGTTGTTCATTTGGGAGCACCGTCAAGTGACGCTCAAAATGTTACAGAGAACTTTGCCGATTACATAAAAAACGTTGCTTCAAGTGAAATATATCCAACCTGGCCGACAGAAGCAATAAAGGCTAATATTCTCGCTCAAATTTCAGTAGCCCTTAACAGAGTGTATACAGAGTTTTACAGGAGCGCAGGAAGGGATTTTGATATCACGTCTTCTCCCGCTTATGATCAGACGTATATTTATCAAAGAAATATATTTTCGAACATTTCGGAGATAGTAGACGAGATTTTTAACAGCTATATAAAGCGAGAGGCATTTATTGAGCCGTTATTCGCAACCTTTTGCGACGGTGTTGAGGTTAATTGCAACGGACTTTCTCAATGGGGCTCGGTTACTCTTGCGAATCAAGGCTTAAGCGCGTTTGAGATACTTCAGAATTATTACGGAACCGATATCGAGCTTGTAGATAACGTTGAAGTTGCCAATATATCTTCAAGCGCTCCAAGGGTTGCACTGCAAGAAGGAGATACCGGGCGCGACGTTGAACTGATGCAGATTAGGTTAAACAGAATTTCGGGTAATTTTCCGGGTATTCCAAAAATTTATCCAACTGACGGTTTTTTTGATACAAGCACGACTGACACCGTCAGAAAATTTCAAGAAGTATTTAGTCTTACTCCGGACGGAATTATTGGAAGAAGCACCTGGTACAGAATTCAAAACGTTTATAATGCAGTTAAGAAGCTTCAGACAGTTAATTCGGAGGGGCTTAGGATTCAGGATATATCTACGCAATTTACCAATACCTTTCAAGAAGGCGATGCGTCAGGCGGTGTAATTACCTTGCAGTATTATCTTAATTATATTTCTACGTTTGTTCCGACAGTTTTGGGAGTAAGTGTTGACGGCTCATTCGGACCTGTAACCAGGGATTCTGTAATATCTTTTCAAAAAACATATAATCTTGAACAAACGGGAATTGTTGACAGAGTGGTGTGGGAAAATATTCAAAACACATATTACAGTTTGATTTCGTCCGTTCCGTTTGAATTCAGCGAGGGCGTTTTGCTTCCCTTCCCCGGACGTGTTTTGAGACTTGGAGTTGAAGGAGAAGACGTTCGTGCGTTACAGGAATATCTTAATTATATTGCAAAAACATATACAGCTATTCCAACTATAGCTGTAGACGGTGTGTACGGTCCGGGTACAGAAGCCGCGGTAAGTGAATTTAAACGTATATTCGATATTCCGGGGGACGCTGAAAGAGTTTCGGTGCAGACATGGGATGCGATAACTAACGTATATGATGATTTATATAACGGCGCAATTGCGCGAGAGGGACAGTATCCCGGGTATAATATGGGGGGAGAAAACTAATGTACGAATTGCTTGACAAAGCGGCGGCAATAAGAGAAATTCAAAAATTTTTATTTGTAATATCAGATACGGTAAACAGCGGTGTTCCAAGAGTCGCAATAGACGGAATATACGGTGAAGAAACAAGAAATGCTGTATTGATTTTTCAAAAAATATACAATATTGACGGCGACGGTACTGTTGACAGAATAACCTTTGATAAAATGTATATTTTATATAGAGACGCGCTTGACGAAGATTTAAGACGGGATTATATAATCACAGATAACGGTTTTCCAATTTCGGTTGGAACGCAAAGTAACGACGTGCTGTATATACATTTATTGTTAAACGAGCTTGGTGAAAAGTATAGAGATATCGAGAGCGTAGATACAAAGAGTACGTTTTTTTCAGAAAAAAGCCGAAAAGCTGTCATGGACCTTGAAGAAATATTCAGAATTGAAGGCAAAGGAGAAGTTGACTCTCTATTCCTTTTAAGAATGGAGAACGAAATTGATTCCATCAAAAGAGCAAACGAAGAATATATTTAAATTTTTATACGTTAAAATTTATACGATTTGGTTATAATTCTAAAAAAGAACCGGGGTATAAAAATGAGTAATAGATTTACAGAAAAAGCCGAAAAAGCATTAAACAGCGCTGTTACAATCGCTGAAGAACTTGGGCATACTTACATTGGCAGTGAACATATTCTCTTATCGCTTGCGAAGGATAACAATTCGGCAGCTGCAATAGTACTTTTAAAAAACGGTATTAACTTTGAAAAAATATTAAAAACTGTAAAAGAATACTCCGGGTATGGCTCAAAAAGCATTCTGACACCTAAGGATATGACACCGAGATGTAAAAAAATCGTTGAAAATTCTTACAGAATTTCATTAAAATACGGCGCAATGAAAATCGGAACAGAACATATACTTCTCTCAATACTTGATGAAAAAGAATGCATCGCAACAAAAACTTTAGCATTTGCCGGTTTGGATATTACGGCTGTATCGGATGATGTATTAACGGTTATAAAAACCGCGGAAAAGCATTTTGAATCGCATAAAAATAAAAAGGATTCAAACGAATCCTCAAGCTTATTGCAATACGGAAAAAATCTTACGGAATCTGCAAGAGCCGGAAATCTTGATCCGGTTATAGGGAGAGAAGTTGAGACTGAAAGACTTATAAGAATACTTTGCAGAAAAAATAAAAACAATCCGTGCCTAATAGGCGAAGCCGGAGTTGGAAAAACTGCAATAGTTGAGGGCTTGGCTATGAGAATCGCAAGCGGTAACGTACCAAGTCAGATTAAAGGTAAAAATATTATTTCTGTTGATTTAACGTCGATGGTAGCCGGTGCAAAATATCGCGGAGATTTTGAAGAAAGAATAAAGAATCTTTTGAATGAGTCGGCGAAAAACAAGTCGGTTATTCTCTTTATTGATGAAATACACACTATAGTGGGTGCGGGTTCTGCCGAAGGAGCGATTGATGCCGCAAATATATTAAAGCCTCAGCTTTCCCGAGCTGAAATACAAATAATAGGAGCTACAACCTTTTCTGAATACCATAAATATATAGAAAAGGACGCAGCCCTTGAGAGAAGATTTCAAGCGTTAACCGTAAACGAACCGACGCATTTGCAGACGGTTGATATTTTAAAAGGATTAAAAACCAAATATGAAGAACATCATTCAATAAGGATAAGCGACGAAGCAATTGAAGCCGCTGTAACGCTTTCCGAGAGATATATACAGGATAGATTTTTTCCTGATAAGGCAATAGACATAATTGATGAGGCGTGCGCCAAGCGCAATGTGAAAATTTGCGAAGACGATGATATTATAAATAATTACAAAGAAAAAATTAAGCAGATTGAAAATGATAAAATTAACGCTGTTAAGAATCAAGATTATGCATTAGCAATGAAGCTACGGGATATGGAAATCGAATTTGACTCTGAACTATATGATTTACAGTTTGATAATCATAAAGAAAACGATGTTATATCGGTGCGTGATATCGAAGAAATAATTAATGAAATGACAGGAATTCCTATTGCCGGCATGTATGAGCACTTAAGCAAAGAAAAATTAGTTCAAAAATTCAAACAAAAAATATTCGGTCAGGACGATGCGGTTGAAGCTTTAGCATCAGCTGTTATGCGAAGCGAAACAGGTATTACAAATCCCGACAGGCCCAAAGGAGTTTTTTTGTTTATAGGTTCAAGCGGCGTCGGAAAAACAGAGCTTGCAAAAATACTAAGTGAAGAGTTGTTTTTTACGAAAAAAGCGCTTATACGGTACGATATGTCAGAGTTTTCGGAGAAAAATTCTGTAACCATGTTAATAGGCTCTCCTCCGGGTTATGTTGGATATGAAGAAGGCGGGGCTCTTACTGAGAAAATAAGGCGTCAGCCATATTCTGTTTTGTTGTTTGATGAAATAGAAAAGGCGCACAAAGACGTGTTAAATCTCTTCTTGCAAATTATGGACGACGGTTTGCTTCGTGATTCATGCGGAAGAACTGTAAACTTTAAGAACACTTATATAATAATGACTTCAAATGCACTCGGTAATAATTTGAAGGATAAAAACGTTGGCTTTTTGAATCAGCTTGAAAGCGGAAAGGTGAATGAAAAGCTGTATGATTTTTTTAGTCCTGAATTTATAAACCGAATCGACTCTGTTATCAGATTCAAAGAATTGGATTATGATTCTTTTGTCGCTGTTGCTGACAAAAAGCTTTCAGAGTTATCCTCGCGTCTATTATCACTTGGTATAGATTTTAAATACGGTTCGGGGGTTTGTGAGTACGTAGCAGAAAAAGCTGCTAAAGAGAAACTCGGCGCAAGAGTTGTCTCGCGTATTGTTACCTCGGAATTTGAAAATAAAATCTCGTCATATATGTTAAACGGAAAAATAAAAAAGATTATCTCTTATATTAAAGACAATCTTTTAGAAATGAAGGTTGTATATTCAAACGACAGTGAAGATTCTGAAATTTTAATATAAAGAAACTCCGCCGCTATTGCGACGGAGTTTCGAATTCTGGGGTGAAATATGGGATTCGAACCCACGA
>JAZQKG010000044.1:0-4629 GCA_045542035.1 Eubacteriales bacterium | reverse complement strand
AAGCGGTCTTAGGAAGACAATGTCATAAATCAACTCCTTGGCTCACAGAACGACATGGCTACGATCCGACTTATCAACCAGCCCCGCAAGGTAGTCAAGCGAGACGTTATAAAATTTCGCTAAAGTTATAAAATGATGCATAGGGAGTTCTTGTTTTCCTGTTTCATATTTGAGATACTGTTCTCTAGCAGTGCCCAAAATCTTTGCAATTTCCGCCTGCGTTTTGTCGCTATCTTCTCTAAGGTCTCTTAATCTTTTATAAAAATACATTACATTTCTCCTAAATACAATTACTTTCTTCTGCAATTTTTTGTACATTAAGTAGATTATATCATGTGATTGATAGGTTACTATTGAAAAGTGACCGAAAAGTCACTATAATATATTATGTGTGACATTTAAATCGCACGGAAGGAGAAACAAAATGAACAACATTCAAAACTTATGGTACGGAAATTTAAGGCCTGCGACAGAGCCGGGAATAAACGACAGGATATGTTCAAATCTATCGGGGCATATTGATGACAAAATTGAGAAGCTGAGAGTGAGCCTTGACGAAGACGGTAAGGCAAGGTTATCGAGATTAATTGACGATTACAGCGAGCTTATATGCAATGAATATGAGAACGCGTTTGTCAAGGGCTTTTCCCTTGGCGCGAAATTGACAGCGGAAGCATTCTGTAATACATACGAAGAGCAGGAATAAAAAACGGCTCAGCCGAACCGGTTTTCTGTATATGCCCTCTCACCCGCTATCGCGGGAGCTCTCCCAAAGTAAGCCTTATTTGTGCGCTATTAAAGCCTCTCACTTCGGGAGAGGTGGCAGCCGCAGGCTGACGGAGAGGGCGCCTCTCACTTCGGGTAGCAAGGCGGCACGAGGGTATTGAATGACAGTTGAAACTGTCAGAACCCGAGTGGACCGAGCCACAGCGAGACGGTGGCAGCCGCAGGCTGACGGAGAGGGTAAAAAAGGAACCGAGCACATCGCTCGGTTCCAAAAAATTATTTCTTAACTTCTTCCATTATGAAGGCTTCGAGAATATCGCCTTCCTTGATGTCGTTGAACTTATCAAGACCGACACCGCACTCATAACCCTCGTTAACCTCGCGCACGTCATCCTTGAAGCGACGGAGAGATGATATCTTATCCTCGAAGATAACTATACCGTCACGTACTATACGTATTTCCGACTGTCTCGTTATCTTTCCGTCACGGATATAAGAGCCTGCGATAGTTCCAACGTTTGGAACACGAATCGTCTGGCGAACCTCCGCGTGACCGAGTATTACCTCCTTAAACGTGGGAGCGAGCATACCCTTCATAGCTGCCTCAATCTCGTCGATTATCTCGTATATTATACGGTGAGTACGGATATCAACTCCGTTTCTCTCAGCCGAGTCGAGAGCGTTCTTATCGGGACGGACGCTGAATCCGACGATAATAGCGTTTGAAGCCGCGGCAAGCATAACGTCGCTTTCGGTAATTCCTCCAACTGCGCTGTGAATAACGCTTACCTTTACTTCCTCGTTTGAAAGCTTAACAAGCGACGCCTTTACAGCCTCAGCAGAGCCGGCAACGTCTGCTTTTACTATTATGTTGAGAGTCTTTACACCGTCTGCAATCTGACTGAAGAGATCGTCAAGGTTGACTCTTGCGTTAGCTGCAAGTATCTCCTGTCTCTGCTTCTCGCGGCGCTGCTCCGCAAGGCTTCTTGCCATTCTCTCGTCCTCAACAGCGTTAAGCTCGTCGCCTGCTTGAGGAACGTCGTCAAGACCAACTATTTCAACGGGAACGGAAGGTCCTGCAACCTTTATGGATTTACCCTTATCGTCTATCATAGCGCGCACGCGGCCTACAGCGTTGCCCACGATAACGTAATCGCCCTGATGAAGAGTTCCGTTCTGAACGAGAACCGTTGCGACAGGACCTCTTCCGCGGTCAAGCTTCGATTCGATAACAAGACCTTTTGCGCGGCGGTTGGGGTTAGCTTTAAGCTCCTTAACCTCAGCAACGAGAAGAACGTTTTCAAGAAGATCGTCTATGCCCATGCCCGTAAGAGCTGACACGGGTACGCATATAACGTCACCGCCCCATGCCTCAGGTACGAGCTCATACTGTGTGAGCTGATTAAGCACATTATCCGGGTTTGCCTGAGGTTTATCCATTTTGTTGATAGCTACTATAATATCGATTCCCGCAGCCTTAGCGTGATTTATCGCCTCGATAGTCTGCGGCATTACGCCGTCATCAGCGGCAACGACGAGAATTGCGATATCGGTAGACTTAGCTCCGCGCATACGCATCGCTGTGAACGCCTCGTGTCCGGGGGTATCAAGGAAGGTAATATCCTTGCCGTTTGCTTTAACACGGTACGCGCCTATTGCCTGTGTAATACCGCCTGCCTCACCCTTGGTGACGTTCGTATGTCTGATAGCGTCGAGGATAGAGGTCTTACCGTGGTCAACGTGACCCATTACGCATACGACGGGAGCTCTTTCCTCAAGGTCGCTCTCATTTTCCTCGGCTTCAGTGAAGAGCTTCTCCTCAATCGTAACGACAACCTCTTTAGTTACCTTAGCTCCGAATTCATCTGCGATAAGCTCTGCAGTAGCGTAATCAACTACGTCGTTAAGTCCCTTCATCTCACCCATAAGCATAAGCTTTTTGATGACCTCAGCCGAGGTCTTTTTTAGTCTTGATGAAAGCTCGCTTACGGTTATCTCATCGGGAACGGTAATTTCAAGCTGCTTATTTCTTGCTCTCTCAGCTTCGAGTCTCTTAATTTTCTCCTGAGCGGCTCTTTCCTTATCCTTAGCGCTCTTAGAGTTCTGTCCGCGGTTATCCTGCTTCTTAAGCTTCTGCTTTGAAGCTTTAGAATCAGTACCGTTGGCGATAGCGTAGAACTGCTCGTTATAACGTTCGTCATACTTTGAAAGGTTAACGTCTGAGGTTCTCATATCTACGACACGGGTCTTGGGAGCCTCCGCTTTATAATCCGTATGAATATTTACGCCGCCCTTTACGTTTGACATATCTATAGTAGGAGTAATCGTCTTGAACTGTTGCTTCTGGGCCTTCTTTTCTTCCTTCTTTTGAGGCTGAGCGTTCTGCGCGCGGTTCTGCTGCTGTTCAGCCTGCTTTGCAAGTCTCTGCTGCTTTTCAAGCTGAGCCTGCTGGGCAGGGCGGAAGGCCGACTGCTGAGGATTTCTTATCTCCGTCTTTTGCTGCGCATTATTCTGATGAGGTCTCGCCTGCTGAGGACGCTGCCCCTGCTGCTGAGCCTGTACAGGACGTCTGCCGTCTGCCGCGCGGTTCATATTCTCGCGGCGCTTTGCAAACGGATCGTCCTGCGGACGCTCTGAATATTTAGGATAGGAAGTCTTCTGCTGCGTACGGCTCTGGTTATTATTATTTTGAGCCGGGCGCTGCGCCTGCGGAGCATCATAACGCTTGGGATTCTCCTGAGGCTTCTTTTCCGCGTATGCAGTCTTTTCAATATTTTTCTGAGCCTTATTTTTAATTTCAGGATTCTCAGCTTTAACCTCGGGCTTACTCTCAGTCTTGGACTCGGTTTTAGCCTCTGTCTTCACCTCAGCCTTTGCGGCGGGCTTTTCCTCTTTCGCCTTAGCTTCATCCGATTCCGAAGCCTTTGCCGCCTTTTCAGACACAACGGTTATCTTAACGCTGCCCGACGTATAAGCGTCAAGGTCTTTTATCTGATGTGAGCGGGTCATGTGGTTAAGGAAGATTTCAAATTCCTCCGCGTCAACCGTAGCGCCGCTGTTTTTCTTTTCAAATCCTATCTCCTTGAACGCGTCTGACACGTCCTTGGATTTCATATTAAAATCTTTTGATATTTGCGATATCTTGATTTGAGCCATACAAGTCACCGATTTTCGTTTTCACGAAAATTCCCTTTCGTCAAAATCTACGGATGCCTTTTTTATTTCTGCGGCAAACCCATCGTCAGCCACCGCAACCGCGGCGGGCGCGTACGTTTTACCGAGCAATTTACCGAGGCGCTCCGTATCTATATCAACCTCGATTGCCGAAATGTTATAAAACTCACTCTTTACTTTAAGCTTTTTCTTCGTTGCGTTAGACGCTGCGCTTGAAATAAGCACAAGCTTTATACTGCCCTTAGGCATAGCGCGGCAAATAAGCTCCGTTCCTATTATAAGCCTCCCCGCCCGCATTGCAAGTCCAAGCATTCCGTAAAGACGTCTCATTTTGTTATTTTCCAATCGCAAGCTCCTCTTCCAGCCTGTCGTACACATTGTCCGGTATTGAACACTCAAGCGACGTTTCAAGTCTTCTGGCTTTTCTTGCCTTTTTCAGACAGGCAGCGCTTCTACATATGTATGCGCCCCGTCCGGATTTTTTTCCGCTCTCGTCAAGGAGAATATCCCCCTCCGGAGTTCTCAGCACTCTTATAAGCTCCTTTTTGGGAAGGTGCTCTCCGCATCCGGTACATCTTCTCACCGGCACCTTACGTACCGTCATGTTATTTCCGCCTGCCATATTATGCCTTTATATCTATCTTGCATCCGGTAAGTCTGGCAACAAGCTTGGCGTTCTGACCTTCCTTGCCTATTGCAAGCGAAAGCTGCTCGGGTGCAACCGTTACC
>JAZQKG010000043.1:0-12225 GCA_045542035.1 Eubacteriales bacterium | reverse complement strand
CGGCAAACGAGCTCGGAAAAAGCTCCGTCATCACGTTCACGCGCCATGTTGATGAGCGCAGAAAGCTCCATATCCTTATACTCTACCATCACATCTTCGCTTTCACATAGATTTATTATATCTTTTTGTTAACATTTTGTCAAGAGTTTTGTCAAAAAAAGGGTTTTTATATTTCAACTTTGTATACTATTTCTGTTTTTTTATGGTAAATTTTGAGCACTTTTACCAAATAAATCACTTTTAGGATAAAAATTCCAATTTTCCCGTAACAGAAAAAAGAACTCCTCTGTAAACGCCATCGGGCTTGGATTCAAAATTGCTTTTAATTTTTTCTGCTTCAGCCCGTGATTTGACGCTGACCGATACATGCATAAGCTCACCCGAAGCATCATTTACAATCATCGATACCTTATAAAGACCGTTTTCTTCAATGATCGATGCGCTTATACTCGCTCCGCTTTTTGAAAGCGAGGTGTATTTCGCAGCATATCTCAGACTTCTTTCTCTGAATTCTTTGTCGAGACTATCATAAAGCTGAGACGCTATCATACGACCGGTATCCGAAATCATATAGTATTTTTCGCCGTTATACTCATCAAAAAGAAGATGCCCGTCATCCGAAAGCTCACGAAGGCATTCATCGTAATCAAGAAGTATTTCATCTGTATTTTCAGAAACTATATCAATGATATCCGAATGCTCTATCGGATAGCCTATATTATCTATTAAGAAAAGAAGAAACACCTTTATATCCGTTACAGTGCGAAGCGCAAATTTTTTCTTTTTTCTCATAATTTTTCCTTAATATATTATTCAGGGACCGTTGCGCGAGCAACAGTCCCTACATCTTTCAGAACAGCGGATCAATCCTCATCGCTTTCAAGATATTTGCGATAATTTTTCTGCTTTGCACCGGTGAACGAGAAGTTACCGAATGCATCGATAGATATCTTTGAAAGATCCTTGCTGATGAATGCAAAACTTTCGTTATAAAGCACGGGGATTACAGGGCAGCTGTCAAGAAGAATCTTTTCCGCCTCAGCAAGAGCCGCTTTTCTTTCAGCGTCGGTTTTAGCAGCGTACGCAGCGTTCATATATGAATCATAGTCGGCATTTATCCAACCGCTGATGTTTTTATTAAACTCACCCGTAGCGAAATTCTTTCCGTTTCCGTTCATATGAGAAGTAAACGCCGCAAGAGCAACAAACGCGTCATTTGAATACATCTGCCAATCTACTGCAATAACGTCAAAGTCAGCGTTGCCGTAAGACGCTTCTTTTACAAGAGCCTGAATTCCGGAATCCCGTATCGTGATATCCTCAGCGGTAGCGGTATCTCTGATAGTTGTGGAAACGCTTCCAACCTTCTTTACAGTAACCTTAAATCCAAGCTCCTGCCATGCAGCCTTAGCAAGCTCTGCGATGGCAATACTCTCTTCATTATCATCAATAGTAAGAGTGAAGGATTTTGCAGAACCGAGGTTCGCGCCGTTTATGAGAGCTTTCGCCTCATCCATAGCAGCCTCAGCTGCAATACGGGCGTCTATTTTTTTGCCGTATACCGATTTAGCTACAGCATTAGGAAGAAATCCCGTTGCCGCATTTCCGAACGTTACAGCCTCAGCAATTGCTTCCCTGTTAAGCGCAAGAGAAAGTGCCTTTCTGACGTCCTCATTCTTAAAGAGTGGGTTTTCGGTATTGAAAACGTATGTATAAGTGGAATAATCTTCGGCTACAGTCGCCTTCTTTTCGTTAGTCTTTCTGTCATCAAGCGTTGCATTACCCATATAGAATACCGTCTTATCCGCGATATCCGCATAAGTAAGCTCAAGCGCACCGTCCTTTGTAAAGAAGGAGATAAGAGAAGCGGGATTTACTTTATCGGTATAATCCTTCGCTGTGGGTTTCTGATGGAAACCGAGGTTTCTTGCAAGAGTGAAATCACCGAGATCGTAATTAAGCGACTCAATCCTAAAAGGACCGTTTGTAACTATAGTTGTAACGCTCTTACTCCAATGAGTTTTTGCGACAGATACAATATCTTCACGCAAAGGAGAGGTAGCAACCGAAGCAAGATTTTTGAGAAGCTGCTTATAGTTTGCGCCCTCACGGTATGTAATAGTAATCTCGTATGTACCGGATGCAACCGCGCCGAAAGAATAAACAGATTCTTCGCCATTTTTAACCTTAACGGCATTTTCAATATCATAGAAAAGCGCTGCCGCAGGATTATGATTGGTGGGTTCAAGAATAATATCTCGCCATGCATATATAAAGTCTTCAGCCTTAACGCGAATTTCGTCTGACCAATAGCTTTCACGAAGCTTTATAACTATCTGTCTTTCATCTTCGTTGACAGAATAATCTTTAGCTGCTGCATTTTTAAGCTCACCCTTTTTATTGACTTTAAAGAGCGGCTCATAAATAAGACTCATCACCTGCTCTGCGTTGCTGTCAACGTAGTAATCAGCCGGGTCAAAATCAAATATCTCATCACCGAGATAAACGCTAATTTCGGCTCCGTCATCCTTAGGCTCTCCGCACGCTGTAAAAATAACAAGAGTGCTTACAAGCATAATAGCAACGAGAAGCATACTTACGATTCTTTTCATATAATTCTCCCATGCCGCACTTGCGGTTATTAAAAAATATTTCTAATATATTTTATCACAAAAATAATTATTTTTCAATGTTAATTTCGTCAAGAACGAATTTTCGTTTAATTGCACAAATATAGCGCCCTGCAGTTGTGAAAAATCAACAAGTTTTTGGCATTATTGAATACATATTAACCGTCAGGGAAATAATCATAGTAAAAAAATGGAAACAAAGACCTCGTATTTACAAATTTTACGTAATAAACTGAATGGAGATTAAAATGAGAAGCTATTTTACAGACAGAAAAGAAGATAAAGCAAGTATGTTTACCGACCTTGCAGTAGAAAGAAGACGGGCAGACCCCGAGGTTCGAGGAGTTGAATACAGAAGCTCGGAATGCAGCGTCGGAATATGGGAATGCGTTAAAATCAGCTCAGATGAAGGAGCGAGAAGCATAGGAAGACCAAAAGGAAGATACGATACTCTCAGCACAGGACGAATGGACCTGCTTTCAGAAGATGAAATCGACGACGCGACAGAAGAAATCGCGAAAAAGCTTTGCGAATCAATAGACGGAACATCGGCTATTCCCGAGCGCTTACTGATAGTTGGACTTGGAAACAGAAATCTTACGCCCGATTCGGTAGGTCCAAAAGCAGCGTCTATCGTAAAACCGACACTTCATATCAAGGTTTTTGACGAAGAAATGTTTGAATCGCTTGAATGCTCAGAGATAGCCGTTATAGCGCCCGGTGTTACTGCGGAAAGCGGACTTGAATCCTCAGAAATAATTAAGGGTGTCTCAAGAAGAATCCTTCCCGACGCTATAATTGCCGTAGACGCTATAGCGACACGTTCGGTTGAGAGACTTGGTTCTACGGTTCAAATTTCTGACACGGGTCTGTTCCCCGGCGGTGGAATAGGCAATTCGAGAAATGCTATAACCGAAGATTCTCTCGGTATTCCGGTTATCGCCATCGGCGTTCCAACAGTTATTGACTCAAGGATTTTCGGACTTACAGACGGAGCAAAATTCAAGCCTGAGGGAGAGGCAATGATGGTTTCACCTAAGGAGATAGATGAAATCACAACGAACGCGGCAAGGATAATAGGCGGTGCTATTAATCAGGCATTCGGAATTTCTCCGTATTAAATTTTACACATATCCAAAATATAGCAAAATATGTCGTCTACAAAAAAAACAGCTCGGTGCCCTCAACGATTGGGGGTAATCGAGCTGTTTTTATTAAATGTTGAAATATTCATATAAATATGATAAAACTATGTTGCATAAACAATTAGAAATTGCTATATTAAAAGATTCGCATATTTACAAAATAATTTTATAATTTTTTATTCTCACTTCCAATTTTCAAGTTTTTTCTTGACATATATTAATAGAAGTGTTTTTAGTTATAGTGTAAGGAGGCAATATGAGAGAACGCACAATAATGCAACAAGGCATACTGGATGATGAGCAAATAATTGATTTATATTGGAATCGTGATGAAACAGCAATAGAAGGAACAGATATTAAGTACGGTAAGTTTTTATTCAAAATAGCTTATAATATCCTAAATGATAGTTGTGATTGTAAAGAATGTCAAAATGACACCTATTTAGGAATATGGAATTCTATACCCCCAACCCGTCCTAATGTATTTCCTGCGTTCATAACAAAAATTACGCGACGCATTGCAATCAATCGGTACAAAGAAAAAAGAGCAAAAAGAAACATTCCTTCAGAATTTACAGCATCAATGGAAGATCTGTACGATACACTTCAGTCAACTGAAAGCGTGGAGGCTGATGTAGAAGCAGAAGAAATCGGTCGTTTAATCAGCAATTATGTTAGAGGTTTATCAAAGAAAAACAGATACATATTTGTCGGAAGATTTTATATGGCAGATTCGGTTGAGCAAATAGCTCAAGAACTAAATTTAACTTCTTCAAGCATTTATAAAGCGTTGGATAGAATAAAAACAGGCTTGAAAAATCATCTTGAAAGAAACGGGGTGATAATATGAATAGCTATGTGATTGTAGATGCTATAACCAAAATGGATGATGATATTATAGCAGAATATTTTTCAACAAAGAAAGCTATGCTTTTCAAATGCAAAAAGGCAAACGGATTTAAAACAAATTGGAAGGGATTGGCTGTGCTTGCCGCATGTTTTATCTTAATGGTTTCAAGTGCAGTTACTATATTAATTGTGCAATACGTAAGTGAAGGCGGTGTTCAAACTCCGGATAAGGGATATAATTTTGGACTTGGTGAAGTGTGTGAAAATGACAATTGGAATGGTACTAAACATTCTATTGTTTTTAATGAGGTATTTATTACAAACAGCATCGCCGAAAGTAAAGGATATTATATTGTATTTGTCGGAGATATATGCACATCGTCATTTAGTTTTCCAACAGATGATATCAGAAGTTTCGGATTAGATTTTCGGATTATTAAAGAGCCGGACTATATAAAACAAAACAAAGCTGTGCTTGAAAAAGATATTTCTCTGCAACTAAGTGACGTAGATTTGTTGTTTAATGGAGAAAAAGGTCAAATGAATGGAGCATTTCGTCTTGTATTCTCTATCGATGAGCAAAATTTCAACTTGATTAAAGAAAAATCACCGCAAACATCATACGAAAATAATATGGGAGTTCAGATAACTTTTGAACCTGGAATATACTGGTGTGGTGGAAATGCTTCTTTTGTTTTCAAAACGTCTGAAGTTCAGTACGTTGAAAAAATAAATTAAAAATCTTATAAATTATATAAATTTAACTTGTTCAAGCATTTAAAAAGCGTTGGACAGAATAAAAATAAGCTTTAAAATCATCTTGAAAGATGTGAGGTTAAATCTATGCTTTCCAAACGCAAAAAGGCAAACGGATTTAAAAGAAATTGGAAGGGATTGACTGTGCTTGCCACATGTTTTATCTTAATTGTTTCAAGTGCAGTTGCTATATTAATTATGCAATACGTAAGCGAAAGCGGTGTTCAAACTCCGGATAAAATACTTCGATATAAGTATGGGGAAACTTGTCAAAGTGAAAGGTACGATAAGGAATATAGTTCAATAAAGTTTACAGATGTTTTATTAACAGATAATGTAAAAGGACAATCTGGACAGTATATAGTTTTTTTAGCAGATATTCAAACAAAATCACATGTTTTTTCATCCAAGGATATTTGTTTAGGCTTCAATATGATAAAATCTCCCTATTACCTTTTTAAAAACAAAACTATATTTGAAAAAGATTTGTCATTAGAAGTTAGTGATACTACTCTGGTGATAGATAAAATTAACGGAGAGATGAATGGTAGAATTGCATTTGTTTTTTCAATAGATTCTGAAAACTATCAACTAATCAAAACTCAATCTCCACAGACATCTTTCAAGAACAATGTGGGGGGGCAAATAATTCTTCATCTCGGAATATATTGGTGTGGCGGAAAATCTGAATTTGTTTTCAAAACGTCTGAAGTTCAGTACGTTGAAAAAATAAATTAAAAACCTTCAGACTTGAAGCTAGGTTAACAATGAAGATACAAACGAATTGAAATGATGAAAGCAAAGTCATCAGGTAAAGTAATGTACCCCTGTCAAGTAGACAGCATAAACAAAAAGAATTTACATATTATATAATATTAAATTTACTCCCCCTGCTGTGTGCAGGGGGAGATTTTACGTCTGCTGACAATTTCAATATTCAATAAAAACTCGGCTCTTTTGTGTTTAAATTATTAATTCTTTCAGAGAAAGCTTTGGAACTGCGTGGTCGTCGTTTTCGTCGCGGAAATACTTTATATCACCGTCTTTTACATCGGTAAGATATACTCTTTCCGTAGGCTTGCCGAGCGCTATTACAAATGCTGAGTTATAGCCTTCTTTGCAAAGTATTTTATCAATCTCAGCCTTTTTAAAGCTTCTTATCATACAACCGCCAAGACCCATTTCGGTTGCTGTCAGAAGAATTGACTGCGCGGCGATTCCCATATCTATCGCAAGGCTTGTATCTATATTCTCTTCCTTACAAAGCATAACTATATACGCTGTAGGGCGCTCTATTTCCGCAGGACCGCTCCACGCCTTAAGATATCCCGCAAAGGCAACGTTTTCAAACATACTGTCGCAGGTCTCCTTATCATTTATAAGCGCAAATCTTATTCGTTGACGGTTAGCAGCCGACCCTGAGCATCTAGCTGACTCTATCATTTGGCAGAGCTCGTTTTCGGTAATTATTCTGTTTGCGTCAAAGCGGCGGAAGGAACGCGTGTTTTTTATAAGCTCGGATATCATAACAGGAACTCCTTAATATACGAAATCAAATTCGAAATCATAAATGCTTACTGTATCACCCTCTTCGACACCTGCTTCACGGAGCTTGTCTATAACTCCGTTTTTGACCAGAACCCTCTGGAAGAAATTAAGCGACTCATAATCGCCGAAGTTTATCTGTCCCATAAAATTGAACAGCCATTCTCCCTCAACGATATATTTTCCGCCTTCCTTGCGTACGGTCGTCGTAATCTCTCCCGTTGCATTGCGGATAGCCTCGTCCTCGGGCGTTATCTCGGTTTCATATACAGTGAGCGGAGGAAGCTCGCTCAACTTCTCGGCGCTTACTCTGACAAGCTCGTCAAGTCCCTCTCCCGTAACGGCGGAGACGTAAACGACCTCGCGCGAAAGCTCAGCGCAGCGCTCCTTAAATTTCTTAACCTCATCCGAATCCATATCCGCGGAATCGGTTTTGTTTGCAATAATTATCTGAGGACGGGATGAAAGCTCCTCGGAATATCTTTTAAGCTCAGTATCTATCTTGTCTATATCATCAGCAGGGTCTCTGCCGTCCTGAGCTGAGATATCGACTACGTGAAGCAAAAGTCTGCACCTGTCAACGTGGCGAAGAAAATCGTGTCCGAGTCCCGCTCCGTCAGACGCGCCCTCGATAAGTCCCGGTATATCAGCAGCGAGAAATCCCTTTCCCTCTCTCACAGACACTACTCCGAGATTCGGTGAAAGCGTTGTGAAATGATAGTTAGCGATTTTAGGCTTCGCCGCTGTAATTCTTGATAAAATCGAGGATTTTCCAACGTTCGGAAAACCTATAAGACCGACCTCCGCAAGCATTTTCAGCTCAAGAAGAACCTCTCTCTCCTCGCCTCGCGTCCCATTCTTTGCAAATCTCGGTATCTGGCGCGTGGGTGTCGCAAAATGTCGGTTGCCCCAACCGCCTCTGCCGCCCTTGCAGAGTATATATTCATCAGCGCTTGCCATATCGAATATAATTTTTCCGCTTTCGGGGTCTCTTATAATTGTTCCCTTAGGTACTGATACGGTAACGTCGGCTCCGCTTTTTCCGTGCATTTTTCCGGGTTTGCCGTTTTCACCGGGCTCAGCAACGAACTTTCTCTTGTATCTGAAAGCAAGGAGCGTATTCGCACCTTCATCAACCTTAAAAATTATATTGCCGCCTCTGCCTCCGTCGCCGCCGTCAGGACCGCCCGCAGAAACGTATTTTTCTCTGTGGAAGGAGATGGCACCGTTGCCGCCGTCTCCCGCCTTTACGTATATTTTTATATTATCTATAAACATATTTTTAGTTTGAGGATGAATCCTCACCCTTCTGTCTTATAATGATTTTTATCGGTGTTCCTTCAAATCCAAATGCATCACGTAGGCAGTTTTCAATATAACGTCTATATGAAAAATGGAACAGCTCCTCGGAATTACAGAATATAACGAACGTAGGCGGATTTACAGACACCTGCGTCATGTAATAAATTTTAAGCCTTTTTCCTTTATCCGACGGAGGCTGAACTCTCGTCATTGCGTCATTAAGCAAATCGTTAAGCATACCCGTCGATATGCGGCGGCTCGCCTCTGCGTACGCGCTCTGTATCATGGGATAAATATTCGCCACTCTCTGTCCCGTTTTAGCTGAAACGTATACTATGGGCGCATAAGTCATATATGATAGCGCGGTTTTTATCCTTGTATTAAAGCTGTTTACAGTAGAATTTTCCTTTTCTATTGAGTCCCACTTATTTACGACTATTATAGACGCCTTGCCCGCGTCGTGCGCAATTCCCGCGATTTTTTCATCCTGCTCGGTAATTCCGTCGCCGGCGTCTATCATAACAAGGCAAACGTCAGCGCGCTCAACCGCCATATTAGCGCGCAGAACGCTGAATTTTTCAATCCTGTCCTCTACCTTTGACTTGCGTCTGATACCTGCGGTATCAATAAAGTTAAATACGCCGTAATCATTTTCAACTCTCGTGTCAACCGCGTCGCGCGTCGTTCCCGCGATATCAGAAACAATCATTCTTTCCTCACCGCACATTCGGTTAATTATAGAGGATTTACCCGCGTTAGGCTTTCCTATGACGGCAACGTTTATAGCTCCGTCATCCTCTCCGTCCGCATTGGAGAAATCGCACTCTTCTATGATAGCGTCAAGCAAATCTCCCGAGCCCGTTCCGTGAAGAGATGAGAGCGCAATAGGCTCTCTGTCAAACCCAAGCTCGTAAAACTCGTAAAACTCAAAAGGCACAGAGCCTATACTGTCAGCCTTGTTTACGGCAAGTATTATCGGCTTGCCGGATTTTTTTAGCATTATAGCTATATCTCTGTCATCTGCAAGAAGTCCCGCCCTTATGTCGCAAAGAAAAACTATAACGTCAGCCGTCTCAACGGCAATCTCAGCCTGAATACGCATCTGCTTGAGTATTGTATCCTCGCTCTTAGGCTCTATTCCTCCGGTATCGATAAGTATAAATTTCTTCTCGCACCACTCAGCCTCAGCGTATATGCGGTCGCGCGTCACTCCGGGAGTGTCCTCCACGATCGACCTGCGCTCTCCTATTATTTTATTAAATAGCGTGCTTTTACCAACGTTTGGTCTGCCCACTATCGCAACTATCGGTTTTGCCATTGTTTTCTCCTTTTACGTCCTGTTAACACCAAATACGGCGTCTATAAACTCAAAGCCGTCATTCTCGCATGCGCGGATATTTACACCAAGCTTCTCTTTTAGCTCGAGAAGTGTCATACCGCACAAAAAATCCTCCTCGGGATATCTGAGCGCTGAGCAAGGTATTAAAAGCTCATCGCAGTCAAGACGCCCGTTAAGCTGTTCAAAAATATCCTTTCCCGTCAGGAGTCCCGAAACGGTTATAGACTCTCCAAAGAAATGATTTTTAATCATGTATACTTCTATTTTTAATTTATCGCAAATTTTCATAAGCCTATCGCACGCATCTTTTATAATGGGATACGACGCGGCTCCCGTGGCAATCGCGACTCTTCTGTCACTGTTAAGAGCTGAAACGGCTTCTATAGAATCACCGATTCCTATTTTAAATTCCTCCGAAAATGAACGAAGCATTCCAACACCGTTTTCAAGCTGAGGGTAATCCTCGTAATAATCGTCAGCGGGAATAGGTCTTTTCGCTTTAAGATAAAATTCATCGGCGGCAAAAAAGAGCCTCGAGCCATTTTCTTCCTTATGTTTGTTTGCGAATTCATCAACCGCGTCTATAACGGCAGCTGCTTCCTTCTCATCAAAATCCGAAAGCGGATATAAACCGTCCCTGTACTTAGTGAGTCCTGCCGGAACTACAGAAACGCTCGAGAGATAAGGATAATACTTTGAAAGGTCACTCATAGTGCGAGCGAGCTCTTCACCGTCATTAACGCCTTTGCAAAGAACGATTTGCCCGCACATATAAAGCTTTGCTTTTTTGAACTCGTCAAGATATCTTAGAACCTCGCCTGAGCGCTTATTTTTCATCATTTTAACGCGTAGCTCGGGATTTGTCGTATGAATTGATACATTAAGAGGTGAAAATCGCATCTTTATAATTCTTTTCACGTCGTCATCATTCATATTCGTAAGGGTAATATAATTTCCGTGTATAAATGAAAGGCGGGAATCGTCATCCTTAAAATAAATCGGAGAACGAAGCCCTTCAGGGTTCTGGTCAATAAAACAGAAAATACACTTATTTTTACATGAATGCTTTTCATCCATAAGGGGTGTTTCAAATTCAAGTCCGATATCGTCATATTCGCCCTTTTTAAGAGTAACGCTGTATTCCTCACCGCAGCGAGAGCAAAGAAGCGTAACCACTCTTTCCGAAAGATAAAATCGGTAGTCAAGCACGTCGTTTATCGGATTGTTATTTATAGATATCAGAACGTCACCCGCCAAAACTCCGGCGCGTGATGCCCGCGAGCCATTTTCGACTTCGAATATTTTTACCATAAAGCCACCAAATTCTGCAAATTGAAAACTATTGTTTGCGTTTTGCTCTTACAAAAATAATTAAAGTAGATACCGTGTAAATAATTACCGCAATTGAGGAAAATCCGAAGAAATCTATCCAAACATCAGTTATCGCAGGTCCGCGCTTTGATATTACTTGTATTGATTCATCAACGAATGCAACCGTAAAAGCAAAAAGAAAAGATGAGAAAATATATTTTTTCTTTCTGTAAAAAAGAATTATAAAAAGCGAAACCCACACACCAAGCGCCGCAAACTCTACGAAATGCGCGATTTTTCTTATATTCGACTGAACGTAACCGCCGACAGGCGTTTCGGGAGGAATTATCTCCTCAATTATCTCACCGACAGCGCTGCTCTGCTCTGACGATTTTTCAGGAGGAAGCATAGACTGAATGAATATAAATGCAAGCGTTGAAATTATCAAAAGAAAAACGAGAAGTTTTACTGCGTTTATATATTTTTCATTTTTCATAAAGCATCCCCATGATTCTTTCGTTTTTTTCTGACTGGCCCAAGAATCATCTCTTGAGCAATGCCGTTTTCGCTAAGAAACGCGACTGCCTCACCCGAGCCGCTCTTTCCCGCGGCAAGCATAAGCCTTATCCCCTTAACTCTGTCAAAATCTGTTCCAAGACCGTCAATATAACACTTTGCGTACAAATATTTTCCTTTTGCCACAAGCTCCTCTACGTACGTCGAGTCATGCCTTGATGCTGCCCTGAACCATTCAAAAGCAGCTCTCGCATCAGCTTTTATTACCTCAAACCTCTTATCCTCTTCCGAAAAGTCGGGGACGTATCCCGAAAGAAGCGGAGTTGTGACTTCTCTGTATTCCGCTTTGTGATAAGGTATCATAGATATACCGATAACGTCGGGTTCAAACATACAGCCGAGAGTTGAAGCCATTCCCATATAGAGCTGAGCCTCTACGCATCCGTCCTCTGCCGACATGCGCATATATTTGTGCGCAAGCTCAAAATTCTGCGCCACTCCCTCACCGTGAAGATAAAGCATTGCAAGGTTATAGGAAGCCTCTCCGCCCTCCATATTTCTCGCGAATGAAAAATAGCTTTTAGCTTCACTCGGGTCATATTCCCTGCCGTATCCGCGCAGAAGGCAGTATCCGTAATTGAATGCGGCAAGAGAATCCCCGTCTCTTGCTCCCTCGAGATACATATCGGCGGCGATTTCATATTTTCCGTCTAAAAACGCGACATCGGCTTTTAATTTTTCGTACAAAACCGCCACCTCCTTAAAATATTAATTTACGCTATAGTAAATTTCACGCCTTCCTTCGTATCAATAAGAAGTCGGATCGTAGCCA
>JAZQKG010000042.1:0-3867 GCA_045542035.1 Eubacteriales bacterium | reverse complement strand
CTGTGACACGGGTGACCTCTTCAACGCGGTCAACGTAGCGTTTTCCGCATATATGAACGAACGGCTCATCTGAAAGCCATGCCTTATAAGCATAGAAAGCGTCCTTCTTATATTTTCTGTCAAAGGTCATAAGTCCCTTGTGGTTCTGACCGTTCTCACCGCCCTCAGCTCTCGCGTCTGCGCCGAAGTCAAACATATTCCACACGTGAGTCGCCCAAATATAAGGTCTCGTATAAAGCTGCTTTATAAGCTCCTCGTGATAATACGCCTGATATTCCTCGGTGTAATCGCCCTGAGTCGGATTCGAGGTGTGCCAGTTAAGAGCCTCGCATCCGTACTCACTTACTCCAATAGGTGTGTTCGGATATTTCTCATGGAATTTATCGAACCAAGGACCGTTCATTGACGTGTCCCCGCCATACCAACCAAAATAATGGTTGTAAGAGACGAGATCGGGAATATGTACGTATTCCTCATCCATTCCGCACATTGAAACGCAGGCAATTACCGTAAGTCTCGTTTTATCCATTGAATGAACAAGGTCATTGAGAATCTTATGGTTTTCGATGAGGTCAGGGTCATTTGCGCCCTTCATCGTAATCTCGTTAGAAAGACCCCAAACAACGATTGACGGGTGGTTGTAGTTCTGAGAGATAAGCTCCTTCATCTGAGAAATTGTGTTCTCTCGGCCTGTCGGCATATGCTGGGAAATGTAGGGTATTTCAGCCCAGATGACAAGACCGCACTCGTCGCAAAGGTCATAAAAATACTGATTATGCTGATAATGAGCAAGGCGTACAGTCGTTGCGCCAAGCTCCATAATAAAATCAATATCTTCCTTATGATGCTCGGGAAGAAGCGCGTTTCCTATGCCAAGCCTATCCTGGTGGCGCGAAACACCGCGAAGGGGGTATTCCTCACCGTTTAGTATAAATCCGCGCTCGGGGTCAACTCGAAAACTGCGGCAGCCGAATCTGCTCTTCACCGTATCAAGAACATCTTCACCGCAAATGAGAGAAACCTCTGCCGAATAGAGATACGGGTCGCGTCTTCCGTGCCAAAGATGAACGTTTTCGATTTCAAAGCTCAATTTTGTCTCTGATGCCGGAACTGTTTTTTCAGCAATAACACTTCCCTCTCTGTCAAAAATTTTATAAACAAGAGTCTCTTCTTCTTTGGTGTTAGCCGTAAATACTTCAACTTCAACATTTGCGTTATTTCCCGATATTTCCGGTGTTATTTTAATTCCGGGAGCACCGCAGTAATCAAGGTCGAAATGAGACGCGGAAACCGCTATAATATTTACGTCGCGGTAAAGTCCGCCGTAAAACGTGAAGTCTGCCATCTGAGGATATACAGTGTCGTTTGGCGCGTTATCAACCGAAATAACAAGAATGTTCTCCTCCTTTAGCTCATCTGTAATATTAACTCTCCAGGCTGAATATCCGCCGTCATGATGAGCAAGCTTATTGCCGTTAAGATAAAAATCCGCGGAAGAATTCGCGCCGCATATCTCGGCATAATAAACCTCGGCTGCGGGGAGATCGGACTTCGCGAATTTTTTTACGTAATTGCAGGTTCCGCGATAGTAATCGTTTCCGCCGTCCTGACCGTCATTTGCATTCCACGAGTGAGGAATATCAACCTTTTCGGCATCGGTTGGTATTTCCGACGGAATTTCGGCTGTCTTGGTAAAAAACCAATCTTTGTTAAAGCTTAAAACACTTCTCATATTGCTTAATCCTCCGTTTTTTTCTTATTGTACCATATTTTTACTTTATTTTCAATAGCTAATTAAAAAGCTTTACTTTCTTGTAATAAAAATCTATCAAACATACAAACTAAGAATAATTAAACAGAGAGGACATATTTTCATGAAACTCAAATCAGGAGCGCACGCTCCTTTTGGAATAAAAGATAAGCTGGGATATCTTTTCGGAGATTTTGGCAACGATTTTACATTTATACTTTCTTCAAGCTTTCTTTTGAAATTTTATACAGACGTTATGGGAATTTCGGCATTCGTCGTTGGAATTGCAATAATGACCGCAAGATTTGTTGACGGATTTACCGACATTGCAATGGGCAGAATATGTGACAAAGGGAAAGTTACGTCAAACGGAAAATTCAAGCCTTGGATACTCAGAATGTGCGCGCCCGTTGCGATAGCCTCATTTCTTATATATCAAAGCGCATTTGCCGACTCAGCAATGTGGTTTAGGATAGTTTGGCTGTTTGTAACCTATATCCTTTGGGGTTCTATATTTTATACATCAATAAATATTCCCTATGGCTCAATGGCTTCGGCAATATCGCGCGAGCCGGAGGACAGACAGTCTCTTTCCACCTTCAGAAGCATGGGAAGCACTCTTGCGGGTGTTATCGTCGGTGTCGGAGTTCCGCTTTTTACCTACGATACCGTTAACGGGCAGACGGTAATGAGCGGATATAAATTTACGGTCATTGCCGGGATATTCTCTATTCTCGCAATCATTTGCTATATTCTGTGTTATATTCTTGTTACCGAGCGCGTAACTCCGCAGATGAGCCACAGAGAGCATCACGGTATTGGAGAAATGATAAAAAATGCTTTGAAAAACCGCGCTTTGATATCTATAATCGTTGCTTCCGTACTGATGCTTCTTGCGCAGCTTACAATACAGTCCATGGCAAACTACGTATATCCTAACTATTATAATAATGCAAAAGCACAGTCTTTGTCTACCATTGCAATGATGATAGGAATGTTAGGCGCTGCTGCTTTTGCAAAGCCCCTCGCCCGAAAATTTGGAAAGGCGGAGATAAGCGCAGCGTCAAATTTGGTTGCAGCATTTATAAGCCTGCTTTTATTCTTTATACGTCCGCAAAACGTATGGGTATATATAGGGATAAATCTTATCGCATGGCTCGGACTTGGTATTTTCACAATGGTTTCGTGGGCGCTTATAACCGACGTTATCGACTACTCGGAAATTAAAAACGGTATACGCGAGGACGGTTCAATATACGCTATGTATTCCTTTGCTCGAAAGCTCGGACAAGCTGCATCGGCGGGAACATCGGGAATTCTGCTCTCTCTTATAGGCTACAGTCAGGAGACCGCATTTGACACGGGTGTGCTTGAAGGAATATTTAATATATCTACAATTGTTCCCGCAATAGGCTTTGGAGCTTTGGCGCTTGTCTTGTGGTTCTGGTATCCGCTTCATAAAAAGACAGTCGAGAGGAACGTTGAAATACTCAGAGAAAAGCACGGTGAGCATCAATGACGTCTTTATATAGTATAAAACGATTTACAACATCATAATAAACAACAAAAAACGCGAGAATTAAATCTCGCGTTTTTTGTTTGGGAATATATTACTTGCTTTCTTCTGTTGCTGCAGCCTTAACAGCTACGAGCTTAACGATAGCAGTTTCTGCTCCGTCTCCGCGACGGGGTCCCATTTTATAAACCTGTGTATAACCGCCGTTTACGTCTGCATAAGCAGGAGCGATAACGGAGAATACTTTTTTAGCTACATCTTCTTTAGTGATATAAGCAAGAGCCGCTCTGTAGGAAGCGAGGTCGCCCTTCTTACCGAGGGTGATCATCTCATCAACCTTTGCGGAAACCTCCTGAGCTCTTGTGTAGGTAGTTTCAATCTTGCCTGTTTCAAGAAGAAGAGTTACCATGCCTCTGAGCATAGCCTTACGCTGTGCAGTTGTTCTGCCAAGCTTTCTCATTGTATGTTTCCTCCTAATTCTTATTCTTCGTCCTTCTTTAAGCCAAGGCCCAAAGAATTCAACTTCTGGATTACCTCTTCGAGTGACTTACGTCCAAGGTTACGAACCTTCATCATATCTTCTTCGGTACGGTCGATAAGA
>JAZQKG010000041.1:0-7299 GCA_045542035.1 Eubacteriales bacterium | reverse complement strand
GGAACAGGCAGAGCTCGTCAGGGTTCGACACGTTCTCCTCAGTGGACACACGGCGGTATAGCTCTCGGCCCGAAGCCCCGCAGCTACCGTATCAATCTTAACAAGAGCCTTAAGAGAAACGCACTCTTCAGCGCGCTTTCCTCAAAGGTTGAAAACGGCGAAATGATAGTTATCGACAAAATTACCGCAACAGAGTACAAGACCAAGAATATGGTTGCTATGCTTGATGCGGTAGGCGCAAAAAAGAAATCGCTTATCGTTCTTCCCGAGGTTGACGGTTGCGTTATTAAGAGCTGCGCTAACATTGAGGGCGTTAAGACTACTCAGTGGAATACAATCAACGTTTACGACATTCTTAACTGTGATTCGTTCATCGTAGCTCAGGATGCTGTAGCGAAAATCGAGGAGGTATATGCAAGATGAAATCTTATGCAGATATCATTGTAAGACCTCTTATCACCGAAAAGAGCATGGACACGGTTTCTGAGAAGCGTTACAGCTTCGAGGTTGCGAAGGACGCTACTAAGGCTGAAATCGCAAAGGCTGTTGAGGCTATGTTCAAAAAGACCAAGGTTGTAAAGGTCAATACTATTAATATGAAGAAGAAGCCCAAGAGATACGGTGTTCACTTCGGTTACACCGGCGAATGGAAAAAGGCTATCGTAACTCTTTCTGAGGATTCGGCGCCTATCGCTTTCTTCGATAGCATGAACTGAGACAGGGGGTAAGATATAATGGCAGTAAAACAGTATAAGCCGACCACACCGTCGCGCAGAAATATGTCGAGCCCTTCTTTTGCGGAGGTAACAAAGTTCACTCCCGAGAAGAGTCTCGTTACAATTAAAAAGAAGAATGCCGGAAGAAACAGCTACGGCAAAATTACCGTTCGTCATCACGGCGGCGGAAACAAGCAGAAGTACAGAATTATAGACTTCAAGAGAAGCGTTGACGAGTCCGCCAAGGTAATCGGCGTTGAGTACGACCCCAACAGAACCGCTTACATCGCGCTTCTTGAAAACGATGCAGGTAAGAAGAGCTACATCATCGCTCCCGTAGGACTTACCGACGGAGACGTCGTTGCGGCAGGCGCCGGCGCTGATATAAAGCCCGGTAACGTTCTTCCTATTTCCGCGATTCCCGTAGGTACTATAATTCACAACGTTGAACTTTATCCCGGTAAGGGCGCGCAGCTCGTTCGCTCCGCAGGAGCATTTGCTCAGCTTATGGCTAAGGAGAACGGAATGGCTCAGGTAAGACTTCCCTCCGGCGAAGTTCGTATAGTTCGTCTTGACTGCAAGGCTACTATCGGTCAGGTAGGCAACCTTGAACACGAAACCGTTAAGCTCGGTAAGGCAGGTAAGACCCGTCATAAGGGTATCCGTCCTACAGTTCGCGGTTCCGTAATGAACCCCTGTGATCACCCTCACGGCGGTGGTGAAGGTAAGTCTCCCATAGGTCGTCCCGGACCCGTTACTCCTTGGGGCAAGCCCGCTCTTGGTTACAAGACGAGAAACAAGAAGGCAAGAACCAACAAATTCATTATTAAGCGCAGAAACGCTAAGTAATTGAAGAAGGAGATTAACAATGAGCAGAAGCTTAAAGAAGGCACCATACGTTGAAAAGAAGCTTTTCGACCGTATCGTAGCTATGAATGAAAAGAATGAGAAAAAGGTGCTTAAAACCTGGTCCCGTTCTTCCACAATATTCCCTGAATTCGTAGGACACACTATCGCTGTTCACGACGGAAGAAAGCACGTTCCGGTATACGTTACAGAGGATATGGTAGGACATAAACTCGGAGAATTTGCACTTACCCGTACCTTTAAGGGTCATTCGGGCTCAAAAACATCGAACAACTAAGAAATAAATCGCAAATAAGCGAGAGGAGGCAATTCCATAATGGAAGCAAAGGCACATCTTAAATATGTGAGAATTTCTCCGCGCAAAGTTAAGATTGTACTTGACCTTATAAGAGGCAAGGATACAAATAAAGCTATGGCTATTCTTAAAAACACCAATAAGATAGCGTGCGAATCTCTTATCAAACTTTTGAAGAGCGCGGTAGCAAATGCAGAACACAATTTCAACATGGATGCTGGTAACCTCTATGTTTCTGAATGCTTCGTATGCCCCGGACCCACACTTAAGAGGGTTCAGCCCAGAGCTCAGGGCAGAGCGTTCCAGATTCTCAAGAGAACCAGCCATGTAACACTCGTAGTAAAAGAGAAGGAGGTAGGCTGACAATGGGACAGAAGGTAAATCCCCACGGTCTTCGTGTAGGCGTTATTAAAAACTGGGATTCCAGATGGTTCGTTGGAGACAAGGACTTCGGCGACACACTCGTATCCGACCACAAGATCAGAGAGCACATTAAATCAAAGCTCCAGGGCGCAGGCGTTCCCAGAGTTGAAATCGAGCGCGATGCAGCACGTGTAAGAGTATTTATTCAGTGCGCGAAGCCCGGTCTTGTAATTGGCTTCCACGGCGCAGAAATCGAAAAGCTCAGAGCAGAGCTTGAAGCAATGGTTGGCCGCCCCGTAGTAGTAAACGTTATTGAAATCAAAAACCCCGATATCAACGCTCAGCTTGTTGCAGAATCTATTTCCGCTCAGCTTGAGAAGAGAGTTTCTTTCCGCCGCGCAATGAAGCTTGCTATTGGCAGAACCATGAGACTTGGCGTTAAGGGTATTAAGGTTGCTTGCTCCGGCCGTCTTGGCGGCGCGGAAATCGCACGCACCGAGCATTACCATGAGGGTACAATTCCGCTTCAGACACTCAGAGCAGATATTGACTACGGTTTCTGGGAGGCGAATACCACTTACGGTAAAATAGGCGTTAAGGTTTGGATTTATAAGGGCGAGGTTCTCGCGGAGAACGGCGTTGCGCAGAAGTCCGACCGTCAGGAAAGACGCCCCAGAAGAAACGACAATAACCGCCGTCAGAACAATAACAGAGACGGTCGCCGTGACGGTCGTCCCTTCAGAAAGAATGCAGAGGAGGGCAGAAAATAATGTTAATGCCTAAGAGAGTTAAGTACAGACGCGTTCAGCGCGGCCGTCTTAAAGGTAAAGCCCTTCGCGGTAACACGGTATCCAACGGAACGTTCGGCCTTATGGCTCTCGAACCCGCATGGATCAAAGCAAACCAGATAGAAGCTGCCCGTATTGCTATGACAAGATACGTAAAACGTGGCGGTAAGGTTTGGATTAAGATATTCCCCGATAAACCTATCACGGAAAAGCCCGCTGAAACTCGAATGGGTTCAGGTAAGGGCTCGCCTGAGTACTGGGCAGCCGTTGTTAAGCCCGGACGCGTTATGTTCGAGATGGACGGCGTTACAGAAGAGCAGGCAAGAGAAGCTATGCGTCTTGCGTCTCACAAACTTCCCATCAAGTGTAAGTTTGTTAAGAAGGCAGACTTAGAAACAACAGAGGAGGCTTAAGCAAATGAATGCAAAAGAACTTAGAGAAATGACTGTCGAGCAGCTCAATTCTAAGCTCGGCGAACTTAAAGAAGAACTCTTCAATCTTCGTTTCCAGCTTGCAATCAATCAGCTTGACAAACCTCACAAAATCACAGAAGTTAAGCATGACATTGCTCGCGTGATGACTGTTCTTCGCGAGAAGAATGCATAATGGGAGGAAATGAAAATGACTGAAACTCGTGATCTCAGAAAAGTAAGAGTTGGAAAAGTAGTAAGCGACAAGATGGACAAGACCATCGTTGTTGCTATTGAAGACAACGTTCGTCACCCCAAGTACGGCAAGATTATTAAGAGAACCGTTAAGATTCACGCTCACGATGAGAAGAATGAATGCGGCATCGGCGATAAGGTTGCAGTAATGGAAACAAGACCTCTCTCCAAGACGAAGAGATGGAGACTTGTAGAAATCGTTGAAAAGGCAAAATAATTAAGAAAAGTCACTAAACCAGTAGGTAGGTTAAAGGCTTACCGAAAAAGGAGGAAAAAACAGTGATTCAGCAGCAATCGTTAATGAAAGTCGCAGATAACACCGGTGCAAAAGAACTTATGTGCATCAGAGTACTCGGCGGCTCAGGACGCCGCTATGCAAGCATCGGTGATATCGTTGTATGCGCTGTTAAGAAGGCAGCACCCGGCGGCGTTGTTAAAAAAGGTGACGTTGTTAAGGCAGTTGTAGTTAGAACTGTTAAAGAAACACGTCGTGCAGACGGTTCTTACATCAAGTTTGATGAGAACGCTGCAGTTATTATAAAAGAAGATAAAACCCCCAGAGGCACACGTATCTTTGGCCCGGTAGCCAGAGAACTTCGTGAGCATGATTTCACAAAAATCATGTCTCTTGCCCCCGAGGTACTTTAATTCACAGGGAGGATAATGAAAATGGCAAAGCTTCATATTAAAAGAGACGATACCGTCGTTGTTATCTCCGGTGATTCCAAGGGTACTCGCGGTAAGGTTATTGCGGCATCCCCCGAAGAGGGCAAGGTTATTGTCGCAGGCGCTAATATCGTATCTAAGCACACTAAGGCTCGTAAGCAGGGTGATAACTCCGCTATCGTTAAGACCGAGGGCGCTATCTACGCATCCAAGGTTCAGCTCGTATGCCCCAAGTGCGATAAGGGCGTTCGCACCAAGGTTGGTTACAAGACCGTTGGTGACAAGAAAGTAAAAGTAAGACTCTGCGCTAAGTGCGGCGCTGAAATATAAGAGGAGGAGTTCAAGATGTCAAGATTTTCAGAAAAGTATAAGAACGAAGTAGCTCCTGCTCTTATGCAGAAGTTCGGTTACTCTTCGGTAATGCAGATTCCGAAGTTTAACAAAATAGTTATTAACGTTGGCGCCGGAGACGCTAAAGAGAACTCTAAGGTTATCGATAAGATAATCGAAGAAATCACTCTTATTTCCGGTCAGCAGGCAGTTCCCACATACGCGCGTAAGTCTGTTGCTAACTTCAAGCTTCGTGAGGGAATGAAGATTGGCGTTAAGGTTACTCTTCGCGGTGAGAGAATGTTTGAGTTTATGGATAAGCTCTTCAGCTTCGCTCTTCCCCGCGTACGTGACTTCAAGGGTATCAACCCCAACGGATTTGACGGAAGAGGTAACTATGCTCTCGGACTTAAAGAGCAGCTTATCTTCCCTGAAATCGAGTATGATAAGGTTGATAAGATTCGCGGTATGGATATCGTATTCGTTACAACCGCAAACACCGACGAAGAGGCAAAAGAGATGCTCAAGCTTATGGGCGCTCCCTTTGCTGAGTAATTAAGGAGGAACAAAAATGGCTAAGAAGGCAATGATACTTAAGCAGCAGAAAGAGCCTAAATTCTCTACTCGCGCTTATAACAGATGCAAAATCTGCGGTAGACCCCACGCCTACCTCCGTAAGTACGGAATATGCCGTATCTGCTTCCGTGAGCTCGCTTACAAGGGTGAGATTCCGGGTGTAAGAAAGGCATCCTGGTAATTTAATTTTCGAGGAATTAAATTCTCTCTAAACTATCGGCAGGAAAATTTAAATTCGCTTACCTTGTGGTTTTAGGTTTTAACCGCCGATATGCCGCCGCAGAGATACTGCGGCAGCAAGAACATCTAACTTGCATATAGGAGGATAAAATAATGCAAATTTCAGACGTAATTGCAGACATGCTTACCAGAATAAGAAACGCAAATGACGCTAAGCATGAAACTGTTGACATTCCCGCATCAAACCTTAAGAAGTCCATCGCTGAGATTCTTCTCGAAGAGGGCTACATTAAGAATTTCCAGATCGTTGAAGACGGCAAGCAGGGCATAATCAGAGTAACTCTTAAGTATGCTCAGGGTAAGCAGAAGGTTATTCACGGTCTCAGAAGAGTTTCCAAACCCGGTCTTCGTATCTATTCTAACTGCGAAGATATGCCCAAGGTAATGAACGGTCTCGGTATCGCTATCGTTTCAACCTCTAAGGGCGTTATGACAGACAAGAAAGCCAGACAGGCCAATGTCGGCGGCGAAATCCTCGCTTTCGTATGGTAATAAAGGGGAGGTAAATTGTAATGTCAAGAATAGGAAGAGCACCTATTGCGGTTCCCGCAGGTGTAACAATAACAATTGCAGACGGTAACTTAGTTACTGTCAAGGGTCCTCTCGGCGAGCTTAAGCAGCAGTTCGCAAGCGCTCTCACAATCGCGCAGGAGGGAAGCACCCTTACCGTAACTCGCCCCAACGATGAAAAGGAAAACCGTGCCCTTCACGGTCTTACAAGAACTCTTCTCAACAACATGGTTGTTGGTGTTACAGAGGGCTTTGCTAAGAAGCTTGAGATCGTAGGTGTTGGTTACAGAGTAGAAAAGCAGGGCGCTAAGATCGTTCTCGGTCTTGGTTACTCTCACCCCGTTGTTTTCGAAGAGAAGGACGGAGTTAAATTTGAGGTTCCCGATAACACGACTATAATCGTTAAGGGTATCGATAAGCAGGCTGTAGGTCAGATAGCGGCAGTTATCAGATCCAAGAGACCTCCTGAACCCTACCTTGGTAAGGGTATTAAGTATTCCGGTGAAAGAATTCGCCGCAAGGCCGGAAAAACCGGTAAATAATGAAAGGAGATTAGTATTATGGTTAAGAGAACTGACAGCAATTTGCAGCGTCTTAAAAGACATAAGAGAGTTCGCGGTAAGATTTCGGGCACTCCTGAAAGACCCCGTCTCGCTGTTTATCGCTCTAACGCTCACATCTCGGCTCAGATTATCGATGACGTTAACGGCGTAACACTCGTTAGTGCTAATACTTATGAGAAAGGTTTCGAGGGCTCAGGCTCTAACAAGGAAGCCGCTCGCAAGGTTGGCAACACTCTCGCAAAGAGAGCAATTGAAAAAGGCATTTCCGCAGTAGTTTTTGACCGCGGTGGCTACATTTATCACGGACGTGTATCAGAATTAGCAGAAGGCGCAAGAGAAGGCGGCCTCAGCTTCTAATCGCTGGTTTATACACTGTTTCAACAAAAGAAACATTCTATAAGGAGACAAAAAATGGCTAAGAACATTAATGCAGCTGAGCTTGACCTTCAGGAACAGCTTGTAGTATTAAACCGTGTTTCCAAGACCGTAAAGGGCGGACGTATCGCTCGTTTTGCAGCTATCATGGTAGTAGGCGACGGAAATGGACATGTAGGCTTCGGCCTTGGTAAAGCAGCTGAAGTTCCCGACGCAATCCGCAAGGGAATCGAGGATGCAAAGAAAAATATGA
Source organism: Eubacteriales bacterium (assembly GCA_045542035.1). Classification (GTDB taxonomy): domain Bacteria; phylum Bacillota; class Clostridia; order Oscillospirales; family CAG-272; genus UBA1740. Next base: position 92 of record JAZQKG010000041.1, on the reverse strand, counting down.
TCAAGGTATCTCTTGCAGGATCCACTATTCCTCACGAGATCATCGGCGAGTACGGCGCAGGCAGAGTTCTTCTTAAGCCCGCCGCTCCCGGT
>JAZQKG010000040.1:0-34203 GCA_045542035.1 Eubacteriales bacterium | reverse complement strand
AGCCATGTCGTTCTGTGAGCCAAGGAGTTGATTTATGACATTGTCTTCCTAAGACCGCTTGGCCTCCGACTTGGTTTTTCGTTTCTTCTTTTGCATATTTCAGCGGCGATTCTCGGTGCGAACCGTTCTTCGCCGTATTCGTATATTATTCTTTTTAAATCGGCTTCTGTATATTCATTAACTACTTTATATGCGCTAAGAGATGAATCGGTGTCCATTCTCATATCAAGTTCAGCGTCGTGCATATAGCTGAATCCGCGATCAGGCGAATCAAATTGGAATGAACTGCAACCAAGGTCGGCAAGAACGCCGCCGAGGTTTTCTATATTATAATCCTTAATTACCGATTCTATGCTTGAGAAATTATCGTTTATAAAAGTAACTCTATCAAGATAATCTTTTAATCTTTCTGTTGCTGCCTGTATTGCGCTTTTATCTCTGTCAAAGCAAATTAGCCTTGAATTTTTGCCCATGCGTTTAGCAATTTCGAGTGAGTGGCCGCCGCCGCCCGCAGTGCAATCTATGTAGGTATATCCGTCCCTGATATTAAGCGCATCTATACACTCATACAGCAACACCGACGTGTGTGAGAAGGGTATATCTGACATTTCCGTTTCCTTTCAGAAAATTAAAGTCCGTATTGGCGCATAATTTCACGCATTTTATCGTAGTTTCTGTTTTGCTCGCGTTCGTTCCAAAGCTCTTCTGCCCAAACACGAATCTGCTTTCCTGCTCCTACGAATACGATGTTTTTTTCTATTTTAGCATGTTTTAAAAGTCTGTCTTCAAGTATTATTCTGCCGCTTGCATCCGGAACGCATTTTTGCGCCGCGCCAAGTATGAAATCTTGAAATTCATCGGCGTCTGCCTCAGGGAGCTTTGATATCTTGTCCACGTAAGCTTCCCAATCCTCAGCGGTGTAAATAGAGAGGTAAGCGTCAAATTTTCTTGTAATGTAGAACTCTTCGCCAAGATCGTCTCTGAACTTTGACGGAACAAATACGCGCTTTTTTGAGTCCAGCGAATGCGTATACGAGCCAACGAACGACATCTTCTTACCTCCTGTTTTTTATAAATTTGTTTTAAAACGGATTTTTGTGGTAAAATGCCCCACTCCGACCCACTTTGGTTATATTATAATACACTTTAATTAAAAAATCAATAGTTTTTTTAAAAAATTATAAAAAAATTGGAATTTTTTTGAAGAAATACTAAAATTGCATAAAAGGGGTTTCTTTTTTTGTTTTTTTGTGGTAAAATAATGATGTATTTATTTGAGGTGAAGGATATGTCGTTTTTCGCAAAGCTTTTTAAACTTGATAAAAACACGGATAGCTATTCATTCCGTCTTGAGCGCGCAAGATCTTTGCACGGTCAGGTAATTAAATACGTTACAGAACGAAAAGATGGCAACGATGACGTTATAGGCAGGGGAGGCTCTCTTGCATTACACGGCGATGATTTTATAGTGGATTCATCGGGAGAAAGAGTTTTTATGTGTAAGGTTCGCGATCTTGAGGCAAGTAATCTTATGAGCGGTGACGGTGTGGTTATAAAAGGACCCGACAGTCTTCGTGGCGGTGAGATAAGAACGATAACAGTGCATTTTGTCTATTATAGAAAATAATATAAGTAATATAAATATAATATTAAGGTGGTAATAGAGTATTGAATAGCAATGTAACGGCTATTATTCTTGCCGGTGGAAGCGGAAGCCGTATGAAGCTTGATACAACAAAGCAAAAGCTTTTAATTAACGGAGAAAGCGTTTTACGCAGGACTGCGAAAGCCTTCGAATTATGCGACGCTATAGATTCTATAGTCATAGTTGTCCGCTCTGATGAAACCGATTTTGCGAAATCCGAAACCTTGGATTTGAAAAAGGTTAAAAAAATTACCGTTGGGGGCGCCTGTCGTGCTGAATCCGCAAGGCTTGGAGTTCTCTCTATAGACTGGGATTGTGATATTATAGCTATTCACGATTGCGCGCGATGCTTTATAAAAGGCGAAATGATAACGGCCGTTGTAAACGACGCAAAGAAATACGGTGCCGCAACCGCTTCTTATCGTGTAACGGATACTGTAAAGTGCGTCGACGGGGATGGAAACGTAGTTTCAACTCTTGACAGAAATAATATATATCTTGTTCAGACTCCGCAGGCTTTCAAGTATGATTTATATAAAAATGCTATTGACTGTGTGGATGTATGCGATGCTTCCATAACAGATGACAACATGCTTCTTGAGAAAGTCGGTGTTAAGGTTCATTGTACGGATACAGGTAAAGAAAACGTAAAATTAACCGTTAAAGAAGATTTGAGATATGCGGCATTTCTGTTAAAGGAGGAAAAATAATGTCTGATTTAAGAATAGGACATGGGTATGATGTTCATAGGCTTGTAGAAGGAAGAAAGCTGATACTTGGAGGTGTAGAAGTTCCTCACACACTCGGACTTCTCGGGCATTCGGATGCTGACGTTTTGCTACACGCTATAATGGACGCGATTCTCGGGGCGCTCGGTGAAGGTGATATAGGAAGACATTTTCCCGATACGTCAGGGGAGTTTAAAGATATTTCAAGCATGAATCTATTAATTCGTGTAAAGGATATTATGGATAAGCATAGCGCTTCTATTGTGAACATTGATTCAACGATTGTGTTACAAAAGCCCAAGGTTGCTCTGTATATAGAGAAAATGCGTGATAATATTTCATTCGCGCTGAATACGGATATATCTAAAATAAACGTAAAGGCAACCACAGAAGAAAAGCTTGGCTTTACCGGGCGAGAAGAAGGTGTAAGCGCCCATTCTGTTGTTTTGTTAGAAATAAAAAACAAGGCGCCTCAACTGTTGTGAAGCGCCTTATTCAGACAGAAAAAGTATAGCAGAATCCAACGAACTTCCTTTTTCTTAAATGTCTATGCTATACTGACCGTCGAGACTTAGTCTCTATTTTAATATATGATTTTAAAATAAAAATGCCACAAATTTGGCAAAACGAAAGGAATATAAAAATGATAAAAATTTCTCCTTCAGCGCTTGCGTGCGATCTTACAAGAATGGGTGAAGAGATTGCTGAAATTGAAAAAGCAGGAGCAGAGATGGTGCATCTTGACGTTATGGATGGCGTTTTTGTACCAAACAGTTCATTTGGACTTGCCGTACTTGAAGCATTAAGAAAAAAATCAAAAATGTTTTTTGACGTGCACCTTATGATAGATAATCCCGAAAAATATATTGAAAGGTACATAACAGAGTGCGGAGCTGATCTTATAACCTTTCATCTTGAGGCAACCGACGTTGCGGATGAATGTATAGATATGATTAAAAAGCACGGTAAAAAAGCTGCTGTATCGGTGAAACCGGGAACTCCGATTGAGGCGGTTTATTCGTATCTTGACAGATGCGATATGATTCTTATTATGACAGTAGAGCCGGGCTTTGGCGGTCAGTCATTTATGCCAGATATGCTCGAGAAGGTATCAAAACTCAGAAAAGAAATTGAAAGGCGTGGGCTTGACGTTGATATTCAGGTTGACGGCGGAATAAATGCAGAAACTGCGAAGCTTGCAACGGCGGCAGGAGCAAACGTTTTAGTTGCCGGAAGCGCTGTTTTTAAGGCAAAAGACAGACGCGAAGCTATCAACGCTCTTCGTTAACAAACAAAAAAGAGTCGTATATACGACTCTTTTTTGTTGCACTAATATCTTTCTGCTTTTGTTTAATTATCAAAATCTATGATTTTTTGACCGCTTATTTGCGCACCGGGCGCTGTTTGAGGGAGAAATGGAATGCCAAGATGCTCATACGCGAGTTTGGTAACGCATCTTCCTCTCGGTGTGCGGGCAAGGAATCCTATTTGCATAAGGTAAGGTTCGTATACGTCCTCAATTGTAATGGCTTCTTCGCCAATTGTTGCGGCAAGCGTATCGAGACCAACGGGACCGCCGGAGTAGTATTTTATGATTGCTTCAAGCATACGTCTGTCAACGTTATCAAGTCCAAGCTCATCTATTTCGAGAGCTTCAAGCGCCATGCTTGCGATTTCAGAGGTTATTGTTCCGTTTCCTTTGACAAGAGCGAAATCACGTATTCTTTTTAAAAGCCTGTTGGCGATTCTCGGTGTTCCTCTTGAACGCGAGGCGATGCTGTACGCGCCGTCGTCGGTTATAGCTATATCAAGAATGTCTGCGGAGCGTTTAACTATCGAAGCAAGCTCATCGGGAGTATACAGCTCGAGCTTTAAGAGGACACCGAACCTGTCTCTTAACGGTGTTGTAAGCTGACCTGCGCGTGTTGTTGCGCCGATAAGTGTAAATTTAGGGATAGGAAGTCTTATTGAACGTGCGCTTGGACCTTTTCCGATAATAATATCCAGTGCGTAATCTTCCATAGCGGGGTAAAGGATTTCTTCAACAGCTCTTGAGAGACGGTGAATTTCATCAATGAATAAAACGTCGCCTTCGGCAAGATTGGTGAGAATAGCCGCGAGGTCGCCTTGTTTTTCAATAGCGGGTCCGGAGGTTGTTCTGATATTAACCCCCATTTCGTTGGCAATAATAGTCGAAAGAGTTGTTTTTCCAAGACCGGGGGGACCGTAGAGAAGTACGTGGTCAAGCGCCTCGCCTCTGAGCTTTGCGCTTTCTATATAAACCTTCAGATTGGATTTTGCTTTTTCTTGACCTACGTATTCATCAAGTGTTTTAGGACGAAGCGAATTTTCGACTTCCGCGTCCTGTGAGGAGCTGTACTCGCTCGATATAATTCGGTTTTCAAAATCAAATTCGTTTGCTTCTTCTATCATTCGAGCCTCTCCTTTTTATTATCTTGCAAGTTTTTTTAGCGCGGTTTTGATTATTTCTCCGACGTCTGCCGATTGCGTATCAATTCCGCGAAGCACGCTAAGAACCGTGTTTTTGTCATATCCAAGCACCATCAGCGCCTCAGCAGCTTCTGAAAGATTGGAATTCGAAGAAATTTTTACGGTTTCCGCAATATCTGATTTAGAGCCTGCAGTCATCATATCCTTTGATATTTTGTCTTTTAGTTCAAGAACAATTCGTGCTGCGGTTTTTGCGCCGATTCCCGGAGCTTTTGAAATAGCTTTGGTATCTTCTGTACATACGGCGAGAGAAAACCTGTCGGGAGAAAGAGTAGAAAGAATATTTATAGCCGCTTTAGGTCCGACCCCGCTTACGCTTATGAGCTGATTAAAGCAGGCGCGTTCCTCGTTTGAACCGAATCCGAAAAGCTCAATTCCGTCCTCTCTGACGGCAAGATAAGTATATAGTTTCACCTTTTGGTTCATTTTGTTTATAAGTGAATCCGAGGTGATTAAGCTTACGGTAAGCTTATATCCAACGCCTCCGCAATCAATAACGCAGGTGTTTGCATCTCTGTATTCAAGATTTCCGTTAAGATAGTAAAACATATTTAATCCACACTTTAGAATTTTTTGATATATTAACTTTCCAAAAGAGAGCCGATAACTTTTTTTATCATTTTTTCGAACTTTTCGCGCGGAACGGTAATATCCCGTCCGCATTTATCGCAAATAATGCGTACGTCGCTTCCTCCACGAGCAATACGAAAAACGTCGGAGGAGCAAGGGTGCTTTTTTTTAAGTAAAACTTTATCGCCTACGTTAAAATGGATTATAGACATATGACCCTCCGGATTTATAATATAAACATTATACCATATATTATTTTAAAAGTAAAGTGATGTGTAAATTTTTTTAATTAAAATCTGCTCTTTTGATTAAATGATTTAAGGCGCTAAGTGTTGACAAAACCCGTTTATTTATGATATACTTAATTGATATAATTAATTATTTTGAGGAAATATGATAATTTTGGGAATAGATCCCGGACTCGCCATTGTCGGTTGGGGAATAATTGAAAGTGAACGCGGGAACGTTCGTCCTATAGCCTACGGAGCAATCACAACTCCGGCTCATACAAATATTGAATCAAGACTTCTTATGATTCAAAACGATCTTGAAACAATTATAAATAAATACCGTCCCGACGAGATGGCGGTCGAAGAGCTTTTTTTTAATACCAATATAACGACAGGCATTGCTGTCGCTGAGGCTCGCGGGGTAATAATTTGTACCGCGTATAAGCTTGGCGTTAAAATAAATGAGTACACGCCGCTTCAGGTAAAGCAGGCTGTTGTTGGATACGGTAAAGCAGAGAAAAGACAGGTCATCGCGATGGTTACTTCAATTTTGAAGCTTCAAAAACCTCCAAAGCCGGACGATACGGCTGATGCGATAGCAATTGCTATATGCCACGCTCAGTGCCGCGGTTCTGCAATGGGGAAATATTTTAATAATTAGTAACTCAAATTTAGGAGACTTTATGTGGATAGCTGACAAGTGGAAGGATTACAGTATTATAGATACCTCATGCGGTGAAAAACTTGAGATGTGGGGTAAATACAGTTTGATAAGACCTGATCCCCAGGTAATATGGAAAACCGAAAAAAAGCATCCTTTATGGAAAGACGCTGACGCAAGCTATAAGAGAAGCAGGTCGGGGGGCGGCTCTTGGAGTGAAAACAAATTGCCTGAGATGTGGAAGATAACTTACGGAGACCTTGTTTTTCAAATTAAACCGATGGGATTTAAGCACACCGGCCTTTTTCCCGAGCAGGCTGCAAATTGGGATTGGTTCAGAAATCTTATAAAAAATGCGGGGCGCGAAATAAGCGTACTCAATCTTTTTGCTTATACGGGAGGCGCTACCGTGGCGGCGGCTAAGGCGGGAGCCTCCGTGTGTCACGTGGACGCGTCGCGAGGTATGGTGGCTTCAGCTAAAGAAAACGCAAAACTTTCCGGACTTGAGAATGCTCCTATAAGATATATTGTCGATGATTGCAAAAAGTTTATAGAACGCGAGATAAGGCGGGGCAGAAAGTATGACGCGATAATTATGGACCCCCCGTCATATGGCAGAGGACCTACAGGAGAGGTTTGGAAGATAGAAGAAAATATAGATGATTTTGTGAGATTAACTTCAGAGGTTCTTTCTGATAATCCGCTCTTTTTCTTGCTCAATTCATACACTACAGGTTTATCAGCATCAACTATGAAATATATAACTGATGCGCGACTGCTGTCAAGATGGAAAGGAAGCAGCGAAGCCGCGGAGCTTGGACTGCCAGTTAAGAAAAGCGGACTAATACTTCCGTGCGGTTCAAGCGTCAGAGTTTCGTTTGGCTGATGTCTTTCAAAGAAAGGTTTTTTGATTTGAATAACAGTATTATAAAAGTTGAAAACTTGATGTTTTCTTACAGTGACGAATCCGAATCGGATATAAAAAAAGATATTGCCGCTGTCAACAATATCAGCTTCAGTATATCGGAGGGTGAGTACGTAGCGGTCCTTGGACACAACGGTTCGGGAAAATCCACTCTTGCAAAACTATTAAATATGATTTTAATACCCGATTCGGGCAGAATATTTATTGACGGTGTAGAAATTACGCATCCCGATTTTTCTGAGGATGATATTTTCGACGTGCGCCGTAAAATTGGGATGGTTTTTCAAAATCCGGACAATCAGCTTGTTGCCACGGTTGTTGAAGAGGACGTTGCATTTGGACCGGAAAATCTCGGACTTGCGCGAGAAGAGATTCGCAGGAGAGTAAATAACGCTCTATCTGTCGTTGGAATGACAGAATATGCTCACCACGCTCCGCATAAGCTGTCGGGCGGTCAGAAGCAAAGAGTTGCAATAGCGGGTATTATAGCTATGAAGCCGCGTGTTATTATATTTGACGAATCTACGGCTATGCTTGACCCTCTTGGCAGACATGAAGTTATTGATATAATGGAAAGGCTTAATAAAGAAGAGGGAATTACCGTAATAAATATAACTCACTATATGGATGAAGCCGCAAGAGCTGATAGAGTTATAGTTATAAACGACGGTTCATTGGCAATGGACGGAACCGCAAAGGAAGTTTTTTCAGAGTCTGATAAGCTTCATGATATGGGACTTGAAGCACCGCAAGGCAAGGAGCTTATTAATGAATTGCGCGCTATGGGGCTTAATATTGATTCCAACGCTTTAAGTGAAAAAGAGTGTACGGACGCGCTTATAAATTTTTTGAGGAAAAACGTTAAATGAACATACTTGAGTTAAAGGGTGTCAGCTATATTTACAGTAAAGGAACACCTTTTCAGAAAATTGCGCTTGATAATATAGACGTTTCGTTTGAGAAGGGCAAGATTACGGGGCTCATCGGTCATACGGGCTCGGGTAAATCAACGCTTGTAAATCTTTTGAACGGTCTTAATAAACCAACAGAAGGAAACGTTTATTTTAACGGTGAGGATATCTGGGAAAAGCCAAAGGAAATAGGAAAAATCAGATATAGAGTCGGACTCGTAATGCAATATCCTGAATATCAGCTTTTTGATGAAACCGTTCGCAGTGATATTGGTTTCGGCCCGAGGAATCAAGGTCTTTCAGATGAGGAGATAGAACTTAGGGTTGATGAGGCCGCGAGATTTACCGGATTAACAGAGGAAATTCTTGATAAATCTCCCTTTGAGCTTTCCGGCGGACAGAAGCGGCGTGTTGCAATCGCGGGGATTATTGCGATGAGACCTGACGTTTTAGTGCTTGATGAGCCTGCAGCCGGACTTGACCCGAGAGGCAGACGGGAAATACTCGGAGCTCTTTCTGAATATGTGAAAGAAAGGGAAGCCTCAATAATTCTTGTAAGTCACTCTATGGAGGATATGGCTTCTTACTGTGACAACGTTGTCGTTATGAATCACGCTAAGGTTTTGAAGGTGGGAACGGTAGACGAAATATTCTCAGATGCCGATTTCCTTTCCGATATTGGACTTGACGTGCCTGTCGTAGCAAAAATAGCTTCTAAGCTCAGAAAAAGCGGGACTGATTTAAAGGGAAAGCTTTATACCGTGGAAGGAGTAAAGGAAGCGATATTGAATTATATCGGAGGTGAGAATAAATGATTTCCGATATAACGCTCGGTCAATTTTTTCCCGGATTTTCACCGCTTCATAAGCTTGATCCGAGAAGTAAAATAATACTTACCGTTTTCTTTATAGTCGCTGTTTTTTTGGCAAATAATCCCGCAAGCTTCATGTTTTTGGTTTTAATTACCTCGTTTTTAATTGCAATTAGCAGAATTTCATTTAAGGTTGTTCTTAAGGGTGTAAAACCGATTTTTTTAATCCTAATATTTACATCTCTTATTAACGTATTTATGACAAATGGCGCAGGTGATCCTCTCGTTGAATTTTGGATTATCAAAATATATAAAGAGGGTATAATAAGAGCGGTGTTTATGTCCCTGAGAGTCATTATACTTATAATCGGAACAAGTATGTTTTTGACCTATACGACATCTCCTATATCTTTAACCGATGGAATAGAATCCCTTTTAAAGCCGCTTAAGAAAATAGGCGTTCCGGTTCATATTTTTGCTATGATGATGACCATAGCGTTAAGGTTTATACCAACGCTTGTGGAAGAAACGGAGAAAATTATGAACGCTCAGAAATCTCGTGGCGCAGACTTTTCAAACGGTGGTTTAATTAAACGCGCTAAGGCTTTGATTCCTATCCTTATTCCGCTTTTTGTTTCTTCGTTTAAACGCGCGGAGGAGCTTGCAACAGCAATGGAATGCCGTTGCTACAGAGGTGACGTTAACAGAACGAAATTTGTTGAATTAAAGTATAAAGGTCGTGATTATGTCTGGTTGATTTTTATGCTGGTCTTATTTGCTACATTAATTCTGCTTCGTATTTTGCCTTACAAATTTGAAATTGACAGTATTTTGCATGATATTGTTTTCTATAAAATATAATTATGAAATATTTTGCAAAAATAAATTATCTTGGAACCGCTTTTCATGGATTTCAGGTTCAGCCCGGGCTGCGTACTGTTCAAGGTGAGCTGTGTACGGCACTTGAGTGTGCTTTTGGAATTCCGTGCAAGGTAACCGGATGCAGCAGAACCGATGCGGGAGTTCATGCAAATGAATTTTGTGTAACGATAGAAAACGAAGGCGGAACTATTCCGCCAAGTAAGCTTCCGGTTGCTGTCGCGCGTTTTTTACCGAACGATATATCTCTTTATTACGCAGAGAAATGTGATGAGGATTTTCACCCGAGATATGACGTGGTCTCAAAAGAATATCTTTACAGAGTTATAAACCGAAATATATTCGACCCATTCGATTATGGCAGAGCATGGTTTGTTCCCCGTTTAATTGATGAAGCGGGAATAGAGTATATGCGTGAGGCGGTAAAGCACATAATTGGCAGGCGTGACTTTTCATGCTTTATGTCCGAGGGCTCAGATATTGAAGATACTGTTCGAAACATATTCTATATTGATATACGTAAGCAAGAAGATTTAATCGAATTCAGAATATGCGCTGACGGATTTCTTTACAATATGGTTCGTATAATCGTAGGAACTCTTCTTGACGTTGCTTTTGGTAAAATTATGCCGGAAGATTTAAAAGATATAATTAACTCAAAGGACAGAAAAAATGCAGGAATGACAGCGCCTCCTGACGGACTTTATCTTAATAAGGTTACGTATTGATTACCATTTTTGTATTTTAAATGCAGAATAACAGAAACCCCGTTGGGCAAGATTCATAAAAATGCTTTACGGGGTTATTTTATGAATACAAAGAATAATGCGTTTGTAAAAATAGGGGCGATAATTATCGTTCTATCACTGATTATACTGATATTATTCGGCTCGTTATGTATTTATATTAATTCAAATATAGATTTTTCCCTCGATGAAAAATTGTTTTTGTCAAGTAAAAGCGGTAATCTTACAAAGTTTTACTATGACTCATCGTACGGAATGGGTGAATATACTCCAAAAGAACTGTGCTCAATTGAGCCTTTGGGAGATAAGAAGATTTGGTACTCATACGGTGACATAGGAGAGAACATAAAAAACGCCTATGTATGCGCTGAGGACAGACGTTTTTTCAAACATAGCGGAGTAGATTATAAGCGAACTGCTTTCGCCATTTTTAATTACATTTTTCACTTAAAGTCAAAATTTGGCGGTTCAACCATAACACAGCAGGTAATCAAAAATATAAGCGGTGATGATAAACCGACACTGTCAAGAAAGTTTAAAGAAATAATAAGAGCTACGCACCTTGAGTTTTCGCATTCAAAAGAGGAGATATTTGAGCTTTATTTGAATATTGTGCCTATGGGCGAGGGAATAGCGGGGGTAGGCTTAGCATCACAGTATTATTTTGGAAAGACACCGGATAAGCTCACGCTCGCTGAGGCGGCAACACTTGTCGGAATAACTAACGCGCCTTCAAGATATAATCCGCATATAAATCCCGACGCATGCGCAAAAAAAAGAAATAACGTTTTATATTCAATGCTTGAATGCGGAGTAATCAACGAAGAAGAATATAAAAAAGAATCCTTGACCCCTCTTTTTGTGCTTGATAAAAATGATGAATATAACCAGATTAATTCATGGTTTATTGAGACTGTTTGTGATGATTTATGTAAGGATTTAGCGGCAAAAAACAATATATCAAGTGCTGCTGCAAGATTACTTATAATGAACGGCGGACTATCGGTTTATACAACTCAGAATCCACTAATACAAAGAGAGCTTGAGCGATATTTTGAAGATACGTCAAATTTGCCGGATGCTGTGAAAGACGGTCTTAATTATTCAATGGTTATTTGTGATTCAAAAAGCGGAAATCTTCTCGGTATTGTTGGCGGTGCCGGTAAGAAGTGCGCCAACAGAATTATAAACAACGCACAAACCTTGCATACTCCCGCGTCAACTCTTAAACCGTTGGCATTGTACGCGCCTCTTTTAAACTCGGGCAGGATAAGCTGGTCAACAGTATTTGATGACATTCCGTTATCATTTTATAAAAGTAATGACGGAGAATATATATGTTATCCGCATAACTATCCCGACGTGTACGACGGATTGACTACCGTCAGTGATGCTATTCGCGTGTCAAAAAACACGGTAGCTCTCAGACTTTATAATATGCTCGGTAAAAAAAACATCTTTGAAAATTTAAAAAATGATTTCGAATTTGATACGTTGATTGAAAAAAAGACGCTCGGCAACGGAAAAATTTTAACAGATATTGCAGAATCTCCGTTAGCGCTCGGTCAACTGACTTACGGAATTTCACTCAGAAAGCTGACGGAGGCATATACTGTATTTCCAAACGAAGGAGAACTTTCATCATCAAGGAGCTATGTTGCAGTATACGATTATGACGGAAAATGTCTTATAGAAAACCAAGCTAAAACTCAAAGAGTATATAGCGCTGAAACGGCAAGGATAATGAATCAACTGCTTTCATTGGTTACGGAAAGCGGCACAGCAAAAAAAATAACACTCAAGCATACAGTTGATACAGCAGGGAAAACAGGTACTTCTGCCGGAGATAAGGACAGACTTTTTGTTGGTTATACTCCGTACTACACAGCAGGAATATGGTGCGGATATACGAATAAAAACAAAGGTATTGGTAATCAAAGTATATCTCATATAGAAATTTGGGACAGCGTTATGAAATCGGTTCATGAATCAACCGTGGCTGATTATGAAAATATTAAATCATTTTCAACCGAGGGACTTGAATACCTGCCTTACTGCATGGATTCGGGGAAAATATATACCGATAATTGTTCGTTTGACCCGCGAGACGAAAGGATTGAATTCGGATATTTCACGCGAAATAATAAACCCGAGGATTATTGTGATAAGCATATACTTTGTTTATACGATGCAGAAACAAACGCGCTGGCTTGCCCTGACTGTCCTACGGAAAATTTAAAAATTGTTGCTCTTCTTGACATATCTGACAGAAGCTTTCCTATAGAAATATACGTTACGGACGCTGAGTACGTATGGAGAAAAATCAATGAAGGTATAAAGCTTGGCGATTCGTTTGATATCCCTTATTTTGAGTACTTTCTTGATGAGGGCGAATATGTTGGAAAGAGCAAAGGAAAAAAACAGTTTAATTCATACTGCTATATGCACAACGGTTAAATCGGAGAAGGTTATGGAGTATACGCTTATATATTCAGATAGAAAAACAATATCAATTTCAGTTAAAGACGGAAAAATAACGGTCAGAGCGCCGAAGGGAACATCTAAATCTATAATTGAGAGTTTTATTACTAAAAACAAAAAATGGGTAGAAACTCATATTGAAAAAGAAAAGGCTCGCATTGATAAATTTGAAGCTTTAAGTAATGACGATATAAAAAAGATAAAAAAGGATGCAAAAGGATATCTGTCTCAAAGAACAGCTTATTATGCAAATATTATGGGTCTAAAATATGGCAGAATAACAATCACAAGCGCTAAAACTCGATTTGGTTCTTGCTCGTCAAAGGGGAATATTTCATATTCGTACAGACTAATGCTATATCCTGAGCTTGCTCGTGATTACGTTGTTGTTCATGAACTTGCGCATCTCGTTGAAATGAATCATTCAAAGCGATTTTACTCGATTATTGAAAAATATATGCCGGATTATAAATTAAGAAAGCGGATGCTGAAATAAATCGCATCCGCTTATCTGTATTCAACATTATGAGAAATAAGCTTGTCGCCTTTATAGGTAAGCTTTAATGAGAAAAATCTTTTTTCTTCTTTGATGAGTTCAAGAAATATTTTATCACCTTCCCATATCGAAAGATCGCAAATTTCATTCTTATCAATCCATACAAGCTTACCCTCGTCGCAATCTTTCTTTAAATTACCGCTATACGAGTCGGAAGTGAAGAGGTGCATATATTCAGTTCCGTACGTATCGGATACGAAAGTGATTATTCCTCTGTAAAATAGGGTATCGACTTTTAAGCCGGTTTCTTCGTATATCTCACGTCTGGCGCAGTCGTAAGGTGTTTCGCCCGGCTCAAATTTTCCGCCTATTCCAATCCATTTATCATGATTCTCATCGTTTGTTTTTTTAGTTCGGTGCATCATCAAGTAAGCGCCGTCATTTTCTATATAGCATAGAGTTGTATTTTTCATATTATTTTATCTCCTATATAAATATTTTAACATATTTTCATTGATAAATCAACTATGAATTTTTCGTAAATATATATAACGGTGTATTGACTTTTATGTATTTAATGATATAATAGTTAAGTTGTTAATTGTTAACTTGTAAATTAATTTTACAGAAAGGAAAGATATGGACGATAAGAATATGCTTTTAGCTGTTAATATGCTTATAAAAACCAATAGATTACATAAAAAGCTTATTGACACAAGAGTTTGCGGTATAATAGGACTTCATAGAACGCAGCATATGATTCTGATGCATCTTGCGAGAAAAGAAAAGCTTCCGTCCCAAAAGGAATTGGCTGAGCACCTGAATATTACTCCTGCTGCCGTTACCGGAGCACTAAAAAAACTTGAAAGCGGTGGATATATTTTAAGGTCTATAGGGGATGACAACAGGTATAACGAAATTACGATTACACCCCTCGGAGTTAAAATTGTGTCGGAAACTCGGGCAATGTTTTCGGAAATTGATAGGTCGCTTTTTGACGGATTTTCGGATAGTGAGATTGCAAATCTAAAAAAATATCTTGAAAAAATTCAGAATAATATCTGTAAAAATATGGAGGTTGAACCAATATGAAGAGATGGTTTAAGTATATTAAACCTTATTTATCATCATTTATTCTCGGCCCGCTTGGCATGATAGTTGAAGTAATCGGAGAAATGTTTATGCCTTTTCTTCTCGCGCAGATTATAAACAACTATGATTCGGGAACTCTTACCGTAGCCAAAAGCATAGGAATTTCCGCGATATTGACGGGAATCGTTATTCTTATGATGACAGGCGGAGTGTGTGGCGCGTATTTCGGCGCTAAGGCGTCGGTTAATTTTGCTGCCGATTTAAGAAAAGACGTGTATTCAAAGGTGCAGAGCTTTTCTTTCGCAAATATTGATAAGTTTTCGACAAGCTCACTCGTTACAAGAATGACCAACGACGTAACGCAGCTTCAGAACTTCGTTAATATGCTTTTGCGCATGGCGCTTCGCTCACCCGGAATGCTTATCGGCGGAATTATTATGGCAATACTGCTTAAACCTTCGCTTTCGCTTGTTTTAGCTGTTTCAATCCCGTTAATGCTGATTGTAATATTCATATTAATAAAAATCAGTTTTCCGAGATTCGGCATTATGCAGAAGAAAATTGATAAGCTGAATTCCACAGTTCGTGAGAACGTGACAAACGTTAGAGTTGTTAAGTCCTTTGTGAGAGAGGATAAGGAGATAGATAAGTTTGAAGATGCAAACTCAGACCTTAAAAATTCAAGCATGCGCGCGGTGCGTATTATGATATTTATGGGTCCGGTTATGAACTTCTTTATGTATGCGTCGGTTATCGCTATTATATGGTTTGGACACGGTATAGTGCTTGACGGCGGAATGAAATACGGAGATTTAAGCGCGTTTATAACCTATGCGACGCAGATTTTATCTTCGCTGATGATGGTAACAATGCTTCTTATGACATCTTCTCGAGCATTGGCTTCCGGAAGAAGAATTTGCGAGGTCCTCGATGAAAAGCTTGACCTCAATGATGATAATTCCAAATATCCCGAGAAGAAAATAGAGGAGGGAAATATAGAATTCAAAAACGTTTCCTTCCGCTATTACAAGAATAGAGATGAAAAGGTGCTTGACGGAATAAACCTCAGCATTAAATCGGGCTCTACTGTTGGAATTATCGGTTCAACAGGATGCGGAAAAACGACGCTTGTTTCTATGATACCGCGCCTTTACGACGCTGATGAAGGAGAGGTTCTTATCGACGGTGTTAACGTTAAGGATTATTCATTGGTTAACCTGAGAGACGGTGTTGGCATGGTTCTTCAAAAAAATCTTCTTTTCTCGGGCTCAATAGCTGAAAATCTTCGCTGGGGAGATGAAAATGCCGATGACGAAGAAATTAAACGTATTTCCGGCTATGCAGCAGCGGATAAGTTTATTTCTTCATTTAAAGAAGGATATGAAACTATGCTTGATAAAGGCGGAATGAATTTATCGGGCGGACAGAAGCAGAGACTCTGCATTGCAAGAGCATTACTTAAAAAACCTAAAATACTTATTTTGGACGATTCTACAAGCGCAGTTGATACGGCTACCGAAAGTCAGATAAGATACGCGCTTGCAAATTCACTTCCTGAATGCACAAAAATTATTATTGCTCAGCGAATCAGTTCTGTTATGGATGCCGAGCAAATTGTTGTTATGAATGACGGAGTGATTACAGGAATAGGCACTCACGAAGAACTGCTTAAAAATAACACTGAATATTTGGAAATTTACAATTCACAAATGGACAAAAAGGAGGCGTGAGTTATGGCAAGAAATATAGAACAGTTAAGACGGCAATATAACAGCGTCTCACACGGAGAATCTTTCAGAGGCGGCCCCGGCGGTGGTCCTCCGAGAGGAAGACGCGCAAGCGGTAAACCGAAGAATATAGGATTAACAGTTAAAAGATTGCTCGGTTACGTTGGAAAATATAAATTCAGGCTGATGCTTGTTTTCCTTTGTATGATATTAACTACGGTATCATCATTGTGCGCAGGTTATCTTCTTGTTCCTATTATTAACAGAATTACGCTTGCGGTAAAACCGGACGCTGAACTTAAAACAAGCGCTGCCGCGGAAATTGCGGATAAAGTTATTGGGGCATTTGCGGATACTCCTCTTATACACTCGATGATGAGCAGCACAGCGGCTGAGGTTACGGTTTACGTTTTTGGGGCGGTTATAGTGCTTGGATTTGTATATTTAATCTCTGTTTTCGGAAGCTATATCCAATCAAGACTTATGCTTTCCATATCGCAAAATTCGATAAAGAATATCCGTGACGATTTGTTTGGTAAATTGCAGAGGCTTCCCGTAAAGTATTTTGATTCTCATCCCACTGGCGAAATAATGAGCCGATTCACTAATGACGTTGACAATATCGACGTTATGTTAAATAACTCGCTTACGTCAATTGTCAGCGGTGTTGTTACCTTAGTTGGAACGTTCATATTTATGCTCGCGACAAATTTGTGGCTTACTGCGGTTACTGTGATTTTTATTCCGGTGCTCGTTATGTCAGCAGGCGCTATTGCAAAGCGTTCATCAAAATACTATTCCGAGCAACAGGCAGCGCTTGGCGCTGTGAACGGATATATCGAAGAAACTATAAGCGGACAGAAGGTAATTAAGGTATTTAACCATGAGGATGAATGCGTAGATGAAATGAACCTCATAAATGAGGATTTGCGCGATAAGCAGGAAAAAGCGCAGTTCTGGGGCGGTGTTACAGGTCCGATAATGCATAATATCAGCTTGATATGTTATTCGGTCACGCTTGGTGTCGGAGGCATTCTAATGTGTGTCAGCGGATTCACCCCAGGTGAGCTTACTGCGTTCGCTAACTACTCAAAGCAGTTTTCAATGCCAATAAATATGCTTTCAATGCAGGTATCAACATTCTTTGCTGCGCTTGCCGGCGCGGAGCGTGTTTTCAGAGTTATGGATGAAATTCCGGAGGAGGCAAGCGCGAAGGATTCTTATTTGGGTGAGATAAAAGGTGACGTTGTTATTAATAACGTAACGTTTGGATACGAAGAAGGAAAAACGGTTTTAAGAGACATTTCGCTTTACGCGCATCCCGGACAAAAGATTGCCTTCGTAGGTTCAACAGGAGCGGGAAAAACTACGATAACTAATTTGCTCAACCGTTTTTATGATATAAATGAAGGTGAAATCCTTATAGACGGACGTCACCTGAAAGAATATAACAGGGAGCATTTAAGACGTAATATCGCCATGGTTCTTCAGGATACCCATCTGTTTACGGGCACCGTTATGGAAAATATTCGATACGGTAGACTTGACGCATCCGATGATGAAGTAATTTCAGCCGCGAAAACAGCAAGCGCTCACAGCTTCATTATGAGGCTTGAAAACGGTTATGACACAATTCTTGAAGGCGACGGAGCGAACCTTTCGCAAGGTCAGCGTCAGCTTTTAAATATTGCGAGAGCGGCCTTGTCAAAAGCCCCTATACTTGTTCTTGATGAAGCAACGTCATCGGTCGACACGAGAACGGAGCGTCATATTGAGCACGGTATGGACAGACTTATGAAGAACAGAACTACCTTTGTTATAGCTCACAGACTTTCAACGGTACGAAATGCAAACGCAATTATGGTGCTTGAAAAGGGAGAAATAATAGAGCGCGGCTCACATGATGATTTGCTTTCGTTAGAAGGAAGATATTACGAATTGTATACAGGTATAAAAGAACTTGATTAAAACAAAAACTGCCTCAAAATACGAGGCAGTTTTTGTTTTAATATGAATTAGAATTAAATAGAACCTACAATGTAGGGTGCCATATCGGCTCTTTCCTGAGCGATACGTTCAGCTTCGGCAGCAGCCTCAGCCTCTCTTGCAGCCTTTTCAGCGGCAGCTTTTTCAGCAGCGGCAGCCTTTTCTGCAGCTTCTGTTATAGCGCGGATTGAAAGAGAAAGTTTTCTGTTCTCATCATCGATTTCAACAATCTTAACGTCAACAACCTGTCCGACAGTAAGAACCTCTGCGGGAGAGTTGATTCTCTGAGTAGAAATTCTTGATATGTGAATGAGACCGTCAACGTCTTCATATACCTCTGCAAATGCTCCGAAGGGCATAAGAGAAACTATCTTTGCGGGAACAATATCTCCAACGTTAAATTTCTGAGTGAACTGGAACCATGAATCCATTTCCTGCGTCTTATATCCAAGCGAAATTCTTTTCTTCTCAACGTCAAGCTCTTTGATAAATACGTCAATTTGCTGACCGACAGAAAGAACCTGTGAGGGATGCTTGATTCTTTTCCAGGAAAGCTCGGTATTATGAACCATTCCGTCAACACCGCCGATATCAACGAATGCTCCGTATGAGGTAAGGTTCTTAACGGTTCCCATATAGTGCTTTCCAACCTCAAGTGTTGCCCAAAGAGCTTCCTCGGCAGCTTTCTTTTCTGCAACGAGGATTACCTTGATTGAGCCAAGAGCTCTTTTTTTGTTCTCGTCAAACTCAAGAAGCTTAATTTTCTGAGTTGTACCTACAAGCGCGTTAAGATCGCCGCCTTTAGCAACGCCTGTCTGAGATGCGGGGATAAATACGGTATTTGCCTTTGTAGAGAGAATAACACCGCCTTTTACTACAGCTGTAACCTTGCCTTCGAGAATTTCACCGTTATCAAAAACTTCCTTGAGTATTACCCAGCTGTTATCGGCATCTACTCTTTTCTTTGAAAGACGAGCGATTCCTTCGCTGTCTTTGACCTGAATGACGAAGACTTCAACTTCATCCCCAACCTTGAACATATCGGAAAGAACGGCATTGGGATCATCGGTAATCTGTTCTTTCGGCAGAACGCCGGTGACTTTGGTGCCGAGGTCGAGCTTTATCTCGTTTTTGCCGATTGTTACTACGGTACCGGTAACTGTTTCTCCTGTATGTAAAGTTTTAAGTGAGTCTTCCAACATTGACTTAAAGTCGATTTCGTGTTCCATAACTTTAAACACCTCCGTTATTATACCGTCAGGTGTGGAAGCACCTGCGGTTATTCCTACGCTTTTCGCGCTGTCAGGAAAATCAGCATACAGCTCATCTACAGATTCTATCCATACGGTTTTTGGGCATTCGAGTCTACACAAATCATATAATTTGTGAGTGTTAGAGCTTTCGCGCCCACCTATGACTATCATCGCCTCAGAGCTCTTTGCAATTCTGATTGCTTCATTCTGACGATTTTCAGTGACACTACATATTGTATCAAAAAAAATCGATTTTGTATATAGTTTTTTGAAAAAATTTTTAATTTTTTTATATTCTGTGAGATTTTGCGTGGTTTGAGAGCATATAATAGGTTTTTTATCACCGATTTTTAAATTTTCAAGCTCTGACAAAGATGAAAAAGGATATTTTTCTCCATGCGCGTAACTTAGTATTCCAATGGCTTCGGGATGATTCGGATCACAGAAAAGCAAGAAAACAGTTGAATCATCGGTATTTTCATCTGCAATATTGTGAATTCTTTTTACGTAGGGACACGTCATGTCTATCAAATGAAAATTGCTATGTTTAATTTCAAGTGATTTCAAAAAATCATTTTGTTCCTTTGGAATACCGTGCGTTCTTATGACGAGAGTCATATCGTTGCCGTTTTGCATAGTGAGCGTTTTTTCAACGTCACAAAAATTTATAGCTTCAACGCCTTTCATTGAAAGCTCTTCGTTATATAATCGGTTATGAATCAGATGCCCGAGAATAAATGTTTTTCCGCTATTTTTTTTAATAAGCTCTGAAACCGAAAGATCTGCGCGGCGAACTCCGGGGCAAAATCCGGCGTGTTTTGATAAGGTCACCTTCAATTTTTATTTTCCTCCGAACTTAGAAGCAGTCGGCTGTCATAGCCACCGAGAGAAAGAATTTCAGAAAATATTTTATTTGTTGCAGCCTCGTATTCTAAAGCGCCGCCTACGCTGAAATTAAACTCGCTGTTTTTAATCGGTTTACCAAAAACGATTTCAATTTTTCTGAAAAGTCCGTATTTATTGTTTTTCGTACGTATAAATACAGGAAGAATATCAGCTTCTGATTTATATGCGATTAGACCTGCGCCGTTTTTAGTAGGTGTTGTTGACGGATCGACACCGGGATATCTGTGTCCTTGCGGGAAAATAGCAATATTGTAACCTGATCTAGCAAGATTTACAGAATGCTTTATTGCAGACACGTCGTTTCCGCCGCGGTCCAGCTTTATAGCGCCGAGCTTTTTTATCAGTTTTCCAAGAAACGGAACAGAAAAAAGCTCTTTTTTGGCAATAAATCTTATCGGCTCGGGATATACCGCGCCTATCATAATTACGTCTTTCGCGGCAATATGGTTAGAGCATATTACGTATCCTTTTGAGGTATCAACATTCTCTAATCCGATAGGTTTTATTCGCTGAAAAAAACGGATTATAGGCGCTAACCATGGAATTAGGCTTTTATACAGATTTTTGCTCTTTTTTTTTATAATTTTTATAATTTTGTCCGACGTTTCTTCAAGGCTAAGACTTGAATTGTCAAGTAAAATAGCGTCTTCGGCAGGCACGCAGGGCGCGATTTGTCTTGTCGAGTCGTTTCTGTCGCGCTCGACCATTTCAGAATATACCTGCTCATAGGTAACGTTTTGTCCTTTTTCGGTAAGCTCGGCAAATCTTCTTTTAGCTCTGGCTTCCGCAGATGCGGTAAGAAAAATTTTGACCTCGGCATAGGGAAGAATTACAGTTCCAATATCTCTTCCGTCCATGATAACGCTATTGTCCTTGGCAATGGTGCGCTGTGTGTTTAGAAGGTATTCGCGCACCTCTTTAATAGCGCTTACGGTTGATGCTGCCATAGATATCTCAGGGGTTCTTATTGTGTCGCCGACGTCATTGCCGTCAAGAAGAATTTGTTGCTTTCCATCAATAAATTTTAGTTCAAGAGTGAAATTCGGAAGCTCTTTAACAACGGCATTGCTGTCGTTTGGAGAAATTCCTTTATTTATCATATTTAAAGCAATCGTTCTGTAAAGCGCTCCGGTATCAACGTATATAATACCAAGCTTTTTTGCAACTAATTTTGCAACACTTGATTTTCCTGCGCCGCCGGGACCGTCTATTGCAATTCTTATCATGTTTTATTCCTCAACTTTCTGCCGCACTTTTTCCCGCCAAATAACCGGTTGAGAATGCAATTTGAAGATTAAATCCACCGGTATATGCATCAACGTCTATAATTTCTCCCGCGAAGTACAATCCGGGTACTATCTTGGATTGCATATCTTTTGGTGAGATTTCTTTTACGTCGATTCCGCCCGAGGTTATTATAGCTTCTTCAATCGGTCTGAAGCGGTATAGCGGAATTTCGAAATTCTTTAATGTATTAAGTATTATTCGCCGCTCTTCTTTTGTTATTGAATTGATTTTCTTTCGCCCGTCAATGCCCGTATATTTGACAAAAGGCTCAATTAATTTCGACGGTAAAAGCGATGAGAGCGAATTAATAAAATCTTTATTGTTTTTTTCTGAAAAGTCGGATAAGAGACGCCCGTCAAGAGCTTTTTCGTCGAGAGCAGGCTTTAAATCGATAGATAATGTAAGTTCAGAAATATCTGTGCTTCTTAAATGCGCGGATGCCGAGAGTATAATCGGACCGGTAACACCGAAATGCGCAAACATCATTTCTCCAAAATCTGTGTAAAGTGGTCTTTCGTTTTTATCTTTTATTTTGATAGATACGTTTTTAAGAGACAGCCCCTGCAAATCGGAGCATATTTTTGATTTGCTTTCTATCGGTATAAGCGAAGGGATTAGCTCGGTGACTTTATGCCCAAGCTTCATTGCCAATTTGTAGCCGGAGCCATCTGAGCCTGTAAGAGGGTATGATTTTCCACCGGTAGCAATAATTACTGCGTCAAATTGGTACTGTTGTTTGCCGGTTGAGACTATAAACACTCCGCTGTCATCAATAGAAATATTTGTAACCTTGTAAAATATAACATTAACGTCTTCAACGTATTTTCTCATCGCATCAACGATGTCTTTTGCTTTGTCGGATTCTGGGTAAACACGTTTCCCGCGCTCAGTTTTAAGTTTAACGCCTAAATTTTCAAAAAAAGCAATAGTTGCACCGGTGTCAAACGTATTAAGAGCGGCAAAAAGAAATTTTGGATTTTTTGTAATGCTTTCCATAAACTCGCTGGTAGATGAATTGTTAGTTACGTTACATCTTCCTTTGCCGGTTATTGCAAGTTTTTTTCCAAGTCTGTCCGTACCTTCGAAAATTGTGACGTCCGCTCCATAAAGATAGGCTGTTCCTGCAGCCATCATTCCTGCTGCTCCGCCGCCTATTACGCATATTCTTTTATTATAAGCTTCCATCAGCGTTTAGTATAAACGTCGTATTCGTCCCAAACCTTTTCAAGCTTGTCGAACCGTTCGGTAATCTCCTTTTCGCGTCTTCTTGTTATTTCTACAATAATAGCGTTTATTATACTTATCGGCGCAACAAGAGAATCCATAAACGAAGCCATGTCGGATTGCGCTGTTATAAGACATGTTGCATACTCTGCAAGCGGTGAAATCTCTGAATCTGTAAAAACAACGACATTTGATGAATTTTGTCTTGCATATTTTACTGCGCTAACCATTTTTGACGAATATCTTGGAAATGAAAAGGCGATAAGCACGTCGTCTTTACTGATAGAAAACATTTGCTCAAAAACCTCTGCGGTAGACGTCGGCTGGATAAATTTAACGTTATCAAATATCAGCGAAAGATTATATTTAAGGACTAACGCGAGCGATTCGGTGCTTCTTGCCCCCATAACGTATATATTTTTTGCTGAAAGAATAGAATCAACCGCCATGTAGAAAGTATCCCTGTCAATTCTGTCAAGAGTGTATCTGATTTTATTAATATCCGATTCCATGACGTTTTCAAGAATATCACCGGAACCCATTCTTTGCTTTGTAACTTCAATACGCTGGTTTGGAGTAAGCTTAGTGCGAACAAGCTCCTGAACTGCGCGCTGAAATTCCGAATAACCCTCAAACCCAAGTTCGTTTGCGAATCTGACGACTGTAGATTCGGACACGCCAACCATCATTCCAAGCTTTGATGCGGTCATATACGCGGCTTTATCGTAATCGTTCAGTATAGCGTTTGCTATTTTCTTTTGTCCTTTTGAAAATGTGGCGTATGAATTTTTTATGCGTTGAGAGATGTCGTTTGCCATAATGTCCTCCGCCGAAATTTAAAGCTATTTAAAATTATACCATAAAAAAATCACTAATACAAGTAATTTGTAAATATAAATTATTTTATATATAAGCAGAGCGAAGATGTGTGAATCCTCGCTCTTTTACGTGCACGGTTATTAAAGTTTTTCAATACTGATTTTTATTCTGTTAAGACTTTCTTCTTTTCCTATAACTTCCATAATCTCTGTTGCGCCGCCCGGTGTAGCTGAAAGGCCCGATACGGCAATTCTTATACACCACATAACAGCACCGGTTTTTATTCCTAACTTTTCAGCAATCGGAGACAAAGAAGAAAATAGAGTATCGTTGTCAAATGATTTGACGGCTTGAAGAATACTGTACGCTTCGGAAAGAACGTTCTTAACAGTATCAAATTCCGAAATTTTGTTCTTTTTATTTAAAAACATTTCCTTATCGTAATCGGGCAAATGTATAAAGAAATCCATTTTTTCATTTATTTCAGAAAGCTTTGAAATTCTTGTTTTCAAAAGCGCAAACATTTTCTCTTTGTTTATATTAGAGGGAATTTCGATTTTGATAAATGGATTTACAAGAGATAAAAATTCAGAATCGTCAAGTTTATGAATATATTCGCCGTTAAACCAAAGCAGTTTTTCAAAATCGAATACTGCAGGGGACTTAGAAACACCATCGATCGTAAAAGCTTCAATAAGCTCCTTAAGGGTGAAAAATTCGGTTTGCGAATTCTTTGGGCACCAACCGAGAAGCGCGATGTAGTTAGTAATAGCTTCGGGAAGATAGCCGTCGTCTACAAGGTCCTGGAAGGAAACAGCACCGTGACGCTTTGAAAGCTTAGAAACCGAGCCGTCTTCGTTTTTACCCATAAGTAAGGGCAGGTGAACGTAAGTAGGCCTTTCCCAACCGTAAGCATCGTAAAGAAGAACGTATTTTGGCGTAGACGTAAGATATTCAGAGCCGCGGACAACGTGGGTCACTCCCATAAGATAATCGTCAATCACGTGGCAGAAATTATAAGTGGGGTAGCCGTCAGCCTTCATAAGAATCTGATCCTGAAGCTCGGAGTTGTTCATTGAAATCTCACCGAATACGGAATCCTTATATGTAGTGATGCCATCGAGCGGCATTTTCTGTCTTATAACAAAGGGAATTCCTGCTTTGAGATTTGCTTCAACCTCTTCTTTTGAAAGGTTGCGGCAGTGCCTGTCATATCCGCCGGTCGCGTCTTCCTCATGAAGCTTTTCAAGTCTTTCCTTTGTACAGAAGCAGTAATACGCGGCACCGATATCAACGAGCTTCTTTGCGTATTCCATATATATTTCTTTTCTTTCGCTTTGAATATAAGGCCCGTTATCTCCTCCGACGTCGGGACCTTCATCATAATTTAATCCGGTAATTTTAAGAGTGGATTTTATTATATCGGTTGCGCCTTCAACAAGTCTTTCTCTGTCGGTATCTTCTATTCTTAAAATAAATTTTCCGTTATCGTGCTTTGAAATTAAATAGGAATAGAGCGCGGTTCTCAAATTTCCTATATGCATATAGCCTGTGGGGCTTGGTGCAAATCTTGTAACTGTCATTGAAAAATCCTCTCGATTTAAACTTTCTTATGTTATTTCTATATATTTTAACATAAATTTTAAATTTAGTCAATCTAATTAACAAAAAATGTTTGACTACGGTGATAAAATGTTGTAAAATATATGTAAGTATTTTAATGAGGGATAAAAAATGTTCAAAAGTGCTTTTTCCAAATATCTGGCAGCTTTTATACTTATTATACTCGTTAGCTTTTTGATGTTGTCGGGTATTATTACTTCTATGATAAAAACCTACGCAACAGAGGATAAAGAAAACAGCCTAATTTCCACAAGCGAAGCGATTTCTATGCATATAACCGATGCCGAAGTAGAGGCGATTGAAAATTACGCATTATTGCCAATGGTAATAACGCCGATAATAAATTTAGATTTGGGTTTGAATATCTTAGTTGCCGATGAAGAATTTAAGATTATACTAACTACTCTTAACGATTCGAATAACGGTGAGAATGGCAGACGGCCTTCGATTAATAAAGAAAACGGCTTTGGAGTGCTTGATATCTCATCATTTTCAAAGAAAAATGCAGATACTGAAGACGAATACTATATCCATTACGGCAATCTTGGAGGAATGCTTAAAGACAGTCACATTGTATGCGCAAAAAAAATTATAACCGGAGGGGAAGTCAGAGGATATGTATTATCCCTCTCGTCGACGGCAAATGAGGATAATCTTATAAGCACGACAAGACGAGCTGTTATTACCAGCTCTGTTTGGGTTATGTTTGCCGCAGTTATAGCCGTTTATTTTATAACCGAAAGAATTATTCATCCGTTAAGGACGATGACAACAGCATCAAAAAAATTTGCAAAGGGTGACTTTGAAACAAGAGTTACGGTATACGGTGAGGATGAGGTCGCCGAACTTGGACGAGCCTTTAATAATATGGCGGAATCTCTTCAAAATCTTGAAAAAATGAGAAATTCATTTCTCGCAAGTGTTTCTCATGATTTAAGAACTCCAATGACTACGATATCCGGATTTATTGATGGAATAACTTCCGGCGCTATACCTCCGGAAAAACACGATTATTATCTTGGAATTATTTCCGCAGAGGTTCACAGGCTTTCAAGACTTGTTTCTCAGCTTCTTGACGTATCAAGACTTGAATCCGGAGACAGAAAATTTAATTTTACAGATTTTGACGTAGCGGAAGTAGCAAGAATAATTTTGATTTCATTCGAGCAAAAGATTGAAAGCAAAAAGCTTGACGTTGAATTTGACGCTGAGGAAGATAAAATGATTGCATACGCTGATAAAGACGCGATTTATCAGGTTGTGTACAATCTTTGCCATAACGCGATTAAGTTTTCGCGAGACGGAGGTAAGTTTGCTATCAAAATTTTCAGAGTGGATAACGGTAAGATGGAAATTTCTGTTTTTGATGAAGGTCAGATTATACCTAAAGAAGATATTAATATGATTTTTGAACGCTTTTATAAGATAGATAAGAGCCGCGGACTTGATAAAAGCGGAGTTGGACTTGGCCTTTATATTTGCAAAACGATTATTGATGCTCACGGAGAAAATATATACGCAGAGTCGAAAGACGGTGTGGGTACAGAATTCCGTTTTACACTTAAAGAAGGCGAAATTCAAAAAAGAAAATAAATTTTTTATAATGGGAGGTATAAATGAATCGAATAATTTTACACTGTGACTGTAACAGCTTTTATGCCTCCGTTGAAACAGTTCTCAATCCTGCATACAAAAATGTTCCTATGGCAGTCTGCGGCAGTGAATCTGACAGGCATGGAATAGTTCTTGCAAAAAATGAACTTGCAAAAAAATATAATATTCAAACCGCAGAAACGGTTTATTCGGCTAAAAAGAAGTGTCCGAGTCTTGTCATTGCCGAGCCTCATCACAGTGAGTACGTAAAGTATTCCAAGGCTGTTAACAGAATTTATTCAAGATATACCGATATGATTGAGCCGTTTGGTATAGATGAAAGCTGGCTTGACGTTACAAGAAGCACCAAGCTTTTTGGAGGAGGGCTTGAGATTGCTGAAAAAATTAGAAAAGAGGTAAGGGAAGAGACCGGGCTTACAGTTTCTATTGGGGTTTCTTTTAACAAGATTTTTGCAAAGCTCGGAAGTGATTATAAAAAGCCGGACGCAATTACACTAATTGATGAAGTTAATTTTCGTAATATTGTATTTCCGCTTCCTGTATCCGATCTTCTTTTCGTTGGAAAAAAGACAGCGAAGATTTTATATTCAGCAGGTATAAGAACTATAGGACAGCTTGCAGCTGCAAACCAAGAATTATTGGAATCGCTTCTCGGAAAAATGGGAGATGTTTTACATAAATACGCAAATGGACTTGATAACTCTCCCGTTTGCCCATCGCATGATGATGCAAAAAGTATAAGCAACGGTTTTACGTTTAAGCACGATCTTGTAAGACGAGACGAGTATAGAACCGGAATTGATTATTTGTGTGAGGAAATTGGAGAGAAATTAAGGCAAAAACGGCTTTTGTGCGGTACTGTGGCTGTTACGATAAAGGACGAAAACCTAAACGTAATACAAAGGCAAAGACCTCAGCATCCGCCAACCGATATAACTAAGGAGATATCAAGGACCGCATTTAACGTTTTATCTGATGCGTGGGCAGAAGGTAAGCCGATAAGAATGATAACCGTATCGGCAACAAATCTCGAAAGGCGAGAGAACGCTTCCGAACAAATATCCTTTTTTGAGGTAAATACAAATAAAAAACGCGAAAAATCAGAAAAAAGAGATAATGCCGTTGATAAAATAAGGCAGAAATACGGAAGCAGCTCAATTGTTAACGGAGCAATAATTGATAGCGATATTGGAATTTATGATAAAAAGCAACGCGATTAAACTGCATCGAGTTTAATCGCGTTGCTTTTTATGCTTTGAAGCCTTCAAGCAAGGTCATTCGCTTTGTTGAATAAAGATATGCTTTTTCATAATCGTAAAGCTGCTTGTAGCAATATTCGAGGTCGGTGTAAATACTGAAAATTACAAATGCGTTATAATTTTCTTTCTTTGACAGTTCAGCTGCATCTAAAAGTATTTTTGATGCTTCAAGATAGTTTCTTTCCTTCATATGCTTTTTCGCTTCCATATGTAAAGCGTAAATAGACGTTTCGTATGCGTATGAAAAATCAAGAGTGAGATATTTGAAAAATTCGTAATCAACAGAATCGATAAGCGCGTTTGTATATTTTTGCGAATCAAATTCAAGAAGAGGCGACTGTATATTTTTTGCTATTGCCGTATACATAGGTATCTGAGATTTGATATGCTGAGTATCTATTACTGTCAGATCGCAGTGTTTCTCGGCAAGCTCGAGATATTTTAGCGCAGTTATAAGTGAGCCGCGTCTTACCATATTTTTAGCATGCTCGAGATATGAGACTGATAGTATATAATTAAGTTCATTATCCTTATCTGACAGAGAATTGATTAGTTTAATGCACGCGGGATAGTTTTTTGCTTCGTATGCTTTGTATATTTGTGAAATTTTTTCCTTTTTTTCATAAAACAGAAGATCCTCGTCTTCCGAAAGAAGATATGAGACTGAAACACCGAGACCGCTTGCAAGATATTCCAAAGTATCAAGAGACGGATTCGCTGCGCCGTTTTCTATTCGGCTGAGCATGTTTCTCGTAAATTTATCTCCTGTTAACGCTACTTGGGTTAGTTTGCGAATTTTTCTAATGTTTTTGATTTTTTTACCTAAACTTGTCTTAATCATCATTCTTCACTAAAATTTGTATATTTATTTTTTCTATTGATTTTAATTTCTGCAAGAGGGTTATTGTCCATAGCCTCTTCGAGATTCCTGTCAACTACGTGAGTATATATTTGCGTAGTATTTAATTGCTCGTGGCCTAAAATATCCTTTAGTACACGAATATCAACCTTTCCTGTTTGATACATCAAAGTGGCTGCGGTATGTCTGAGTTTATGTACTGAAAGACCTTTTGCGCCAAGTCCCGCCAAATTCAAATATTTATATACGACCCATTGAACCGTTTTTGCTGATATTCGGGTCTGGCGTCCGCTGAGAAAGAAAGCGGTGTCTCCCGTTCTTATGAATCTTGGGTCAAGCCTTACGCGGATATAATCCGCAACCGCGCTCCTTGCCGCGTCGTTTAAGTATATAACGCGTTCTTTGTTGCCTTTACCGATAACGTTTACGGTTACAAGTTCAGAATCAAAGCTTTCAACGTTGAGTCCGACAAGCTCAGATAATCGCATACCTGTGTTAAGGAACAGCGTGATTATAGCGTAGTCTCTCGTTACTGTTTTGGATTCTGTGTCGCCCTTTACAGCCTCAAGCAGTGAGACGGCTTCGTCTATAGTCAGATATTTAGGGAGGGTTTTGCTTTTCTTTGGAGCATCTATATCCGACGTCGGATTTGAGTCAACAAAATGTCTTTTTCCATATGCGTAGTGAAAAAAGGATTTTAAAGAGCTTAATTTTCGCATTCGGGTTGTTGTATTATTTGAACGCTCAAAACCCGCAAACATTAGATAATCGATTATATTTTGCGCAGATACTTCACGGATTTCATCAATCCCTATATCCGAGATGCTGATTTTTTCAAATTCATACTGTGAAAGAGTCTCGCCGTTCTTTCGCATTTTCATAAATCTGAAAAAGGTTCGCAGGTCAAGCAGATATTCACAAACCGTTTTCTCGCTATTTCCTTTGATTACAGCGAGATATGATGCGTAATCTTTTAATACGGTTGGGAAGGTTTTGAATTCGTCGCTTTTGAAGGTCAATACTGACACGAAATATTCTCCTTCATAATATCATTTATACTTCTATTATACAAAATTTTTTTTAATATTAGTGGATAAAGTGTAAATTTTTTTTGATTCTACTTGTTTTTTTTATCTTTTATGATAAAATATCAAGTATAAAAGTATTCTGGAAGGGTAAATATGAGATTTCTAAAAGAAAATTCTTACAGTATTATAAAGCTATACATAAATCAATTAGGTATATCTATTTTTTCACTTCTTCTTTATTCGTCTGTCGCCACATTAAAAAATGACAAGTTGTCTTTGAATCTGACTGTCGGCATATCTGTGTTTGCTATACTTTTTTACTTTGCGCTTATTTATACTACCGCATGGGATATAGGCGCGAGCGATATTATTAAAATAGAGTCGGGAAGAATGAAATCGCAAAAGTATAAGGGCGCTGCGCTTTCCTTTTTTGCAAGTATAGCAAATATCTTATTAGCCGGAATATGTGTCATATCTATGAGCCTTTATATTAACGGAATCGATGGCGCTATCGGTTTTTCTCAGGTTTCTAATCTCATACTCAGATTAACCGATGCTATGTATATTGGAGTTCTTCAAGGAATATTCAGCTCTTTTATCGAAGACGCTAATATGTATAATCTGCTTCAATCCTACGGTTATCTTGCCACTCCGATTTTAACAGTACTCGTAACCCACCTTGGATATGTTTTTGGAATGAAAAATTTTAGAATTTTTCCGTCATCTAAAAAAAACAAAAACAAGTAATATTTAATAATTTCCCCGAGTATAGTTTATCATAACTGTACCCGGGGGTTTTTTATGCGCATTTTCGTGTGGAACTTTCATAAATACAAATTCGTTGCTGCAATAACAAAAATAATCGCATCGGTTTTAATACTGTTGTTCATTGCGGGAGCTATTTCAAAGTTATACTTTGACTCGGATAAATATATCCAAGCTATGCACACAGAGTCGGAAAAAAATCTTATTATTTTAGATGCGGGGCATGGCGGTGAAGATCCCGGCGCTATAGGCTTTGATAACGTATACGAGAAAAACATCAATCTTGAGCTCGTTTTTGAGATAGGTGAAATTTTGTCAGAGCGCGGATTTGCCGTTATGTATACGAGAGTTGATGATAAACTTTTGTATTCAGATGAAGAAAATATAAAGGGTTTTAGAAAGATATCGGATTTGAAAAATAGGTGTAAAATTGCGGCAGAATATCCTGAAGCAATTTTTATTAGTATACATATGAACTCATATCAAAGTTCAAAATACACCGGACTACAGGTTTATTATTCTGAGAATAACGAAAACAGCAGGATACTTGCATCACATATTCAAACATCTGTTAAAAATAAGCTTCAAAATTCAAATAACAGAACGATAAAAGCCGGAGAGGGTATGTATATTCTTGAAAATATAAATAATCCCGGAATTTTAATTGAGTGCGGTTTTTTGACGAATGCGGAGGAATGCAAAAAACTTTCTGAAAAAGAATATCAAAAACAGTTGAGTTTGGCAATCGTTTGTGGTATTATAGAATATAAGGAATTAATTTCTTCTATTTGAAGATAAAAAAAGGAATAAATAAATGAAAAATCCCAAAATAACGTTCGTATGCCGTGAGTGTGGATATACAAGTATTAAATGGCTTGGTAAATGTCCGGATTGCGAATCTTGGAATTCTTTTGATGAAGTTGAACAAACAGAAACAAAAAGCTTAGGATTAAAGAAAACGTTTGAAAATAAAGCTGAAAAATTTTCTGAGCTTGAGCTTCCAAAATATCTTCGCTCAAACACGGGAATGCAAGAGCTTGACAGGGTTCTTGGCGGGGGGCTTGTAAACAGCTCGGTAGTTTTGCTTTCAGGCGAACCGGGAATCGGAAAATCTACGTTGCTTTTGCAGATATGCTCGGAGCTTGCAAAAAAGAGAAAGGTGCTTTACGTATCGGGAGAGGAGTCGAAAGGTCAGCTTAAGCTGAGAGCCGAAAGACTTGGAATAGTAGGAGATTCCCTTTACCTGCTTACTGAGACTGATTTGGATTCCGTTCTTTCCGAATGTGAGAATCTAAAGCCTGAAGTAATAATTATTGACTCGGTGCAAACTCTATCCTCTATGCGTTTTTCTTCCGCTCCTGGAAGCATAACTCAGGTTAGAGAGTGCGCTATGTCTCTTATCGGATATGCCAAGAGCGCAGCGTCAGCTGTATTTCTTGTTGGACACGTAAATAAAGAAGGCGGAATATCCGGCCCGAAAATTCTTGAGCACATGGTCGATGCAGTACTTTATTTTGAGGGAGAGCGCACAAATTCATATAGAATCATAAGGGCTATTAAAAACCGCTTCGGTTCTACTAATGAAATAGGCGTATTTGAAATGGGGGATAAAGGACTTGTTGAAATCCCCAACCCAAGTGAAGTAGTTATGGCAGAGCGTCCAAAGAATACGAGCGGTTCTTGTGCAGGCTGTGTAATGCAAGGAACGAGGCCTATTATATCGGAAATCCAGTCTTTAGTTGCTAAAACAGTTTATCCGACAGGCAAAAGAACAGCTGATGGATTTGATTATAACAGAATGTGTCTTTTAATTGCTGTGCTTGAGAAGAGAATGGGCCTCAGATTTTATGAAAACGACGTTTATTTGAACGTAGCCGGAGGTATACATCTTGATGAGCCAAGCGCTGATCTTTCCATAGCTATGGCGCTTATAAGCGGAATAACCGACAGGGTAATCCCAGATGATCTTATTGCTTTTGGTGAAATAGGTCTGTCCGGAGAGGTGCGCGCAGTTTCTCATATTGAATACAGAGTTAAAGAAGCGGTAAGGCTTGGGTTTACAAAAATTGTATTGCCTAAAAAGAATATAACATCAAATCTGAAGGTTCCCTCGGGTGTTGAGCTTTTAGGGGTAAGTAATATATATCAAGTTCTTTTACATATGCGCAACAAGGAAAATGATGTCAATTTAACCACATAAACAAAACTTTTTAGCTTCATTTTGTTAAAAATAGACAAAATGGAGCTTTTATTTTCTACACAGTAAGGCTTTGGAGTTATAAGAAAAAACTTGAAATCAATTGTGTTTTAATGTATAATTTAAATAGATGTTTTTGCGATTATTCGCATATAGCACATAGATAAAACATATCAAGGAGAACTTTCTTATGGAAAAAGTTTACACAAAAAGTATTAGAAACGTAGCGCTCCTCGGACACAGCGGGGGCGGAAAAACTTCACTTGCTGAGTCAATGCTCTATATTTCAAGACTCACCGACCGTCTTGGAACGGTTGTTGACGGAAATACTGTCTGTGACTTTGATCCGGAAGAAATTAAAAGAGGTTATTCCGTTTCCGCGGCTACAGCGCCGATGCTTTGGAACGGTACAAAAATTAATATACTTGATACACCCGGTTTCTTCGATTTTGAAGCCGAGGTTAGACAGTGTGTCAGAGCTGCGGATGCTGCAATTATAGTTGTTGACGGTAAGTCTGGCATACAGGTTGGAACTGAGCTTGCGTGGGATCTCGCTACGGAAGCGGGAATACCAAAAGCGTTCTTTATAAATAGATTTGACGACGGCGAAGCTCGTTTTTATAAGGTTTTTGACGCAATTAGAGAAAAATACGGTCTTACAGTTTGTCCTATTCAGATACCGATTATTGACGGAGATACGGTTATAGGTTTTGCTAATCTTGTAGAAATGTGCGTTTACACCTTTGAAAAACAAACGGGTGAATATATTCGTTCTTCAATACCCGATAAATTTGCGGATATGTTTAAAGAATACCATAATATTCTTCTCGAAGCTATCGCGCAGACCAGCGATGAGCTTATGGATAAATTCTTTAATGAAGAACCCATTTCGCGTGAAGAATCTCTTGAAGCTATACATGAGGGTATCATCAGAGGTGAGATAGTACCCGTATTCTGCGGTGCCGCTACA
>JAZQKG010000039.1:0-5298 GCA_045542035.1 Eubacteriales bacterium | reverse complement strand
AGACCCGGGTCATCGGCTACTACTATAACCGAGCCGCCGTTTACTCCCGTATAGGCGAATGTGTAAAGAGGGTCGCTCGCTACGTTAAGACCGACGTGCTTCATACACGCAAGGCTTCTTACGCCTGAGATTGACGCGCCTATCGCAACCTCCGCGGCAACCTTTTCGTTCGGCGCCCATTCGGTGTATACTTCTTCATATTTTGAAAGATATTCGCTGATTTCGGTGCTGGGTGTTCCGGGGTATGCGCTTGAAAGCTTCACTCCGGCTTCGTACGCGCCTCTTGCTATTGCTTCGTTGCCAAGCATTATAGTTGTTTTTGACATTATTTTATGCTCCTTAAATCTTTTACTCTTTTTGCTTTGCCTTCAAATCTTTGAAGCGTATTCGGTGACTCGAGCAATACCTTCGCGTCAAGTCCGAGAACTACCTTCAGCTTAGCCTTTACAGCGTTCGTTATTCGTTCAAGCACTGAGAAGGAGTCTGTGCTGTGCGCAAGCTCAACCTTGATTGTCATTTTGTCAAGATATCCCTCTCGCTCGAGGATGATTTCGTAATGAGGTCCAAGCTCGTCAAAGCTGAGAATTACTTCTTCAATCTGGCTTGGGAAAACGTTCACGCCGCGTATTTTAAGCATATCGTCGCTTCTTCCCGAAAGGTTTTCCATACGGCAGAAGGTTCTTCCGCACTTGCATTTTTCGTAGAATAGGCGGGTTATGTCCTTCGTTCTGTATCTGATAAGCGGAAGTCCCTCTTTCTTTATGCAGGTGATAACAAGCTCACCCTGCTCACCCGCGGGAAGAACCTCACCGGTTTTCGGGTCGATAATTTCGGGAATAAAATAATCCTCGTTTATATGCATACCGCAATGCTCAAGGCACTCTCCCGAAACACCGGGACCCATAAGCTCGCTCATACCGTAGTTTGAGGTTATCAGAATATCCTTACCCCATACCTTGTGCATTTCTTCTCTCATAGCGTCGGTGAGAAGCTCGCTTCCCACAAGAGCGATTTTAACCTTAAGGTCCTTTGCGGGATTAACGCCCATTTCATTCGCAACCTCTGCAAGACGAAGAGCGTACGAGGGTGTCGCTACTAAAAGCGAGGTTTCAAAATCCTGCATATACATTATCTGCTTCTGTGAATTTCCCGTTGAGGAGGGAACTATAGCCGCTCCGATATTTTCAAGTCCGTAATGGAGTCCGAGCGCTCCGGTAAACATTCCGTATCCAAAGCATATCTGCGCCGTGTCGTGTGATGATGCGCCGCCCATGCAGGCAATTCTTGAAACGCACTCGGTCCAGGTTTTAAGGTCGTTTTCGGTATATCCGACGACGGTAGGCTTTCCCGTCGTTCCGCTTGACGCGTGGATTCTTACGAGACTGTCTCTGTCAACGGCAAAAAGCCCGAACGGATAATTGTCACGCATATCCTGCTTAGTTACGAATGGAAGCTTCGCAAGGTCCTTAAGGGTTTTGATATCCTCGGGCTTTACGTTAGCCTCTTCCATTTTCTTGCGGTAAGGGGGCACGTTATCGTAAACGCGCTTAACTGTTTCCTTTAGCCTTTCAAGCTGAAGAGCTTCAAGCTCCTCGCGCGGCATCGTTTCTTCTTTTGACCAAATCATTTTATATGTACCTTCTAAATTAGTTTTTACTTAATTTCGCCTTCAAAGCTCTTATCAAACGCTTCGTAAAGCACCTCATCATCAGGCTTCTTCGTCAAGAGGCTGACAGCAACCGTGATTACGAGAGAGAAGAGCATACAGATAACACCGATAAGGGGTGATGTCGCGACACCGTCCTTGAGCGCTGTGCCAAATGAACAGCTCCAGCCGTTTTTATCGTATCCGAATATGAAGATAAGAGCAACTGTAAGAACGAGTGAGCTTATAATAGACGACCAAACGGCAGGCCTTGTGACTTTTTTCCAGACAACTCCGAGAACGTAAGGTCCGATGAAGCATCCGGCGAGAGTACCCCAGCTTAGACCCATCATATAGGCGATAGCCGCAATTCCGAATTTTTCATTCAGTATCGCGATAACTACGGAGAGGGCGACGAACGCAAGCGAGAGAGTTCTCATAACGATATTAACTCTTTTATCGTCGGCCTTTTCGTTGATTTTTCCTTTATAAAGGTCAACCGCGATAACCGACGCTCCCGCAAGAGATACGGAAGAGAGGGTTGACATACTTGCCGAGAGGATAAGCACAGCGATAATTCCTATAAGTCCTGAGGGAATAGCTATGCTGAGCATTATCGGCATAACGTTCGCGTGCGGAACTCCGTTCGTTTCGGGGAAAAATGCGCTGAGAGCTCCGGTGAAATATGCGGAGAAACCTATTATCAAAGCGAAAGCCGTGCTTACGATAACTCCTTGATTTATGGCTTTTTTATCTCTTATGGCGTAATATTTATGTATTGTTTGAGGAAGAGCCCATACTCCAAGAGACGTAAGCAGTATAAGAGATATAAGAGAAACAGTGCTTCCGTAAATTCCCGTGCTTTCAGCGTCGAAGGTGAACCAGGTGAGGTTAGGGTCGTTCGCTATTTTGGATATGTCCCAATTTACCTGCTCGGAATTCATAAAGCAGAATATCATACATATGACGCCTACAAGCATTATAATTCCTTGAATGAAATCCGAGAGGGCAGTGGCAAAATAGCCGCCGAAGAAGAGGTAAAGGGCTGTGAGGACTGCAAGAGCCGTCATTACTATCCAGCCGTCTATACCGAATACGATTTCAAAAAGGCTGCTGAGTCCGTTATATACCGACGCGGAGTAGGGAATAAGGAATATGAATATTATTACGGCGGAAACAAGCTTTAAATTTTTGCTTCCGTATCTTTTTTCAAAAAATTCGGGCATCGTTTTTGCGTTAAGTCTTCGTGTCATATTCTTAGTTCTCTTTGCGAGAACAAGCCATGCAAACAAAGTGCCGATAATTGCGTTTCCGATACCTATCCAAACAGAAGCGAGGCCGAACGAGCGCCCGAACTGACCCGCGTATCCTATGAATATAACCGCGGAAAAGTAGGTCGTTCCGTACGCAAAGGCGGTCATCCAACCGTTAAGTCCTTTTTTTCCTGCAAGAAGGAAGTCGTTAACCGTACCCGAGCGGTTTTTTGTGTAAAAGGCTATTCCTACCATAGCCAAGGCGTATATTGCCAAAATGATGTAATCTAATACCATGATTGTCTCCAGAATATTCTCTTAAAATATACAAGATTATAGCACATATAATTTCTGTTGTCAATATTTTGCGCACGTATATTTTAAATAATTACATTACGATTTCATAAAGAGAAAGAAGCTCTTCTTCTATTTCGTTTTTCCTGTTGTCTATTTCAGCGGCTCTGACGTAATCCGTAGCTGCTGAGCCGAATAGCTCCTCGTCAAGCCTTTCCGCCTCAGATTCGAGCTCGGCAATTTTTGCCTTTGCCCGTTCTATCTTCTTTTCAAGAGCGCGACGCTCTGCGTTTTGTCTTTTCTTTTCCTCATAGTCCTGTTTTGAGTCGGTGTTTTTTGACACGGGTTGCGTCAATACTGCTTCTCGTTTTCTTAATTCACGCAGTCTTAAGTATTCAGCGAAGGCGTCGTCGTAATCCTCGAGGACGCAGTCTACCATTCCTCCGTCTCTTTCGGGGTCAAGCTCGATTACTCTCGTCGCAATGCGGTTTATAAAGTATCTGTCGTGCGAGACGGCAACTATCGTTCCGGAGAAGGCAAGCAGCGCGTTTTCAAGCGCGTCGCACGAGCCAATGTCAAGGTGGTTCGTAGGCTCGTCCATAATGAGAAGATTTACTTTTTTAAGGATAAGCTTCGCAAGAGTTAATCTCGCACGCTCTCCGCCCGAAAGAGTGGAAATAGGCTTTTCCATATCCTCAGCTCCGAAAAGGAAGAGGGCGAGGGCGGAGCGAAGCTCAACGTCAGGCTTGTCGGGATATGCGTCGCGCATTTCTCCGAACACCGTTTTGTTAAGCGAAAGCCCTCTGTTTTCCTGGTCGTAATATCCGATTTTTATGTTATAGCCTAAGGTGATTTTACCGCTTGTCGGCTTTATAATCGAATTAATAAGCTTCATAAGCGTCGATTTTCCGGAGCCGTTAGGGCCGAGGAACATAACGCGCTCATATCTGCGAACGAGGAAGGAAAGGTTCTTTATAAGAGTTTTTTCTCCGTAAGAGAATGAGACGTCCTTTGCTTCTATAACGTCGTTTGCGCTCTCCTCCTCAAGCGAAAATTTAACACGGATATCCCTTGGAGCTTTAGGAGCAAGCTCAATCTTTTCCATTCTCGCAAGCTGCTTTTCCTTTGAGCGAATGGTAACGAAGTTATGCTCTCTGTTGCATCTTCGCTGAAATTCTATATTCGCCTGTATTTTTGCTATTTCCTTTTGCTGCTCCTTATACCTTTTTTCAAGAGAGGTGCATTCCTCCTCCTGTTGCTTTTTGCATATTGAGTACGAGCCGTTATAAAGGCGAGCTCTGCCGTACTGTATATGAAGGGTTTTATTCGTCGTTTTGTCGAGAAAATATCTGTCGTGTGAAATAACAAGTACCGTTTTTTTGTATGACGCTACGAAGTTTTCAAGCCACGTAAGCGCGTCGATATCAAGGTGGTTCGTCGGCTCGTCAAGCATAAGAACGTCAGGCTCGGTCGCAAGCAGGCGGGCAAGGGCAAGTCTCGTATACTGTCCTCCGGAGAGGGTTCTTATCTTCTGGTTTATCAGCTTCTCGTCAAATCCAAGACGCAGAAGCATTCCGCGGCACCTCTGCCTGAATTCAAGACCGCCGTCTTTATTGTATTTATTGTTAAGCTCGGCAAGATATGAGGAAAGCCGGACTGACTCATCGCTTGAAGTATCCTTTGCCGCTTCTATAAGCCTCGATTCGACGTTCTTTATTTCGTTTTCAAGTTTTATAAGCTCAGGGAAGGCGGTGTACATATATTCAAGGCAGCTGACCTCGCCGGGCAGACTTGTCAGGTCGGGATTCTGTTCAAGAATACCCACGGTGTGCCCCTTTTGAATGTATACGGCGCCGCTGTCCGCTGAGTATTTTTCGGTTATAATACGGAAAAGAGAGGTTTTTCCCGCTCCGTTGACTCCGATTATTCCAACTCGGTCTCCGTCATTTACGGAAAAGGAAATATCCTTTAGTATCTCTTCTGCGCCGAAGGTGAGCGAAACGCCGCTAACAGATAACGCTATCATAATAAACTCCAAAAATTAAATTACATATATTGTAACATAAATTTCTGATAAAATCAATATTTGTTTATGCGCATAAATAT
>JAZQKG010000038.1:0-8562 GCA_045542035.1 Eubacteriales bacterium | reverse complement strand
GGGCATCGCAACCTCATCCCAAATCATACGTCCGTGATCGGGGCGGATAGGACCGTCGAAGCCTATGTCGTAAAGTGCTCGCATAATAGCGTGCATATCAAACGTTCCGTCTGAGGAAAGATGCGCCGCCTCCTCAAAGTTGGTAGGCGTGATAAATTTAAGGTTTCTAATATGAGCGAAATGAATTCTTCCTTTAAGTGAGCGAATCATATCGGGAAGGTCATTCTCAAGGCTCGTTCCGTATGAACCCGTGCAGAATGTTACGCCGTTATGCTTGTTATCAACAGCCTTCATCATGCGGAGAATATTCTTTTTATTTATTATAATTCTCGGAAGACCGAAAACGCTCCATGCGGGATCGTCGGGATGTATCGCCATGTTTATATCGTACTTATCGCAAGTGGGCATAATTCTTTCAAGGAAGTATACGAGATTCGCGAAAAGCTTCTCGTCGTCAATATCCTTATACATCGCGAAGAGCTCTTTTACTCTGCCCATTCTCTCGGGCTCCCAGCCGGGCATAACCGTTCCGTTCATATCGCCCGCGATAGACTCAAACATCTTTTCGGGAACAAGATTATCAACGGCCTCCTGAGTGTATGCAAGAACGGTTGAACCATCCTCTCTCACTCTCGCAAGCTCGGTTCTTGTCCAGTCGAATACCGGCATAAAGTTGTAGCATACCATGTGTATATCTTCTTTGCCGAGATTTTCGAGACATTGAATATAATTATCAATGTACATATCTCTGTCAGGGGAACCTGTCTTAATTGCGTCGTGCACGTTTACGCTCTCTATTCCGGCAACGTGAAGCCCTGCCGCTTCAACTTCATCCTTCATAGCGCGGATTCTTTCGCGGGTCCAGACTTCACCGGGTTGGGTATCGTAGAGTGTTGTTATAACGTCGCGAACTCCGGGAATCTGACGGATTTGCTTTAATGTAACGGTATCGTGCTTCGAGCCGTACCATCTAAGTGTCATCTGCATAATTTCTACCTGCCTATTTTTATTTTCGTTTCAAGTATAACACATTTTTTTAATAATATCAATCTGTTTTAATTATTTTGCAAATTGTTGATTTTTTATTCTAATATGGTGAAATCAAATCAGAAAGGAGAATTATATGAAATTTTTTAAAAAACATCACTTATTCTTTCTCTTATATTCTCTCTTTACATTCCTCTTTGCTTTCTTGCGGCAGACTTCCTTATTTTATTATGACTTGTATTGACTTTATCTGTTATTTGTGATATAATTTCAAGATGGAAATAAATATATAAAATATAGAGGACAAAAAAATGAAATGGACATCTCTTAATGAACTTCGTGAAAAGTTTCTCTCCTTTTTTGAGAGCAAGGGGCATCTGAGGCTGCCGAGCTTTTCGCTTATTCCGAACAATGATAAATCTCTCCTTCTTATAAACTCCGGCATGGCTCCGATGAAGAAATACTTCACCGGTGAGGAAATTCCACCGAGAAACAGAGTTTGTACCTGTCAAAAGTGTATAAGAACGCCTGACCTTGAGCGAGTAGGCCACACAGCGCGTCACGGCACGTATTTTGAAATGCTCGGGAACTTCTCGTTTGGCGACTATTTCAAAAACGAGGCTATAGCTTGGGCGTGGGAATTTTTGAACGGTACTCTTGAAATTCCGAAGGACCTTCTCTGGCCGTCGGTATATGAAAATGACGATGAGGCGTACGCTATATGGCGCGATAAAATAGGCGTCAGCGAAGCTCATATCGTTAAGCTTGGAAAAGCAGATAACTTCTGGGAACACGGCTCAGGTCCCTGCGGTCCTTGTTCCGAAATATACTTTGACAGAGGCGAAAAATACGGTTGCGGAAGTCCCGATTGCAAGCCGGGATGCGACTGCGACAGATTTATGGAAATATGGAATAACGTATTTTCTCAGTTCAATAACGACGGCGCGGGTAATTACACCGAGCTGATTCAGAAAAACATAGACACCGGTATGGGTCTTGAGCGCCTCGCCTGCGTTATGCAGGGAGTGGACAACCTCTTCGAGGTGGACACTGTCCGCAAAATTCTTGATACGGTTTGCGAAATTTCGAACAAAAAGTACGGCGAAAACGCTAAAGACGATATTTCAATTCGCGTTGTTACCGACCATATAAGAAGCGCGACGTTTATGATTTCCGATGGCGTTATTCCATCAAACGAGGGAAGAGGCTACGTTCTCAGAAGAATTCTCAGACGCGCCTGCCGCCACGGAAAGCTTCTCGGTATTGAAAGGAAGTTCTTAAAAGAGCTTTGCGAAATAGTTGTCGGACAAAACGAAGACGCTTATCCCGAGCTTAAAGAAAAGAGAGAATATATTCTAAAAGTAATAGTTCTCGAAGAGGACAGATTCAACACTACGATTGACGCGGGTCTCGGAA
The DNA here is from genome assembly GCA_045542035.1 of Eubacteriales bacterium. Classification (GTDB taxonomy): domain Bacteria; phylum Bacillota; class Clostridia; order Oscillospirales; family CAG-272; genus UBA1740. The sequence continues at coordinate 6,159 of JAZQKG010000038.1, read as the reverse complement.
TACTTTCCGCGCTCATTGCTGAGCTTAAAGAAAAAAGCGAAAAGGTCATTTCCGGTGAAGACGCTTTCAAGCTTTACGACACGTTCGGCTTCCCGGTTGACTTAACAAGGGAAATTGCCGAAGAAGCAGGACTCTCGGTTGACAACGATGCGTTCGGCGCACTTATGGAAGAGCAGAAAACAAGAGCAAGAGCTGCAAGAGGAAACATTTCCGGTTGGTCGGATTCTTCAAAGGAACTTCTCTCAAAGCTTCCGGAAACCGAATTTTTGGGTTATGACAGCAATGAATGTGAAGCGAAGCTTCTTTCCGTCATAGTTGACGGGGAAGAGGTTGAAAGCATAAATGAAGGCGATTGCTCGCTCGTTTTCGACAAAACCGTATTTTACGGCGAAGGAGGAGGACAAGTCGGTGACACGGGTGTTATCCTTTCCGACACCGCGACCCTTACCGTTCTTGACACCAAAAAAACAAATGGCGTCTATATTCACGAGGTGAAAATAGAGTCGGGAACTCTCAGAAAGGGCGATGTTCTTAACCTCAAAATTGACACGGATAGACGTCTTTCGATAAAAAGAAACCATTCGGCATGCCATCTTCTTCAAGCGGCTCTCAGAAAAGTTCTCGGAACGCATGTTGAGCAGGCAGGCTCATACGTTGACGAGCACAGAGTGCGTTTTGACTTTACTCACCTTGCCGCTATGACCAAAGAGGAAATCGCAGAGGTTGAGGCTATCGTAAACGCTAACATCCTTATGTCAGAAGGCTGCTCTACAGAAGTTTCAGATATTGAGTCGGCTCGCAAGAAGGGCGCTATGGCTCTCTTTGGTGAGAAATACGGAGACAAGGTAAGAATCGTAAGCATAGGAAACTCTTCGGTTGAGCTTTGCGGAGGAACACACGTTTCTTCTACAGGTGAAATAGGTCTTTTCAAGGTTATCTCCGAATCCTCAGTTGCTGCGGGTGTCAGAAGAATAGAGGGAACTACCGGCCTTGGAGTTCTTACACTCCTTGCCGAGAAAGAGGACATAATTACAGAAACCGCAAAAGAACTCAAAGCGCAGAATCCCGCAACCATCGCAAAGAAGGCAGCTTCTCTTCAGTCGGAAATAAAAGAAACGAAGAGGGAGCTTGAGAGCGCGAACGCAAAGCTTTCCGAGCTTAAAACTCAATCCCTTCTTGAAAACATAAAGCAAGTAGGAAAGTTTAAGCTTCTCACTGCTAAAATAGAGGCTAAGCCTGACAGCGCAAGAAGCCTTGGTGACTCAGTTAAATCAAAGTTTGCCGACGGCGTAGCCGTTTTCGCAACAGTATTCGACGGAAAGCTCAACTTCGTTGCAGCGGCAGGTCCTGACGCTGTTAAAGCAGGAGCTCACGCAGGTAATATTCTTAAAGAAATTTCTGCTATCTGCGGCGGAAAGGGCGGCGGACGCCCCGACAGCGCAATGAGCGGAGGCCGCGACCTCGATAAAATTGACGAGGCACTCGCAAAAGCGGAAGAAATTCTTAAAACCATCTAAATACACAAAAAACAGACTCGGTGATTTCCGAGCCTGTTTTCACATAAGAATGGCGTTGCGCTTAATTTGCGCAACGCCATAATTTTGTTCACCCACAATGTCAAATTGCCATACGGTGCTTATTTTATATTCCGTTCGCGTCGCTTCCGGGGAAATTCTCAAGCTCTCTAAAATATTCATCCCAAAACTCCGGAGGAAGAGTCAAGGTGTATATAACCATCGTAGTTCCAAATACAAAACCGAATATACCCAGTATGAGTCCTGCAATTGTCATTCCGTCAAAATATCCGAGATTTCTTCTTGAAACGATAGCGACAATAATCGCTCCCGCTCCCAAAAATATGCCGCTCCATCCAAAACAGCAGCAAACGACAGATATAATACCCATAACCATTGACGCGACGGCCCACCCCTTTGTTTTGGGCTTGCCGTTCTTCGTTACCATTTGAAATGCGTATTCCTGCTCATTCTGATAGCCGCTCTCATTATTTTGAAAATTTTCAGAATGGCTTGTGTTTTCGCTGTTATTTTCAAAATTGTTATTCCACTCAGCACCCATAATCTTCTCCTTTGCCTTATGTACTTTTAATATATTCTAACATAAACTTATTTTGTTTTCAAGCATTTTGTAGTATTATGTTGAAATATTTTTGTTTATATGATAAAATAGAATTGAATAAATTTGAGGAATAAATAAATGAATATACGTAATAAGCTGAAAAGAAATTTTTATATTCTCTTGATTTTAAATATCTCCCTATTGCTTTTCGCCGTATTCTATACCTTATATTTTAAGGGGACTCAAGACACGGAAAATGAAATTAAGTGTATCTCAAAAAATCTGTTCGGAATATACTGTCCCGGATGTGGAGGAAGCCGATCTCTTTATGCCTTTCTTTCCTTCGACTTTATCACCTCTTTTATTCTTTATCCTCCTCTTATAATTTCAGCTTTTGTAATTTTAGATTACGACAGACGTCTTATTATATCTCTTATAAAAAAGGATACCAAAATAACAGAAAATTTTAAGTTTTACACATTTCTAATAATTCCAGCTTCGATAATTCTTTGGTTTATAATAAGAAATATTCTTTTATTAGTATTTAAAATTGACACGGTAGGGGATTTTATCCCTTAAATTATGTATAATAAAACCTTTTCCGCAAATAATAGTCTCGAAAAATAAATGAGATTTTGTAAATTTTTATTTACTTTTGAGGCTGATATGAAAATAGAAAAAAACGAAGATTACAAAAAGTTAATAAAAAAGCATTCTCCCAAATCCCCCATTTTAAAAAACTGCATTTTTGCGTTTTTATCAGGGGGATTTTTGTGTTTTGTCGGCCAGTGGCTTTTTTATCTTTATTCCTATCTTGGATTAAACGAGGAGCATGCATATCTTACGGTAACTATAACTTATATAATACTTGCGTCTTTAGCTACCGCTCTTGGATTTTTTGATAAGGTTGCAAGATTTTGCGGCGCAGGCACTCTCGTTCCCGTAACGGGATTTTCAAATTCTGTTACCTCTGCGGCAATTGATAACAGAAGTGAAGGATATATTTCGGGCGTAGGTGCAAAAATATTTAACGTTGCGGGTCCTGTTATACTTTATTCAACCGTTGCCGGAACTGTATACGGTTTAATTTATTTTATAGTTACGGAGTTTTTTTAATATGAGAAAAATATTGAATTTTGATAATAATCCTCCCGCATTTTTATCCTGGGCATCTGTCGGCGGTTATGAAGAGAGAAGGGGAAGGCTCGGAAATTTATTTGACCTGTGCGACGATACTGACAGATTCGGTATGGAAACCTGGGAAAAGGCAGAGGGTGAAATGGGTAGAATGTCGCTTAATATCGCTATGAAAAAGGCAAACTTTTCCCCAAATGATATTGACGTTATTCTTGCAGGAGACCTCGAAAATCAATGCGTTGCTTCTTCCGGCGGTTTATATACCTTCGGTATACCTTATATAGGTCTTTATTCCGCTTGCTCTACGTGTACAGAGGCGTTGCTTCTTCTATCAAGTCTGATATCTCACACCGATATTTCCGTCGGAGCGACTGTAACAACATCGCATAACTCAGCAGCGGAGCGTCAGTTCAGAACACCGATTGAATACGGAGGTCAAAGAACACCTACTGCTCAATGGACCGCAACGGCGTCCGGCGCCTTTATTTTAGGAAAAAACGGTAATATAAAAATAAAAAACGGTATGATTGGAAAAATTGTTGACGGTCTTACCGGCGACGCCTCAAATATGGGCTGCGCTATGGCGAGAGCCGCTTTTGATACTTTATATACCTATTTTTCTTTATCCGATTATTCACCGAAGGACTTTGATTATATAGTCACGGGGGACTTAGGAAAAGTCGGATCTGATGTAATAGAAGAGCTTATATCAAAGGAGATTCCAGAAGCGGAAGGTAATCACATCGATTGCGGAAATCTTCTTTATGACGGGGAAAAATCCGATATTCATTCCGGCGCCTCGGGATGCGGTTGCTCAGCTTCGGTTCTTGCTTCTTATTTTCTTCCCGCGCTTGAGAGTAATAAAATAAAAAATATTCTTTTTATGTCTACCGGCGCTCTTATGAGTCCTTCGAGCGTAATGCAAGGCGAAAATATACTTGGTATTGCTCCGGTTATTCATATTTCTTCTGATTAAAAAGCCGAAACAAACGGCAGAATAGAGGTTTTTTATGTTACTTAAATCACTTTTAGCCTTTTTGATAGGCGGCGCCTTTTGCGTTATTGCTCAGGTTCTTATAGATAAAACTTCGCTTACTCCCGCAAGAATTTTAGTTTTACTCGTTGTTTCGGGGGTATTTTTGGGAAGCGTGGGATTATACGAGCCGTTATTTAAAATTTCCGGTTGCGGCGCTTCTTTACCTCTCATTGGATTTGGCGGAAATATAGCAAAAGGCGTAAAAAAAGCTGTCGACAGTATGGGATTATTTGGAGTTCTCGGCGGCGCTTTTTCGGCTTCTTCAATAGGCTGTACGTTAGCTCTTATATCCGGACTTTTAATGTCTCTTTTTTCAAGAGGAAAATCAAAAAATTTGTAATATATAATTCCTTTTTTTTAAATCTTTTTATTGATTTTCTATTATATATATGTTATAATATATATAAATATATTAAAAAAGGTATACTTATACCCTTTTTCAAAAACAAAAAAGGATTTTAAAATGAATGAACTGAAAGATATTACAGCGCTTGTTCTTGAAAGCGTTGAACAAAAGCTCCCTTCAAAAACTATCTTTAATCTTTGGTTCGGAAACTTGGAATTGATTTCTCTTTCTGATGAAAAGGCTGTTTTTATTACTCCAACTGTACTCAGAAAAAATATAATATCTACAAAATACAAGGATATTCTTGAAAAAGCAGTGGAGGATGCTATAGGATTCAGCGTCGATATAGAAATTAATTCTCCATCAGAGGAAAATTCTAAAATTTTCAGTATCGAAGATGATGAAAACGATTTGGAAATTAATACTGAAGATTCAAATAAAGAAACAGAAAAAAGAAAAATTGAAATAAACAGATTTCTTAACGAAAACAATAATCCGCCAAACAAAAGCCTTCTTTCCGAATATACCTTCGATAATTTCATTGAAGGAGAATCTAATAAATTCGTAAAGGCTGCCTGCCTTGCCGTCGCGAAGGATCCAACATATTACAATCCTCTTTTCATTCACGGTCACTCGGGTCTTGGAAAAACACATCTTCTTTACGCCGTTATAAACGATTTAAAAGAAAACCATCCAAATTTAAAAATAGTTTATAAAAAATGCGAAGACTTTATGAATGAGCTTATTGAATCAATTTCAAAAGCCGAAACCTCTTTGTTTAAAGATAAATACAGAACCGCTGACGTTCTTCTTATTGACGATATACAGTTTATTGCTGGTAAGGTTTCTACTCAGGAAGAGTTTTTCCATACGTTCTCTTCACTTTATGAAGCAGATAAGCAGATTATATTAACAAGCGACCGTCCTCCGAAGGATATAAGACCTCTTGAAGACAGATTAAGATCAAGATTTGAGGGAGGACTTATAGCCGAAGTTTCACCCCCAAGCTTTGAACTAAGAACCGCTATAATAAAGAAAAAAGCGTCGTCAATGAATCTTCTCATTTCTAACGAGCTTGTAGATTATATGGCTGAGCGTCTTCAAAGAAATATAAGACAGATAGAGGGTGTTTTAAAAAGACTTTACGCTCTTTATTCTCTTTCTTCAACGCCTGTTACAAAGGAATCTATAGATCAAGCTATTTCCTATATAGACCCGGGCAATATTCCTACCGGAGCTATGGTTGAAAAAATACTTTCTTCCGTAAGCAAAAGCTATGGCGTTCCGATAGAGGATATAAAATCAAAAAAGAAAACCGAAAACATAGCTAACGCAAGACATACTTCAATTTATATAATAAGAAATATGACTAATCTTTCTCTGAAAGAAATAGGAAATATATTTGGACGCGACCACAGCACAGTTTTATCATCTCTAAATAAAATGGAAACTAATATAAAAACAAAAAATAAAACTGCTTCCGATATTAAAAAGCTTATTAAAGAAATTAAAGGTCAATAATTATAAACATTTTTATGTTTAAATGTTAAAAAAAATATGTTAT
>JAZQKG010000037.1:0-64707 GCA_045542035.1 Eubacteriales bacterium | reverse complement strand
TTCCTTTGAAGTCGCTCGCAAGATGGGATACGATGTGAACATCAATTTCGGTAATCCGGGCAACTACATTAGCCGTGGTTTCGTGAGCTGCAAAAAGAAGAACGTTAGCTTTGTCGTGGACGGCAATTTCCCGACGGCTTTGCTTGTGGCAGAGCTTACTCCTGGTGCGCTTGACGGAAGAAAGTGGATGTACATTCCTTCAACCGCTGCCGATTGCTGTGAGGACACTGCTGCTGTCGAAGCCTTTGACACCACCTTCCCACCCAAAGAAAAGAAGTGGATGCCGAGCCAAGAGGAGTTCTACATCTATAGTCATTCTTCGGTAGTTCGCTGAACGTAAAATAAGCCGATGAGGTTTCTTTTGATTCCTCATCGGCTTATTCTTTGTTTAAGGCTGCGTAATTTTTAGCCTTGAAATTTTGGCTCACAGGGCGGTAAATGCGCGCTGTGGGGGAGGGGTACATATATGCCTACCCCCCTCTCGATGCGAGCCTGAAACCCCTTGAAAACACTGGAATTTTTCAGCTCTAAATGTCAAAATATAGCGTTAAACTATATTGATTTTGGGGCGGTTCAAAAGATGCCTTTCTTTGTTTAAAGCTGTATGATTTTTAGTCACTATCCCTCTCAAAAACTGGCGCAAAAAGGTGGATTTTCGGGGGCAAAAACTCTCTACAATCGCCTGGAAAACTATTTGAGGGATACTTGCCTTAGTTGACTCTTATTTTCGACACGAGGCAAATTTAAGGCTATTTTTATCATTGGAAAAAGAACACAAAAAGGGATAGACTCTTGGTCGAACCTATCCCTCTCGCTTATTTAGTTAACGTTTCGATTGCGATTCTCATACCGAGCTTGAATGCGTAGCAGAATATCGCACACTCACCGAGACTTGCGTACTCGCTCCAGCAGTCGTGGAACTTCTCGAAGATTTCTTTCTGTTCCTCGGTAAAGGTCTTTTCGAGGTCTTCGTGATGACGCGCCATGTATCCAAGGAGCTCTTTCATCTCCTTCGAGTTCGTTCTGCTGTCCTCTTGCGGTATAATATTGCCATGCCACAATTCTTTGATTATGCTTTCCATTGGTCGCACCTCCTGTTAGCACAACACAATACCACATAACTTCCGCAAAGTCCAGAGTTTATTTTAATTTTTTTAATGGCGGAACAAGAACTTCATAAGCATAGCGATACACTTTACTTGAAGCCTCATCTGGAGACACGTCACCGTGAGCTAAACCACATCTTAGCAAATATAGAATAACTACGATTGCTGAACATATTTTAGACGTGTCACTAATGAAATTATAAGCTCCCATCTTTTTTGAATGATCTCCGGGGTTCGGATCTATTATACTTTCAATTATGTATGGCTCAAGCGCTTTATAGCATTCTTCGCATTTGTTCTGTTGAGTTGCCGTTAAAGCTAAAAATGTAGATTGTTGGATTAATTCATCTTTGTTGTATTCTTCTTGTTCAAATCTAAACAGATCAACACCCGTAGCTTTTTTGCTGACAGTCGTAATAATCTTTCCGCGTACTCTTTCGCACTTATATTGAATAGTACAATATTCAAACTTATTTAGGTTGTTTTTGTTCTTAATAGCAACGGAAGAAAAGGATATAGCTTGTCTTACCCCAACATATTCCTGCGTTGTAATGGGGGCATTGAGAAGGCTATTATGTAACTTACCAACACTTTCCCGAAACGATATTCCTTCGGTGTCCTCGGATGTCAAAAGGTTTTCAATATATGTCTTAAATCTGTTAGTTTTATCGGCAATATAATCAATTTTGTCTTTATCTGTTTTGCCTTCAATTTCACCGCTCTCATACCATGCATTGAACGCAATCCACGCCTTCATAAAGGCGGAATAATAGTCAACCTGTATATCTACAGCTTTAATCCAATCTTTATAATTTGACATTATTCCACCTCACTTGGCATAGATGACTTCGTCATCCATCACTTTCAAGGCTCTTTGTTCAAGCAGATATGCCTCATAACGTTTTTGGTTCGCCAGAAGTGCCAACTCGTTGATGCGAGCTTGAATTTCTTTGTTTTTTAGCAGAGGAATAGGAATTTGACGAACATGGTTATCATCAATTTCATCTACAACAGAACCGTAGGTGTATCTCGTAATAAGCTCATGTCCATAGTCAGAAGACAAGAAAATGTTAATATATCCTGCAATGGTTTCATCAGCAGGAACGATACGAATAATATGCTGATTAGCAGTCCAATTTTCCCATTGCTTACCTACTAATGTCACCTTTCCGATAGTACCACTACAGGTAATAAGTGTCATATTCTCATGTAATTCAAGCTGCTTACCTATGCGTTCTCCATGATGTGTAAGAGAGAGATATTTTTTGTTGCTCGGATCTAACTCTCCTAATTGTTTGCCGCCAATAAATACTCTACCAAAGCCCTCATCAACATAAATTCTTTTGAAGCGTCCAGGAAGTATTACTTCTTTGCTTATACGGTTATCTCCGATTGTGGTTACTTCTTCAGCATACTCTTTTAAATACGCAACAATTCCATCAACAATCGGTACATGATACGAAGCATCTGCACGACCTGCCATTTGGCTCAATTTTACGCTAAATGTTTCAACAGGGGCTGCTTTGCTAACGGGATTTAGTTCATCCACAGAAGGCAAATGAAGTTCTTCTATCAAAAGTCGCGTTGCCTCGTCGATCAAATCGTTGGATTCATCGCGAAGGCGATAAGATTCTGCAATAAGAGTATGGATTTTTCTTTTGATTGTAGCAGGAGCATTAGGGATCGGAACAGTAGCTAAATGCTCAGGTTCGATATGTGTAATAACCGCGCCATAACTGTTGGTAAGAAGAATTTTATTGCCGATTTTGCTTTTAAGATATGCATACAAATATCCTGCGTCTGTTGGCTCTTTGCAATCAATTCTCAACAAATCGTGGCTAAATATTGTATTATCCAATGTTTTTGATACATACGAAAGTTTCCCAATCGTTCCGGAGCAAGTCATTAAGACTTGTCCTTCTTTAACTCTCAAAGCGTCAATGTTAGTTTGGGTGCGTTTTGAAATATATCCATCAGGAGAGGGTTTAATATCAACGATGGATGAGGGTTGGAATATGGGATATTCTGATGTTTTTACCCAAACACGCTTAAAGCGCGCGCCTGTATATGATGAGGTGAGTCCATCATTTCCACCAACTGTGGTAACATCATATTTTCCATTATAAATTATTTGGCGCGCTTGTTTCGCTTCAACATCAAACACGCTCGCTTCCAATCGTTTGCCGCGCGAAACAACATCCGACAAGGTAACCGAACACCATTTTAATGGTGCTTCGTTTACAACGACTTCTTCGCCCGAAGCGTCGTTCAGCTTATATGCTAAATTTCCGTTTACCATGAAATGCCCTCCTGCTTTTTCCATTCCGCAAAAATCTCCGGAACGTCGGGAGTCTGATCATCCTCTACCTTTTTCTTCTGCTCGTGTGCAACTGTGGTGCTACCATCGCTTGTTTCGTCAAGAACAAGAACGCTATTAGTGTCGGGAACGAGTATTTCATTACCTTCCTTATCGCGTTTGAAAGTAGGATTACCACGCTTATCATGACCAACTTTTTCTACCATTGCCATAAAGATATTATAATCAGCCATTGTTCCACTCTTGGCTTCGGCATCTTTTTGCTCTTGTGTTTTCTTCTGCAAGAACAATACGGAGGTCTGTGTGCCATTACGAGGTTGGAAGGTATCTACATGAAGGTCTACGCTTCCGATAATACGATGATTTTTGATGAGCCATTCGCGGATATATCCAAGTCCAGGCGATCCAAGGATTGAGTCAGGCAAAACAATACCCATTCTACCGCCGGGAACTAAGAGCTGTGTGCAACGCTCAATGAAGAGAATTTCGGGAGGAACAGATGATTGCAGACGATCTGTCATAGTCCATACGCCTGTTTTCTTATTATTCTCCCAAATATGTGCGAGTTCAAACTGTTCAAGAATATTCTTGTCTTTTACGGGAATTTTGCTGCCGAAAGGCGGATTTGTTACGATTACATTGAAGAATTCAATCGTCTTATGATTGCGAATTTCGCTCTTATCCACACCAAGAGCTTCTGCCAACTTTGTGCGGAATTCATCCGACCACTCGTGAGGAGGAAGGAGTGAGTTCGTTTGTAGAATATTACCGCTACCGTCATTGTTCATGACCATGTTCATTTTGGTAGCTTTGACAAGGTCGGGGTTAATATCAAATCCGTAATAGTATTGTGCTGCCATTTCGGAAATTTTATCATTGAAAGCACGAATGGAATCATTATCCCAATCTTTTCTCGGGCATCCAAGTTGCTCGGAAAAATCTGCTTCCAATTGAGCGATAACGTGAGTCATAGCGGTAACTAAGAAACCGCCGGTGCCGCACGAGCTGTCCAGCACACGTTCTTCCATCTTCGGATTGATCATTTCAACGACCATCTTCATCACATTACGAGGGGTGAAGAATTCGCCACGGTCGCCACGCAGATTTGCTCCTACAATTTCCTCATATGCCTTGCCCTTAATATCGATATTGGTATTGAGAAGGCTATACTTCTGCAATTCGCTAACAATATACGCCAAGCTGCGCGGAGAAAGTTTGATCTCATCATTAGAGTCAAAAATTTTGCCGTGCTTTTTCTTTACGCGCTCAAAAATCTTGGAAATACGCTTTTTAACCGTTAACTGTCCATCGGGATTGGAACGCTCTTTGGATGTAGTATAGAATTCCAACGGAGAAGGGATATTACGCTCGTCCTCAATCTTGCAGAAAATAACCTTAAGCAATTCAAAGAACGCAGGCTGCTTTTGCAAACCATCATTGACATGAATATGATTATGGCAGGTCTTGAACACAAAAAGGAGGTTGTCGTCATATGCGTTTTTGAGAGAAGTTCTCTTGGGGCGGTCAACATCATCAAGGTTGCCATCGGCAGAAGGAATATCATTATAATCCATGAATTCAATCTGACCTTTATCGTTAACGAATTTGCGGAACACCTCTTTCTGCTTTCCGTTAGTCCACATACCCCATTCACAGTTCGGGCACGCAGACATATACGACTTCAGCTGCTCAACACCGTCCTTTGCATTACGAGCTTCTACGGTTTCTTTTTTACATTCAATAATGATCCTAATATTCTCCTGTGTGAACTCGGTGCACCCTTTATCAAAAATGACAATATCAGCACGAGGCTTACGCGAACCCAACTGAAGAGTAAATTCGATTTTGATCTGTTTGGGGAGATACTTATGTTCATTCACCAAGCGCTTTTCAATAGTTTGACGAACATATTCTTCGGGTGTGTCAGGTCTGAATTTACCATCCACGTAGTCGCAAATTTTGCCTTCGGGAATTACAATAATCTTTTCAGTCATTTTGATTTCCTCCATCAAGACTCTCTATTTTTTTCATTATTTTAATAACATTTTTACCTTTGTCTGTAATTGTATAACCTTTTTTGCCATCAAGCTCAATACAATCTGCATCTTGTAGTAAACGCATTCGTTTGTTAATTGTTGTCGGACTGCACTTTAGTTCTTCGGCTATTTCAGACTGCGAAAATCTTACAGACATTTTTTTGCTGCTTTTGGTAATGTTTTCCGATAGCCAAAACAGCAAGAAGTACTCCTCGGAAGCAAAGACTTTTATTGAATTTTCAACCATAGAAGCACCTCCTTATAATTACATAATTATGTAGTAATTTATAACATTATATACATATATTATACTACAAATTTCTGTAATGTCAATAGAGTCAAAGGAAAAAATGTTATTATAAATAAAAAACAGCCGATTTTTCTAAACTCGGCTGTTTTGCTGGGTATGTTTCATCATTTTTTCTTGCTTTGAAGCTTTCCTTGTATAGCTGCAATTGCTTGTTTTGCTTTTTTATTGCGATCCTTTTTTTCCAACTCCAAATCAAGCATTCTTTCTATAACGTATTTTACAGACAAATAAATCTCCATGCACTCTGCTTCTTCATACTCATGAATCCCTTTGCTTAAAACAGAATATATTTCTTCTTTCACACAAGACAGTTCTGGAGGAATGATTGTTTCGTTCTTTTCAACTTCCTTTAATTTCTCAATAAACTTCCACGCTGAATCCCCATTAAACTTGCTTTCAATTAGATATTCTAAAATGCGCCTAAGATAAGTGAACGCTGCAACACCCATGCCTTGAGAATATGCGTTTAATGATTTTGTTAGTTCTGGATAATACTTTGATATTAGATTTTTATATTTCTTTAATTTCCACGCTTCTCCTTTTGAATAAGAGGGATATTGTCCAATTTTTGTAATCGTGTTTCCTTTGAACAGTAGGGAGAAGTAGTGCGTTTCTCCGCATTTTGCGCAACGAAGCGATATGTTTATAAAATATTCCTTATCTTTATAAAATTCATTCGGGGAAGGTCTGCGAAGTCCTGGAGGGCCTCCGTTAACTTTAAAATTTTCTGTCATCAGAAGCTGAAAACAGTCTTTTACTTCTGCACTAAAAGTTTTTTCATTGTCACAACTCTCGCAATATGAATCAATGCAAAGATTTTCTACAAACCCAAAGTGTGAATACAAGCCGTAGTCAAATTCTATGGATTTGTAAGGCGGTTCTACGGACAACACTTGAACAAGAAGTTCTGTTTGTTTTTGCACATCATATTTATCGAAAACATTATACTTAGCCATCTTAACGTTTCCTTCGTTTTTTTATGATTATACCATATTTATGTTGTAAAATCAATCTTTTTGTCGATTTTTGGAGAACTTATCCGCATTCTTTTTTCGATTACAGCGATGCAAATTTTGATGTTTGATGAGGACAAGGTGTCCTAAAATAAAAAACTCCGAAGCTGCAAAACTTCGGAGAACGAACGGTCTTCATTTTTTAACTAATCTTGTGTTTTCTATGCTACGTTGATTGGTATCATTTTGTTAGAAAAACTATACACTTTTTCTAACGTACCACGTTTAAACGTAGTATTTGACTTTTTGTAATATTTCGTAGATAAAAGTATACACTTTTTTACTCGAAACGGCAAAATTCAATTATCTTTTATTGGCTGAAACTCTTTTATTTTTTCGGCAGCAAATCGCGTTTAGTGCCGAAAAAATAATTGTTTGCTATTTTAAAAAAATAACCGCCTCAAGTTTCCAGCTGCAGGCGGTTATTCGTCTCAGAAGGGAGCAACCGTCATCGGTGCTTCCAATACTATTATATCTCTAAAATCGCAGGAAGTCAAGACTTATGTTTGGCGCTAAGGTAAATTATATCTTGACAAGTCTATCTTTGTTTAAGGCGGTATAATTTTTAACCAGTATTGGTGGTCTATTTAGGTGCAAAATCCTTAAAAGGTGCAAATAACTATCGCCAGAAAGTGCTTAAAGGTGCAAATAAGTCTCTCAAAAACACCTCAAAAGGTGCAAGTAATTCAAATTTGAATGCTTTTGAAGACACTATTCATTGATTTAGGCATGGTGATTTTTCATCGTAAAATAGAGTTGCGAAAGCTATTGAAAATTTGGGTAAGGTATGCTACAATGAACACCCGAGAGAGTGGTGGAGCTGGTTTGTGATGCTCAAAATGGGCAAAATGTGGCTAGCCAAAGTCGCAAGACGAGGTGATATATCTAACGCAATATCTAAAAATTTTGTTGGATATTGTGTTGGATGCGAAGACCTTTGGTGCGTCTGGGAAAAGCGGTTTTTGAGGAAGAGAAAAGGCTGAAAACCCTTGATTTTACTGGGTTTTCAGCCTCTTTTATGTTCCGTTATCTTCCGTTAATTTCTTCTAAAATCCGACAGTGTATTACGCCTTGAAAACCGTTTGCCCAAAAGGCACGGGGAGTTCGCATACCGCAGGCACTGAGCAAACCTCGAGGAACAGAGTATTTGCGGTATCTGCGTCGCGAGGAGATGTCGGCTTAAATTTATAACGAAGCGGAACGGTTTTGATGAACCTTGCCCCGAGCAGCATACCCCTCTTCCAAGCCTGCCCTACAAATTGGAATTTATCGTATACTTTTTATGTTCGACTCTATTTCCTTAATCACCTCAAAAAATTCTGCATCGCTCTTTCCCGTGGGATCGGACAAACCCCAATCGTCATCAAAGGCTCTGCCGATAAAGGGACATCCAACATCGCATCCCATTGAGATAGCAACATCGGGAGACGGTATCTTGTCAATCGTTTTACTGTGCTGAGTCAGCTCCATGTCGATGCCGTAAAGCTCCTTCATAAGCCGTACCGCATCCTGATTGATCTGCGGTTTGGTTTCAGTTCCAGCCGAATAAAAGTCGAACTCATCACCTCGCAGATGCTTTCCGAGAGCCTCAGCTATCTGACTGCGGCAAGAATTATGTATGCAAATAAAGGCTATCTTCTTTTTCATTTGAACGGACACCTCATACCTATACATTGATTATTCTGTGTCGAATGCACACACTTGATTTTATCAAGCGACATTTCAACGCTGAGGTGCTCCTTTGCAAACTCCACGGCTTTGATGATAGAAATGTAGGAGTCACGCTTACAGCAACGGGGGCCTCCAACCTCTCCGATTGCGCCGAGGGCGTTTGACGTCATTTTGTTAGAGAGTCCCCACGCTTCATTCGCGAGTGGAGTCGAGCCTGTCACAATAGACACGAACATTCCTGCGCTTATACCCGCGCCGCACGCTCCCCAGAATCCGCACGCGCCGCCCGGCACTTTCTTTCCGCGCGCTTGCATTTCCGAAAGCGCTTTAGGTAGGTCAATATCACCGCCCGCGTTTTTGTAAGCGGTAAGAAGCGCAGATCCCACCAGCACGTGATGCTCCGGTCCGTGCATATGACAAAACGGAAGCGCCATCAGCTTTTTGATGATAGCGACAGGGTCTTTGGATTTCTCCGAAAGGCATACTCCCAAGATACTGTCCATTCATTGCGTATGGCATTCGTTACATATGTAATGACCGTTTTCACAAGCGGTCTTGCTGTTTTCTTTTTTGTGGCAGATGGCGCACTCCATCAGCACGTCCTGCTCTGAATATTTCAGCGGCGCGCCGCAGATTAAGCATTCGTCTTTCATAGTGTTCTTCCTTACTTTTCTATCTCGCCTTTCCAGTCAAGGATACCGCCAAACTCAACGATGTTCGTGTATCCAAGCTTGACGAGCTTTTCGGAGGCTTCTTTGCTTCGTCTCCCGCTTCTGCAGTAAACGAGTATTAATTGCGCCTTGTCGGGAAGCTCCGCAATCTCACCCGTGCCTATCGTTTCATTAGGAACGTTTATTGCTCCCGGTATGTGTCCTTCGGCATATTCATCGGGTCTGCGCACGTCAAGAATTATATAATTCTTTTCGTCTCTCATCATGATGACTGCTTCGTCCATCGTTATAGAACGGTATCCCGGGGTGCTTCCCGGAGAGGTGCAGGATGTTAGGAGCAGCGCGGATATTATCATTGGTATCAGTTTTTTTATCTTTTTCAACGTAAATATTCCTTTCGGTTGTTATCGTATATCATATCGGCAAATTGTAATTTGTGCGCTAATGTTAAAGATAATTTACCGCCAATATAACAATACTCGTAACGATCATAACAATGCCGACCACGCGGTTTAAGGTTTTTGCGTTAGCTTTGTTGGCGATTTTCGCGGCAATTCTTGCCCAAAGCAGCGTAAATGCAACGCACAGCGCAAGGCAGAGAATGTCAGGAACTCCCCCAATTATAAAATGGCTGATACCGCCCGTGAGAGCTGTAAATGCCATAATAAACACGCTTGTACCAACCGCCAAATGCATGGGATAACCGAGGAATGCGGTCAGAACAAGCAGAAGCATCATTCCACCGCCCGCGCCTGCAAAGCCACATATAAATCCAACGAATATTCCACCGATGATTGCCTTGATCAATCTGCTTTTTGGCGAAATCGCCGCTAATTGCTCTTTTGTTTTGTTGACGGGCTTTAAAAGAAAGCGTAATCCAATTATGATCAGCGCTATTTGCATAGTGCCGCTCATGGCTTGCTCGGGAAGGAAGCTTGCCACGAAGCTTCCGATCATTGTTACGATAAGAACGCTTACAAGCAAAGGCAAGCTATTTTTAATATCTAAGTTGCCGCTTTTTTTATAGGTATATGCGCTTACGAGGCTTGCTAAAACGTCGCTGACAAGTCCAATTCCGACTGCATCGTAGGCAGGTATCCCCAAAAAGGTTATTAGCATGGGACCTACAACAGCTGCGGCGCTCATACCGGCGAATCCCGTTCCAATGCCTGCTCCTGCTCCCGCAATAAAGCACACAAGTATTTTTATCAGAATATTGTCCATAATTCTCTCCAACAAATTCTGGATTTTCGATGAATTTATTATATCGCAAGTAAAAATGCTTGCTTGCAAGGGCATTTTTACGCCTTGATTCAAGGAGCGCAGCCGCGATTATCGCGAAAGTGCGCAGCACAAAGGCTTGCAAAGCAAGACTTACTGCGTATTAATTTTTACTCTAGCAAGATTTAGTCCGAGCAAAAAGACTATCACACATACTGCAGAGCCAAGCATAGCGTTCATAATTTGTATTTCGCTTTCAGTCATTCCCTCGAAGGATACGAGCATTGAGCGCTGCAAGGCAAAAATGGATACGAATGCATCTGCAAAAGATATATTCCGCAATGTTATCAGTTTTGCGGATGTACTGCGCCGAGATTTTACAAGATTGATAGTCGCAAGCGTGATCTTTGTAAAGGCATAAACTGCCATCGCTATCATTACGATCATATGTAGTTTGTATCCTCTATCACGGACAATCGATAAAATAACCGTTATGGTAAGTGGCGCAGATAAAAACATTAGCATCCAGCCTGTGAATTTTGTGACAAAGCGTTCATTTTCCTTGATTTGAATGACGAAAAAGCGTACTGCGCTCAAAATTAAATAATATGAGCCAAGCGTTAATAGCCACCACGATTTCGTTACGAGTCCAAAGACATAATAGTAAACGCTAAATGCGATATCGAAAGCTAAACTGTAAAGAGCGAATTTGAGTGTTTTATCCATTGATATGCCCCTCACCCAACACGCAATTGGTGATGATTTTGATAATGGTGTCCATACTGTCAGCACAATCATTGTCAAGCCATTCCATCACAATAGAAAACACGCCCGTTAGATAGAATTTAATCACGTAGGCGCGTTCCCTTTCGGGAATTCGGAAGCGCAGAAGAATGGGCTCAAAGATATGTTTGAACATTTTGCCATACACCTCATCCATATTCATAGAACTGAATTGCTTGATAGTCACCTTGAAAATACGTTGATTCTCTTTGATAAATGTCAGATAAGGAATGAGATAATCGGCAGTTATGAATACCAAATCCTTTTGTTCGCAATTTTCAAAGCGAAGTGAGATGTTTTTTGTATCGGCGGAATAAGACGCAAAATGCTTATCGAGGATATACCGAGTGGTTTCCTTCAATAAATCTGATGTGTTTTCATAGTGAAGGTAAAAGGTAGAACGGTTCACCCCTGCTACTTCACAAATTTCCTTGATAGTGATATATTCAAAGTCCTTCTTCTCAAGTAACGTAATGAGGGCTTCGTCCATTCTGATTGCCGTATTGAAATATTTACTTTTGTTTTTGTTCATCAGATGCCCTCCGTGAAAAATTATTTTCCTTCGCTAATCTCTCTTGCGAGCTCCACAATCTCATAAGCATATTTTTTCTTGCCGTTTTCAAGTATTTTCTTATAAATAGGATAGTTGATACCCGTGCAGGTAAAGCCTATAATACCGCTGATAATTCCGAGAACAGTAAGAGGAAGCGTGCCCCCGATGACCTGCATAGATAAGCACATTCCCGTACCTGCAACAAGTGAGGAAATGATGCCAAATGTGTAAGCAAAGATGTTTGCCGGCATTTTTGCTTTTTTGTCAAGTTTGCGAAGCGCAACGATCTTGGAGTTGTCCTTGGGAGCGTACTCCTTTGCTATTGATTCTGCGTAAATTTTATCTGTGTTCATTTTGTTTCTCCTTTTTCGGTTTGTTGTGCCTTTATTATATCAAACGAGAAAGGAAAATTAAACAACACGTTTCACCGAAAACGTTGTTTTGTAAAAAATAATTTTGTAGATTTAGGCGCTTTATGACTTTCGAATTTTTAATTTTCTATCAGTTTATTACATCGCAACCTATAATTCACTTGTCGGCAGGCGGTTATTTTTTATAAATCTCCCTCGATTGAATTATACAGCCGTTTGATTCGCTTAAGCTCTAAAGCTAATATTTCCCTGCCGAGTTCTGTTATAAGATATATTTTTCTTTTATCTGATTCCTTTACAAAACGTATAAGACCATCCTTTTCCATTTTGGAAAGACTTCCGTACATTGTTCCCGGCGCTAACCGAAGCTCACCGTCCGTTAGCTGCTGAACAGATTGGACTATTCCATAACCGTGATTTTCTGTTTGCAGACAGTATAAAATGTAAAATCCAGTTTCGGTCATTGGAACGTATACTTTCCTTGTATGAGCGTCCACGTAATGCCTCCTTATATATCGCAGTGCGAAATATATTTGATAATATTATATCGCACTGCGATTCATTTGTCAATTGTTTTTTTAATCAAATTTATTATAATAAAGTGAATATGTATAAAATGTAAACAATGCTGTTTAAAAGTTGACATTTTTACAAATTTTGTCTATAATTAACTTAGTTATGCTTCGTAACATTAGAGAAATTGCATAAAATATTGCTCTAACTTATCGAGTATTTTTTATCGCTTTTGTATTTTTTCTTTTGTTATGGGTAAAATAGAGAAAAGAGGATAAAAGATGAAAAGGGAGATACAACTTGATAAAAACGGCAAACGCGAGTTTGGAATGAGAGATAAATTCTCTTACGCAATGGGTGACCTTGGATGCAATATGAGTTTTGCTTTAAAAAGCTCTATTATGTTCGTGTTCTGGACTCAGTTTATGGCGCTTGGCGAAACGCTCTACGCTACTCTTTTGTTGGTAGTTCAGATTTGGGACGCTGTCAACGATCCGTTGCTTGGCTCTTTGTTCGATCTTGATAAAAGAAAATATAAGCACGGAAAATTTAAGACGTATATTTTTGTTGGAGCTGTTGGACTTTTGTTCTCGGGACTTTTCTTCTTCCTGCCGATTCCCAATGCGGCGAAATGGATAAGATGCGTGATGTTCGTTCTTGGATACATACTTTGGGATGCATTCTACACTATTGCAAACGTTCCTTACGGATCAATGATGTCTGTAATAACAACTGACGGTTCTGAGCGTTCTCAGCTTTCCACGTGGAGATCTATCGGTTCTATGGTTGGAAATATATTGCCCATGGTTCTTCTTCCAATCCTTTGCTATGATGCAAGCAACACTCTTAAAGGTAACACGGTATTCGTTGTTGCTCTTATAATGGGCGCTATAGGTCTTGTTTGCTTTATGGTTATGCTTAAAACCACCACTATTCGCGTAGAAGAGAGCGAGGTTAAGATTTCTGATAAAACCCAAAGGTTTAATGTCTTTGTAGCTATGAAGAATTTTGTAACCAATCCGGCAGCGGTTGGTGCTACTCTTGCTGCAATGGCTATGTTTATAGGTATGCAGGGTTCCTCTGCCGCTACGGCGGTTCTTTTCCAGTCATATTTTGGAAATGCGAAAATATCCGGTATTGTAATGCTTATCGGATATCTCCCCATGTTTCTGTTTATGCCTTTTATTAAGAAAATTGTCGATAGATTCGGCAAAAAAGAGGCATGCGCCGTTGGAGCTGCGGTAAGTGTGTTTGGCGCATTGCTTCTCTTCCTTCCTCTCGGTAACGGAATGGCAGGTCTTGTAGGATATGTTGTGGCGCAGGTGTTCTTTGGACTTGGTCTTGGATTTTACACTTGTGTATCGTGGGCGCTTATGGCTGACGCGATTGATTATAATGAGTGGAAAAACGGAACTAAGGAGGAAGGCACGGTATATTCCCTTCATTCCTTCTTTAGAAAATTGGCTCAGGGTCTGGGTCCGTCCGCTGTAGTTTTAATCATGGGCGCGCTTGGTTATGACGGTGCGCGTGAGGCGAATCAACCGTTCTATGTTGCTGAAAATATGAAATGGCTTGTTGCTTCGCTTTATACATTTAGCGCTATAGTTATGTTCGTTTCGATTGCATTCATCTATAATCTTAATAAGAAAAAGGTTGCACAGATGACTGCTGAACTTGAAGAAAGAAGAAAAAACGATAACGCAGTTACAGAGCAAGTGTGATTATAATATGACTCTTTAGATGTCCGACAGATTGTGGCTGTCGGACATCTTTTGTAAAATTATATGTAAGGAGAAACAAATGAGAACAGTTTTTAATTTTAACGAAAAATGGGCATTTACCAAGCAGGCGTGTGAAATTCCTGCCGAAATACCGCGTGATTGGTATTGGATCAACCTTCCCCACACGTGGAATGCTATTGACGGTCAGGACGGAGGAAACGACTATTACCGCGGGACCTGTTATTATGCAAAAGCTCTTGACAAGATGGATCTTCCGTCAGCGGATAAATACTATCTTGAAATTCAGGGCGCGAATTCAAGCGCAGACGTTTACCTTAACGGAAAGAAACTTGCGCACCATGATGGCGGTTATTCTACGTGGCGCGTAAACATAACCGATCATCTTGAAAGAGAGAATTTGTTTGTAATTGCCGTAGATAATTCCTCAAATCAACATGTATATCCGCAGGTTGCTGACTTTACCTTTTACGGTGGACTTTACCGCAATGTTAATATTATATGTGTCAGCGAGTCTCATTTTGAGCTTGAGCATTTGGGCGGCACGGGTGTTATGATAACACCGGAAGTATCCGAAAAAAATGCACGGGTAGACGTTGAAGTTTGGATAAACAATAAAAAGGACGGACAGAAAATTCGTTATACGGTAACGGATAAAGACGGCAATGAGGTTGTAGCGATAACAAGCGAGGAAACAAATATATCGCTTTTTATTGAAAATGTAAACCTTTGGCACGGAAGAAAAAATCCTTATTTATATACTCTTAAAGCTGATCTGTGCAATAATGATGAGGTTATTGATTCTGTAATAACCAAATTCGGATGCCGCACGTTTGAAGTTGATGCCGAACGCGGTTTTATTTTGAACGGAGAGGAATATTCTCTTCGCGGAGTTTCGCGTCATCAGGACCGTCAAGGAATTGGAAACGCCCTTCTTCCCGAGCATCACAAGGAGGATATTAATCTTATAATGGAGGTCGGTGCAACTACAGTGCGTTTGGCGCATTATCAGCACGATCAGTTTTTTTACGATTTGTGTGACGAAAAGGGACTTGTTGTTTGGGCGGAAATTCCATATATTTCGCAGCATATGCCGGGTGGACGGGAAAACACAATTTCCCAAATGAAAGAATTGATAATTCAAAATTACAATCATCCTTCAATAGTCGTTTGGGGTCTTTCCAATGAGATAACCATGAAGGGAGATAACGATCCGGATCTTCTTGAAAATCATAGAATCCTTAACGACCTGTGTCATGAGATGGATAAGACGCGACTCACGACGATTGCCGTTGTATCCCCCTGCTCTATTGATAGTCCGTATATTCAGATACCTGACCTTGTTTCGTACAATCATTATTTTGGTTGGTACGGCGGTGACACGTCTATGAACGGTCCTTGGTTTGATAATTTCCATAGGAGATGGCCGAATATACCTATTGGATGCTCTGAATACGGATGCGAGGCGCTTAATTGGCACACGTCAAGCCCCGCGCAAGGTGATTATACTGAGGAATATCAGGCATATTATCACGAAGAGCTTATTAAACAATTGTTTACAAGAAAATATTTATGGGCAACGCACGTATGGAACATGTTTGATTTTGGAGCCGATGCGCGCAGTGAAGGCGGCGAAAACGGACAGAATCATAAAGGACTTGTAACGTTTAACAGAAAATATAAAAAAGATGCGTTCTACGCATATAAGGCATGGCTTTCTGATGAACCGTTTGTTCATTTATGCGGTAAAAGATACGTTGACAGAGTCGAAGATGTGACACGTGTGACGGTTTACTCTAATCTTGATGAGGTTGAATTATTTGCGGACGGAAAAAGCATCGGCAGGAAAAAATCGGAGGATCATTTCTTCTATTTTGATGTTAAGAACTCCGGAATAACAAAATTGAGGGCTGTCGCGGGCAATTGCAGTGATGAGGGAGCTATTCGCAAGGTTGATGAATTTAACGAGTCATATCGGCTTCGTGAGAAGAACGCGATACTCAACTGGTTTGATATCACAGAAATAGAAGGCTATCTTTCGGTGAATGATAAACTAAGCGATATCATGGCTACTAAGGAAGGACTCGAGCTCATGAGCGGTATGCTTTCTGCTCATGTTCCGCAAAAAGACGACACGGTTGCCGGTGGATTTGAGATGAACGACGCGATGATGCAAATGATGGGTGGCTTTACTCTTCTGCGCCTTGCGGGTATGATAGGAACTATGGGAGTAAATCTTACCAAAGAGCAGTTGCTTGATATTAATTCCCGTCTTAATAAAATTAAAAAGGTTTAAATAATAAAGGACAGACTCTCTTTGCGGTGCAAATCGCTTTGGGTCTGTCCTATTATATTATCCAACAGATGAATTTATTGCCTGTAAAATTTCCGGAAGAAAAATCATCAGTATCGCAAGTAACAGAATCATAACAGCTGAGAAAAGAACAGGTCGCCACCATTCTGTATTTGCTGTTTCAACAATTCTTTTTGCCTTGTTAATTTGTTCCTCGGATATGTAAAATTTTGCTTTGTCAAAATCAATCTTTTTTTCTTTATAGCCGCGCTTTTTGGAATTTGATATATATTCCTCATACGTAGGCTTTAAATCCTCTGCCGATTTTACAAGACGGCTCAATTGTCCGCTGCTCAAAAGAGCAGACTTTAGGTAAAAGTTTTTCTCAAGATGAAGGTCTTTCAGCGTTTTTGAGGCTTCCGCGCTAGTAGCGTTATGGCGTATGAGCTGCTTTAAAACAAGAGCCGTGCAGCACTTTTGATAGTTGTAAATGAAGAAAGCAACGCACATTACCAATGAAAAAAGCAGAAGAAATGCTCCAATGGGAAAATTAACCCCAAAATTTTCAAATTGGCTAAGGTTCAGAGACAAAAATTCTTTTATGAAATCCATACGTGTTCCTTTCTTTATATTTGGTTAAGAAAATCCTTGCCACAAAGAATTTCAAGAAGCTCGTCAAGATCCTCGTTGTCTTCATAAAAGAGTGTGAGAGTTTTCTTCTTCCCTTTTCCTTCGATTTTTACCTTTCTTCCAAGGTGGGATTGAAGCCTTACCTCCATATCGCGAAAATAATCAACAAACGGAAGCGGCTCTTCGGTCGGTTCGGTTCTTCTCGGCCTGTTAGCACGCTTTACTTCGTCCTCGAGTTGTCGCACGGAAAGATCAAGCTCAATGGTCTTCTTCGCGAGAATTATCATGTTTTCGTGGGTTCTGAGGCCGAGAAGAGTTCTTCCGTGACCGGCTGAAAGCTCTCCGCTTGCAACTAAGTTCAAAACTTCCTCGGGCAAGTCGAGAAGTCGAGTGGCGTTAGCAATAGCGCTTCTCGACTTGCCTACTTTAATAGAAAGCTCTTCCTGTGTGAGATCATATTCCTCTGCAAGAGCCCTAAATGCCATAGCTTCTTCAATTGGGTTAAGGTCTTCTCTTTGTATGTTCTCAATAAGAGCGATTTCGGCAGCCTTTCTGTCGTCTTTATCAAGTATTATAGCGGGAATCTCGGTTAGACCTGCGATTTTTGACGCTCTGAAGCGTCGTTCTCCTGCAATTATCTGATATCTGCCCTCACCGTACTCGCGTACTAATATTGGCTGGAGCAAACCGTTTTGAGAAATTGAGTCCGCAAGCTCTTCAAGGGACTCTTTATCAAAGCTTTTTCTCGGCTGGTCACTTTTGGGGTCAACCAAGGATATTCTAAGGTGCGAAATTTGGTTTTCAAGGTTCTCGCCCTCTTTTTCAAGGGTGTTTTCAAGAAAAATTGCATCAAGTCCGCGGCCTAAGCCGCTATTTTTCTTCTTTGGCATACGTATACCTCCATATAATTGGGAAAAATTACCAATTATTAATTTATTTAAGTAATTCTGATAAGTGTTAACAATATAAAAAAGTATTTTGTAGAAATATGTAGATTATAAACTGCTGATTGACTGAATTAACAAAATATAATATATAAGCAGGTAATGCCTTGCAAAATACATAGGTCAAATGTTGTTTCGCCGTAAAGAATGAGAATGTTTCACGTGAAACATTGCTTAAATCCTTAACATAAGTTCTTTTGCGACTGCAGCGTATTCTAAAGCGCCCTTTCCGTAGGGGTCGTGATAACATATAGGTTCTCCATATCCCGGAGCTTCGGATATTCTAACTGTACGGGAAATCGGCACTTTAAACAGTTTATCAGAATAGTATTTTCTTAATTCTGAGACCACTTGAGTTGTTAAAGTTAGCCTTCCGTTATACATCGTGAGTAAAATTCCTACTATTTGAAGGTTTGGATTGTATAATTGACGAATTTTTTTGACCGTATTTAGCAGCTGAGACATACCTTCGAGCGAATAGAACTCGCATTGCATAGGTATTACAATACCATCTGAAACAGATAATGCCTTTACAGTTAGCATTCCAAGCGATGGAGGACAATCAATAAATATGTAATCATATTTATCTTGAATTAAATCAAGAGCAATTTTTGTAAAGTTTAGACTCTCATCTAACTCATGAAGTTCAAGCTCTGCTCCGGCTAAATCAATATTTGAAGAGACAACCGACAAATTCTTGAATTTAGTCTTAATAATTGCATCTTCTATGTCACATTTGCCTATAATTACATCGTAAATAGTCTTTTTGACCTTTGATTTTGCAATTCCGAGCCCGCTTGTTGCATTTCCTTGCGGGTCCATATCTATTATAAGAACTTTCTTGCCTTTATTCGCTATTTGAGCGCCTATATTTACACAGGATGTTGTTTTGCCAACTCCGCCTTTTTGATTTGAAAAAGATACTACTTTCGCCATTTTATTACCTCCGAAAGCTTAAAAGGGTTAATATTTCATATTATATTATACTATTTTTAAATTTATATGTCAATATATTTGCTAAAAATAGTATAAATTCGCTATTTTATCAGCAAAAACAAAATGTTTCACGTGAAACATTAATATAGTTCTGTTTCAGAGTAGGGATAAAGCTAATGGATATCTATAAATGCTGTTATCACATAGGCGTGTTTAAATAGTTTACATCGGAACATAATGTGAGTTATTTAATCAAATAATGGTTAAATAGCATAAAATAGCGCTTAAAATCAAAAAAGCGTTGTTTTTGCATGAATATCAAAAAAGGCGTCTAATCTGTCTTGCGTTTGATGCTCTGAGGCAAAATAAATAAAGCAATTTGTCCGCCAGAAGCTTTTTATGTAATAGTATTGTATAGCACAATATTTGATTACGAAACTTATTATTTTATCTAATTTTCTTGTTTTTTGACCTAAAATGGAAAAATATGTAAATATATTTCTCCTTTGGGTCATTTATTCGTTGTTTTCATTTATTTCTGAATAATCTAATTGTAAATAATACGAATATGAATTTTTAAATTTAAATTTAAACCTCAAAACAGACAATTATATTCTTTAAAATAGTAATATATACGAAAAGAATACTCATAAATAGTGAATAAATATATAATTTGGTTTTTAATGATTTTATAATTTGTGGGGGCGGAATGATAAAATAATAAAATATTGAATTGGTATGTGGGGGATTAATGCACAAAAACGGGTTAATATCAAACTTAATGTGGTTGTTTGATGAAACTTTTGAAAATGTATAAATGCATAAGTATGCGCTTTATAAAGTGAGGGTGCAATTTTTATTAAATTTCGGTAATATTTATACACTTGACTTTGTTTTTTTAATGATGTATAATATATCTGTTATTTTTTGGAGGAATTTTTATGGAAACTCAAATTTATTTGATTAGGCATGGTCAAAGTTTAGGAAACGCAAAGGGGTTTTATCAAGGTCATACAAATATGGGTTTAAATGAAGTAGGTATTCTTCAGGCTGAATTAACCGCCAAGCGACTGAAAGATGTGCATATAGACGTGATTTACTCAAGTGATTTGGCAAGAGCTCACAATACTGCGTTGCCTCACGCGAAATTACGTGGGCTTGACGTTATTGATTCTAAACAATTGCGTGAAATGTATATCGGTGATTGGGAAGGCATACCCATAGCTGAGCTTAAGCGTGATCATTATCAAGAATTCGTTATAGACTGGCATGAAGATTTTGGTAATTTCAGATTTCCAAATGGAGAGAGCACTTTGGAGGCCGGTGAAAGAGTATATAATGAGATCCTCCGTATTGCTAAAGAAAATTTCGGAAAGACCGTTTTAATCACCAGTCATGCGGCTGTAATAAGAGCTTTCTGGTGTATTATGTGCGGAATTGCGCCTTCGGATATGGCAAAGGCATTTCCTTTTCCAACAAACGCATCCTTTAGCACTCTTATTTTCGACGGTGAAAAATTAATACCCGGTGAGTTTTCTTGCGATGACCATATTCCCGCATCAGACATTCCCACGCTATAATTTATTCGCGTTTGTTTTGACGCAAAAAAATCAGTGACTGTTTCAACCATGCCACTGATTTTTTTGCTTTTTTATGTTATTATGTAAACAATTATTGTCAATTTATTGGATAATTAATAATATTTTCAATAACATCGATACCGCGTCTTCTCGCCTCGGCAGCATCTTTTTCGTTAAAGTGATTAGCAATCGCGCTGATGTTCCTAAGACAAATCAGCGTATCATCGGGGAGATTGCATATGCCGGGAAGGGAATAGAATCCCGTTGATGAAAGGTATATTGCCGTATCCGTGTAAAATTCAACGGAGGTAGCGCCTTTGACGTATGAAGCGAGTGGAGAAAACATCTCTATATCATCAACGGTTCGGTACTCATCGTATACGGAAGGGGACAGGAGACATACGTAGTAATCACTGTAAATCAAGGTTTCACTTAATATATTTTTGTTTTCAATCAGAAGTGACCTGTTGATTTCAATGCTTGAGTCTGCTTTTTGAATCTCTTCTATTTCCTTGTCGGAGAGCATAAAGAGGTCCTTTAATGAAAGTGAAATATTTCCGTCGTCATCATAGTCGCCGGTGACCCGCTTAAATGATGACAAGAAGGTTGCGTATTCTGCCATATCTCCGTTGGTTGACGTTCTTTTTATCTCGTGCGAGCCTGAATACAGTATGTGAACGTCGTATTTTTCTTTCGTACACATTTGAAGAGAACATATTGTAATCGCTATAATTAAAAAGAGAGCAACTATCGTGTGCCACTTATAGTGATACCAAAAATTATCAAGCTTTGAAAGAAGCGTCGATGGGGCTTGCGTAGCACCCGTGTCGCTATTTCTGTTTTCGTTCATGTTTTTACCTTCTTTAAGTATATATATATAATAGTAAATTTAGATGAATAAATCATGTAGAATATGTTACTTGTTTTTTCACGTCCGCAAGCAAACATAAAATCATATGCAATTTTGCAGTTATATAATTGAGACATAAGGTTTTGCGTGTATATAACAACAGATACTTCTTTATTATAGCATAATAATGAATAAAAAGCAATATTCGACGCTGTTAAAGCAGTATTTTACATAAACAATTATATTTAATGTGTAAAAAATGCAATTTGAAATGAAGAAAGGGCAGCTTAAGTTCAAAAAACTGAGCTGCCCTCTTATGCTTATCTATTAATCTTTATATAGAGCATTGTATATCTTTACAAACTTTTTATCTCGTTCACTAATTGGGTCCTTTCCCTCATAATCATAAAAACCCTTACCTGTTTTAACACCATAATTTCCATTATTGTATAAATCATCAAGAAGCTTTTGAACATTAGTTTCATTACAAAGAAGCGGATTTAAATATTCTGCTATATGATGAAATGTGTCTACTCCTCCAAAATCCACAATCTCAAACGGACCATAAGCTGCATACCTAAAGCCTAATCCGTATTTCATACATGCATCTACATCTTCAATATCAGCAATTCCTTCTTCAACTAAAGATATACACTCTCTCAAAATTGAAAGCTGTATTCGGTTCAAAATGAATCCGGGAACATCCTTTTTACAAACAGTTGTTTTCTTTCCTACTGCATGAGCCAACTCAATAACGATATTTGTGCTCTCATCATCTGTCGCTGTTCCTCGTATAATTTCTATACAAGGTATTAAGTGCGATGGATTCATCCAATGCATGCCCAAAAAACGATGTTTTCCGGAAATATCTTTTGCAATAGCATCTATTGATATCCCGGAAGTATTAGTAGTAAGAATTGCATCCGGGCGCACAAGCTTTGATATTGTTTTCCAAAATTCTTGTTTAACATCAAGTTTTTCAATAATACTTTCTACAATTATATCACTGTCTTTTAAGTCCTCAATGTTACTTGTAAACTTCAATTCTGAAACAATTCTATCTGCCTCTTCCTGAGTTGCTTCACCAGATTGCACTGCTGCTTCTTGATTGATTTTAATAAGATTTTTTCCTTTTTCAAGAGATGCTTCAAATGCATCATAAACCGTAACATCATAGCCGTATTTAGCAAATATCTGTGACATACTTGCTCCCATCAATCCGGAGCCGGCAATACCAACTTTTTTAATTTCCATAATAATTCCTCCAAGCACATAAATTAAATTCAAATTAATACATTTGCTATATTGATTACTCTTAAATAAATAGTCCCCATACAAAAGATAGCAATAACGAAACTACTGTAGGAATAATACACGCTGTTACACATATATCAATATATGATTCTTTATGCTTACAATTTGATACAGCTAATAATGTCAATACTGCACCATTATGCGGCAAAGTTCCCAATCCGCCAGACAACACAGCTACTCTATGTAATAGTTCAGGATTAACCCCCATACTTAATGCTCTTTCTAAATACTGTGCAGACATAGTCTCAAGTGCGATAGACATACCTCCCGATGCAGAACCTGTTGCGCCTGACAAAATATTTACTGCAACGGATTCTGAAAAAAGTATGTTTCCTGGCATAGAAAGCAATGCATTTCTCAAAAAAGCAAATCCGGGAACAATTTTAACAACAGAACCAAATCCAACAGCACACGCGGTATTCATTATTGCCAACAATGAGCCGTTTGCGCCCGCGTCAACTGCTGGAAGAAGTGACTTAAACTGTTTTATGTTAATAAGACATGCAACTATAATTCCACTCAGTAAAGCAATGACTATAGACTGATTTGTCGTCAGCTCAATAATTTTTTGCTCAGCTAATACTTTAGGCACAACATTTAGCATCAACACCACAATTATTAAAGGAATTAAACCGCTTAACCAATGCCATGATGATTGCTCAGAATTATTGTTTACACATTCTTTATAGTTTGAATCCTCAACGAAACCAAGCCCTTTTTTTCTTGCGCATCGGCAACGCCATTCTAAATATATGTATCCTGGAACAGCCATTAAAACAGTGGCAATAATGCCCATAAGCGGAGCTGCCATTGCAGTCGTTCCGTAATATGTCGTAGGAATAATATTTTGAATTTGTGGAGTTCCCGGAATAGCCATCATTGTAATTCCAAAAGCACCAAAAGCAATAGCTCCTGGCAAAAGCGTTCGTGGCAAATTTGCTTCACGGTATATAGCGTACCCCATAGGATATATTACAAACGCTACAACAAATACGGAGATTCCTCCATATGTCATTAAAAGGCACTATTCCGTATCTCCTCTGTTTCTAAATCTTACTTTTTAAATTCGAACACAGACATATTGTACGGTTGAAAATAAAATGTTGCCCATACAATATGCTGTGATAACTGCATAAACACTGGGTTTATTCATCCAAAGGCTTCATCGTGGGGAAGAGAAGTACGTCTCTGATTGACGCAGAATCTGTAAGAAGCATGACAAGTCTGTCAACACCGAATCCGAGGCCGCCTGTAGGGGGCATTCCGTATTCAAGCGCGGTGACATAATCGTAATCAACCTCTGCCTTGCAGTTAGGTTCTTCCTTGCGCTTCGCTTCAACCTGACGCTCGAATCTTTCCTTCTGGTCGATTGGGTCGTTAAGCTCGGAGAATGCGTTACCGTACTCGGTGCAGTTGATGAAATACTCGAATCTTTCCGTGAAGAGGGGATTTTCGGGTTTCTTTTTCGCAAGCGGGCTGTTTTCTACGGGATAGTCGTAAATAAAGGTGGGCTGTATGAGCTTGTCCTCAACGAATGCGTCAAAGAATTCAACAAGAACAGTACCCCGTGTAGCGTTTTCGGGAATCTCAACGTGATGAGTCTTTGCTGCCTCTCTTGCGTCCTCGTCGGTTTTCCAATCGTTATAATCAACGCCGGAATACTTCTTAACGGCTTCTACCATGGTGAGACGCTCCCATTTTCCAAGGTCAATCTCTATGCCCTGATAGGTTATCTTGGTTGAACCGCAAACCTCTTTCGCAAGCATTTTGTAAAGCTCTTCGACGAGATCCATCATTCCGTAGTAATCGGTATACGCCTGATAAAGCTCAATAGACGTAAATTCGGGATTATGCTTCTGGTCCATTCCTTCGTTTCTGAATATTCTTCCTACCTCGTAGACCTTGTTCATACCGCCGACGATAAGTCTCTTGAGGTAAAGCTCGGTCTCAATACGAAGATACATATCCATATCGAGAGTGTTGTGATGTGTAATAAAGGGACGGGCGGAAGCGCCTATTTCAAGGGGAACGAGTATAGGCGTGTCAACTTCTAGGAATCCCTTTGAGTCAAGATAGTCTCTTATCAGGCGAAGAATTTTAGAACGTTTAATGAACGTGTCCTTTACTTCGGGATTTGCGATAAGGTCAACGTATCTCTGCCTGTATCTCTGTTCGAGATTTGTGAGGCCGTGGAACTTTTCGGGAAGAGGGAGAAGCGATTTTGAAAGAAGGGTAGCGCTTTTTACGTGTATGGAAATTTCACCCGTACGGGTGCGGAAAAGAATTCCTTCAACGCCTATGATGTCTCCGATATCCCATTTTTTGAAAGCTGCGTAATTTTCGTCTCCAAGGTCATCACGGGATACGTAAAGCTGTATTTTGCCTTCTCCGTCAAGAAGGTGAGCGAATGAAGCCTTTCCCATTATTCTGCGGCTGGTCATTCTGCCGGCTATTCTGACGGAAAGCTCTTTTCCGCCTTCGGTGTATTCAGCTTCTTTTTCCGTGTATTCGTTGATAGCGTTTACGCTTGAATGAGTAACGTCGTATTTTGTAAGTTCGAACGGATTGTTTCCCGATTCAATTAAAGCGGCGAGTTTTTCACGTCTGACGACAAGCTCGCTCGTTTGGTTCTGGTTGTTCTGTGTGCTGTCGTTGTTTGCCATAGCGAGTCCTTTCTTGTTTAATCTTTTGCTCTTGAAACGCTTTTTACAGTAAGAATCTGTTCTCTTATTCCGGTAACCGTAACTTCATCGCCCTCTTTTGCTCCGAGAAGAGCGATTCCTATCGGTGATGAGTCGGAAATCTTTCCGCTTTTGGGGTCGGTTTCATACGAGCCTACTATATGATAGGTGGTTTCCATATTGCGTGTTTTGTTGAAAACGGTAACTATAGATCCAACACTTACCTTTGATTCGTCAATCTGAGATTCGTCAATTACTTTTGCGTTCGCTATCATCTCGCGAAGCTCTGCGATACGGGCGTGAATTTTTCCCTGCTCAGCCTTTGCTTCATCGTATTCGCTGTTCTCGGAAAGGTCGCCGAATGAGCGAGCTGTTGAAATCTCTTTTTTGTTTTCTTCAACACGTACGGTTTCGAGATAGTCGAGTTCGTCCTGAAGAGCTTTAAAGCCTTGAGGGGTGTATGTTTTTATTTCTGACATTTCTATATATCTCCTAATATTAATTTATTAACTTGAATATTTCGTTATACGCCGCGTCAAGCTGAGCGTCGCCGTACTCGGATTCTGCAATCTGAACGTCGGGTGTTATACCTACACCGTCGTAATTTGTGCCGCACGGCGGATTGTAATACGCTACGGTAAGAGTAATTGCGGAATCATCGGTAAAGGCGTAGGTGTTTTGCATAACGCCCTTGCCGTAGGTCTTCTGACCTACTGTTGTTACTTCAAAAAGATTAAGCGTCTCATCAAAATCTCTCATCGCTGCGGTAAAAAGCTCTCCCGCGGAAGCAGTTGCCTCGTTGCATATAACAACCGAGGGAAGCGAGAGTGAGTGGGAATTGTTATCCTTTTGCGCTTTCGCGTAATTGTGCGTAAATGAAACTATAGTTGTGTTCTTTGGCGCGATGTATGAAAGAACGTCAACTACGGAGGAGAGGTATCCTCCGGGATTTGAGCGAAGGTCGTAAATTATTCCGACAGCGCCCATATCCTCCATATATTTAATAGCTTCCTTAAATTGACCGAAGGTGTTCGATTTGAATGAGGTGATTTTAATATATCCGATTTTGTTTTCGTTGATTGAGTAGGATACCGATTGCTCGACGACCTTTTTTCTTGTAACTTCAAATGAGATTTCAGAGCCGTCTCTTTCCACCGTAATATTGACACGGGTATCGAGTTCACCGCGAATTTCGTTGACGGCCTTGTCATAACCAATCTCGTCTACAGACATCCCGTTAACCTTTTTTATTATATCGCCCGGCTTAATTCCGGCAGCCTCCGCGCCGCTTCCCAAATAAACTTCGCTTACGGTGATTGTCAGGTCAATATAGCTGTATGTGACGACGACTCCGATGCCGTAAAATGAACCGCTCATATCGGTATCGTATTCCTCGTGCTCGTTTGCGTTTCTGTATACCGAGTAATCGTCTCCGATTATTTCAATATAACAGTATATAAGAGCGTCTGTAACGGCTTCTTTATCGGTTGTATCTATTTTTTCGTGAAAATGCTCAAAATAAAGAGCGGCTGTGTCCTCTGCAAGCTTTTTAGTTTCCGGCAAATCTTCAACGTAGTAATCCCGGTATACGACTTCGATTCCCTTCATTTTTGATTCTACAAAATCCGGGACTCCGTAATCGTCAAGATAGCTTGTTATAAAATTCGACGGGGGTGAGCTGCATGAGGTCAGGGCAAGAGCAAGAATAAAAATCAAAGAGGCGGCAGCCAACAGCTTCAAGTGCGTTCGTTTTCTTTGCTTGTTCGTTTCCATAACTCTCCTTTTTAGCAATAGATTACCCTGCTGAAAGATCGGCAGGGCATAATTCAGCACGGCAGAGCCGTAAAATTTTAGTTAAATTATAACATATAGCATTAACCGAAACTGTCTTATAATGTCGAGTTCAGATTAGAATTTTGTAGGCTTGCTCGTGAGATATTTCTTAACCATAAGCGCAACCTTAAACGTTACAGCGTGGTCAAATTCACGAAGGTCAAGACCGGTAAGCTTTCTTATCTTTTCGAGGCGGTATACGAGGGTGTTTCTGTGAACAAATAGCTTGCGCGAGGTTTCCGAAACGTTAAGATTGTTTTCAAAGAAGCACTGAACTGTCATAAGCGTCTCTCTGTCAAGGGTTTCGAGAGCGCCCTGCTTGAAGACCTCTCCCAGAAATATTTCACAAAGAGTGATAGGAAGCTGATAAATGAGTCTTCCGATTCCAAGGTTTTCGTAGCACATTATCGGCTTTTCAATATCAAAAACCTTTCCTACCTCAAGAGAAATTCGAGCTTCTTTATAGGCGCGAGCAAGGTCTTTAAGATTCGCAACTACCGATGAAATACCGATAAGAAGCTTGACCGAGTGCTCTTTGCCCGCTCTTCTCATAACGTCGCGGGCGTAGGCTTCAAGGTCCTCCGCCGTCGTTGACGCTGTGACTTCCTTAACTATAACGATATCCTGTTCGCTTATACCTATTACGTAATCCTTGGTTTTGTCGGTTATAAGCCCCTGAACTATTTCGTATGGGGGAAGGGCTGATGAGCTTTGGAATTTAATAACTATAACTGCGCGGAGCTCTTCGCTGAAATGAAGCTCGTTTGATTTTATGTATATGTCGCTTGGGAGAATGTTATCAAGTATTATATTCTTAATAAATGATACCTTGTCGTATTTCTCGTCGTAAAGACTTTTGATGTTTCCAAGAGAGATAGATAATATTTCGGACATTCTGCTTGCATGTGAGTCGTCGCCTTCAACAAAAGCAATGCAGTCATTTCTGCTGGCGGCGTTTATGAAGCGGTAGGTATATCCTTCGAAAACAATAAAGTTGGAAGAGTACGCAAGCTCTTCTCTCACTCTCTGCCTCGATTCTCCTATTTTACCAAGTTCACTTGATGCTATTATGATACCGTTTTCGTCTATAACTCCTATTGTTCGTCCTATAACATCCTTCATCTGCTGAATGATGTTTTGGAATAAGCGATTGGACATATAAAAACTCCTATCAATTTTTGTTTTAGAGAGGGGGTTTTGGTGATACTGTACTATATTTTAACCTATTTTTTGATATTTTTCAATAGTTTTTTAAAAAATAATCGCTAAATACACAAAAAAACACGCATTTATTTGTGTATTTTTGACTTTTTAGTATGTTAAATAATATAAATTACAGTTCGTAGCAATAAGAAATTGCAGAAAGAACGTATATCGGAGCGGTTTCGCATCTTAAAATTCTTGGTCCGAGATTGACAAGCTTCAGCCCCGTCTCTTTAGCTAAATTAGCTTCGTCGATGCTAAATCCACCCTCGCAGCCAACTATAACGGAAAGACTGTCCGGAATCTCTTTTGACGTGAGAACGCTTTTTAGAGACTCTGTACCGTCTCCCTCGTAGCAGAAGAGGGAAACATTATCCTTGACGGCAAGAGTTAACGCCTCTTTAAAGCTTATCGTAGGCAAAACCTGAGGCAACTTTGTTCTTCCGCACTGCTTGGCTGCTTCCTTGGCGATTCGGGATAATCTTGCGCCTTGCTTTTCCGCCTTATCGGCGCGCGGACGCTTTACGCATCTCGAGGATTCGAAGGGAACTATTCTTGAAGCGCCAAGCTCAACCGCTTTTTGAATTACAGTTTCAAGTTTATCTCCCTTGGGATATCCCATATACAAGGTTATCTCTAAGGGGGATTCGGTTTTTCCGGCTTTCGTTTCGAGTATCATACAGTCAACCTCATCGTCTCTGATTTTTTCGAGACGGCAGCGGTGCTCGTTTCCTTGCATATCTGCAACGGTTATTTCGTCTCCGACCGCCATTCTGAGCGCTCTTGCAATATGAAAGGCGTCGTCACCCGTTATCTTAACCTTGTCCGAGTCAAAATTCTCGGACGGAACAAAAAATCTTGGCATATTATTTCTCTTTCACTTGTTTTTTTACCATAATGGCAAGCCAATCGTTTTCTTTTTCTTCGCGCACTATTTCAAATCCGTTTTTCTTGATAGCTTCTCTTACTTCGTCGGCGCGCATTGAAATAATTCCAGAAAGAATTAAAGGCGCTTCCTCTTTAAGATATTCATCAATTTCGGGAAGCATTCGTATAATAATATCCGCAACGATGTTTGCTACGCAGAAATCGTACTTGCCATTTGAGAGGTCGACTCCGCAAAGCAGGTCGGAAACTCCGACGGTAACGTTTGAACATCCGTCAGCTTCTGCATTTTCCTTTGCTATTTTAACTGCGACGGGATCAATATCATAGGCGTTGCAGGTTTTAGCGCCAAGCTTCGACGCGCATATAGATAATATGCCCGAGCCGGTTCCGACGTCGAGAAATCTTTCGCCGCCGCAAATTTCATCCTGCATAATTTTCATAACGAGTCTCGTCGTTTCGTGCGTTCCCGTGCCGAATGCCATTCCGGGATCCATTTTTATTATAACCTCGCCTTCTTTCGCTTCGTATTCTTCCCAGGCGGGAACTATGGTTACTTTTCCGAGCGGAATCGGCTTGTAATATTTTTTCCAGCTTTCAGACCAGTCCTCCTCGTTCATTCCGTCAGCGGTAAGCTCAGCGTCGATTCCAAGCAAGGAAAAACGCTGTTTTAAGAAAGAAGTATATTCGGAAAGGTTCTTTTCTTCGGGAACAAAAAGGGAGACCTTAACCGTCGTTTTGTCTGCGTTTAATATGCTGTCGTCAACGAGGTCGCCGTACATTCCGTTTAGTGAGAAATCGCTGTAATCCTCAATCATAAGTCCGTTATCAAGCATACTCATAACAGCAACAATGTTGTCTGTATCCTTGACGTTTCCCGTAGCTGTTAATTTAGTCCAATTTCCTGCCATTTTAAATCTCCATTTTCATTAATTGCCTTGGTTTTGTCAACATTTATTTGCATAATCAGCTCTTCTTGGCTGTTAAACTTCTTTTCTTCTCTTAAAAAGCCGAGGAAAAAAATGCGAATTTCTTCTTCGTAAATTGCCTCAGAAAAGTCTATAATAAAGGTTTCAGAGTGTACTGTTCTTTCTTCAAACGTTGGGCACGTTCCTACGTTCGTGATAGATGAATAAAGCCTGCCGGATATTTCAACAGCGGTCCTGTAGACACCTTGCTTAAGAGGTGTTACGCCACCTTTAAATTCGGTGTTAACCGTGGGAAATCCAAGCTTTCGCCCGAGTCCGAGACCGTGCTTTACCCTTGATTTTATAAAAAAAGGCGCGCCAAGAAATCTTTTTGCTTCTTCCACCCTGCCTTCTTTTAGAAGGGCTTTTATCCTCGTGGTCGATATTTTTTCGCCATCAATTTTCATCTCGTCTTCAATAAAGCATTTTGCGCCGAGTAATGAA
The DNA here is from genome assembly GCA_045542035.1 of Eubacteriales bacterium. Taxonomy (GTDB): domain Bacteria; phylum Bacillota; class Clostridia; order Oscillospirales; family CAG-272; genus UBA1740. The sequence goes on along the minus strand of JAZQKG010000037.1, from coordinate 33,842 downwards.
AGAAGAGAGGAGAGCAGTTTCGCGTTTCCCTTTGCGCCTTTGCCGAATCTGAAATCGTATCCCGCAACGGCGGCGCGGCAGTGCATATCACAGAAAAGGGCGTTGTTTACAAAATTTTGCGCCGAAATTTCGGATACTGATTTGAAATTTGCTAAGATTACGGCTTCGACTCCCATCTTCTCGAGGATCGATAATTTTTGCTCGGTTGAGTATATTATTTCCTCACCTTTGAAATTATCTTCCGACGGGAAGGTGAAAACGGCAAAGACGAGATTTTCTTTTTTCGCAATCTCCCGCGTTCGCTCAAGCAGCCTTCTGTGCGCCATATGAATACCGTCAAAAAATCCGAGAGCGATAGCTGAGTCTTTAATATCAATCTGCTGACCCGGTTTATATTCGTATATTGTCAATAATTATCGCTCCCTTCTTTAAGATAATGATATAATTATACTACTAACAGCGCAAATTGTCAACCGCGATATTTATATTATATATTTTATACGATTGACAAAAACATACTTATATGATAAAATTAGTATATTAACACCGCATTTGCAGGGAACGGAGTATTTATGAAATTAAATTACAGAAAAACTATATTGGTGGGATTCGCATTTTTTCTCATCAGCGCCTTTTGGCAGGCGTACGACGCTATAATACCTCTAATTTTGACTAACCATTTCGGCTTGCCGCAGACGGCGTCAGGCGCGGTTATGTCCATTGATAACGTCCTTGCCGTATTTTTGCTTCCGTTGTTTGGAGCAATTTCGGATAAGACAAATACGAAATACGGAAAAAGAACACCTTTCATTTTCTTTGGGTCTTTGGCCGCTGTTGCCGCTTTTATAGTGTTGACGGTTGTTGATAATTATCAGATTGCGAGACTTTTCGCCGAGGGAATTGTTGATTACTCTCCCGCAGTTAATATAACCGAGGAAGCGCTTGAAGCTATTGTGCTTGAGAAAACGCTTGAGCTGACGCTCAGAAATCCATGGCCGCTTATCGCCTTTATCGGAACGCTTCTCGTGGTTCTCGTAGCCATGGCTACATTTCGTTCCCCTGCGGTCGCGCTTATGCCCGACGTAACTGTAAGGCCGCTTCGCTCAAAGGGTAACGCGATAATTAATCTTATGGGAACTGCCGGAGGAATATCCGTTCTTGTTCTCGGTATGATTTTCGGCACGTCAGGCAATAAATATATGAAATATACGGGATACGTGTTGGCGGTTTCTGCAATTATGCTTCTTGGGCTAACCGTCTTCCTTCTGACCGTTAAAGAAAAGAGATGGGCGGAAGAAATGGAGGCCGATAGCGAAAAATACGGACTTCTTGTCCTTCCTAAAGATGATAATGGCAATACCGAAAAGCGTTCGCTCGGAAAAGCTGAGCTCAAATCGCTTCTTCTTATTCTTGCCTCTGTCGCTCTTTGGTATATAGGATATAATTCGATAACGAGCAAGTACTCGGTATATGCTGAAAATATTCTGAAATTCGACTTTAATTTTACTCTTATAATAGCTCAGGTAGCGGCAATAATATCATATATTCCGGTTGGAATAATTTCATCAAAGTTCGGAAGAAGAAAAACTATTCTCGCGGGTATTATCATACTGTCCTCAGCCTTCCTTGCCGGAAACTTTATAAATTCCGACTCACCCGAATTTATTATGTTCCCGATATTCATACTTGCGGGAATCGGTTGGGCTACGATAAACGTGAACTCCTTCCCAATGGTCGTTGAGCTTGCCAAGGGCGGTGACGTTGGAAAATACACCGGATATTATTACACGGCTTCGATGGCGGCGCAGATTGTAGCTCCGATTCTTTCGGGATTTCTTTACGACTTATTCACGATGAGAGCTATGTTTTTTGCGTTCGGAACGGTGTTTGTAGCGCTCTCGTTCGTTACTATGTTCTTTGTTAAGCACGGTGACTCGGCAGCGGAAAGACGGGGCATTCTCGAAAGCCTTGACGTTGACGGAGATTAATAAATGAAGATTTTTCTCATAGCATTAATATTAACCCTATCATTTCTTCTTTTAAGTTTCCTCGTTTTCCTGTTTCTCATAAAGCCAAACGGGAAAAGAGAAAAGATGGAGGGCTTCTTAAAAACAAAATACGCGCACAGAGGGCTTCACGGCTCTGGGAGGGCGGAAAACTCAATTTCCGCCTTTCGCGCGGCTGTGGATGCGGGTTTTGGAATTGAGCTTGACGTGCGTCTCTCGGCTGACGGTGAGCTCGTCGTGTTTCACGATGACGAGCTCTCGCGAGTAACGAAGGAAGAGGGCAGAGTCGACTCAAAAACCGCAAAGGAGCTTTCGGAAATCAAGCTTTGCGGAACGGATGACGGAATACCTGCGTTCAAAGAGGTTCTTTCTCTTGTTGACGGCAGGGTTCCGTTGCTTATTGAAATAAAAGAGGACGCGGGAAAATACGGAGTAACAAAAAAGACCGTTGAGCTTTTACGGGAATATAAGGGGGAATACCTTATAGAGTCGTTTAATCCGCTCGCGCTATCGGTAATCAAAAAAGAAATGCCAAACGTTATGCGCGGATTTCTGTCTCAGAATTTCCTAAGTGAAAAGAAATACAAAAAGCCCCTCTACTTTCTTTTACAAAATCTGCTTCTCAACGTTGTCTGCCGTCCCGATTTTATTGCCTTCAATCACGCGCATTATAAGAACCGCGCGTTAAAATTGACACGGGCGCTGTTTGGCGCGGCTACTTTTGCCTGGACGGTCAGAAGCCGTGATGAAGAAGCGTTAGCGTATAAAAACGGATTCGACAGTATTATTTTTGAAAATTATATTCCTGAGTAGGTAATAAATATGAAATTTCAGCTTGTGGCAACCTGCCTTTTCGGACTTGAGCATCTTCTCGGAGAGGAAATAGACGCGCTCGGATACGAGAGGGTTTCAACTATTGACGGAAGAGTAACGTTTATCGGTGATCCTGAGGCGGTTGCTTTATCTAATATTTTCTTAAGATATGCGGAAAGAGTGTATATTAAGATAGGCTCTTTCAAGGCGGAAAGCTTTGACGAGCTTTTTGAAGGAACGAAAGCTCTCCCTTGGAGTGATTTCATAGGCAGGGATGACGCTTTCCCCGTAAAAGGACATTCGATAAGGTCAAAGCTTTTCTCAATTCCCGACTGTCAGTCTATAATCAAAAAGGCTGTGGTCTCCAAAATGTCAGAGAAATACGGTATAAAGCTTTTCACGGAGAGCGGAGTAAAGTATCAGATTGAATTTTTTATTCTGAATGACGAAGCGACGCTGATGATTGACACGTCGGGTATTCCTCTTCACAAGAGGGGTTACCGCAAGGAATCAAACCAAGCTCCGATAAGGGAAACTCTTGCCGCCGCTATCGCGGCAACATCCCGCCCAAGGGAGGAGGTTCTCTTCTGGGACCCTATGTGCGGAAGCGGCACGATAGCTATTGAGGCGGCTATGAAAATGAAGGGTATTGCCCCGGGCGTGTCACGTTCTTTTGCCGCAGAGGCGTTTCCTTTCGTAAATAAAAATATATGGAAAGCCGCTCGCGAGGAGGCGCGTGACGCGGAGCATCCGACGAAATTCGAGGTGTTTGCGTCGGATATAAGCTCACCCTGCGTATCTCTGACAGAGAGGAACGCGAAAGCCGCGGGAGTAGACGATATAATACGAGTATTTCAGTGCGACTGCAGAAAAATTTCAGCGCCCGGAAGGCGGGGAACTATCGTGACGAATCCTCCGTACGGAGAGCGTATGGGCACCGAGCGTGACGTTGAGGAGCTTTATCGGGGAATGGGTGTGCATTTTCGCTCGCTTGCTCCCTGGCAGGTTTACGTAATAACCTCGCATCCGTATTTTGAAAAGCTGTACGGTAAGCGCGCGGATAAAATAAGGAAGCTCTATAACGGAATGATTGAATGCAAGCTGTATCAATTTTTTAAAAATAAGTAATTCATCGGAGATTATTAAAAAGTTAATTTCAATTTTGCCTTTTTGTAACATATAAGACATAAAAAAGGTGTAGAATAAAAGCAACTAAACCAATTTTAAGGTGAACATATGAAAAAGAGATTTGTAGGTATATTACTTATATTAACCGTTATCGTCGGAAGCTTCTCTTCCTGTCTTTTAATTGACGGAGGCGCTTTTCAGCTCCCGAGCGGTGACGGGGGCGGAGGCGGAACGACAATAAACGTTCAGGGCGGACCCAATTACGATATAGACATAAGTTCAAGCTCAAGCACTAATATGTTAGCGGCAAGCAAAGCGCTTCTTTCATCCGTAAGTATAATCACATCTACCTCTGCCGGCTCGGGAGTTATTTATAAGCTCGAAAAAGAAAAGGGAAACGCATATATAATTACGAATTATCACGTAGTTTACGATAACGGAAGTATAAACAGCGAAATATACGCGTATTTATATGGAATGGAAGCGTCGAAGTACGCTATTCCCGCGGAATACGTAGGCGGCTCCATGAATTATGATATAGCCGTTTTAAAGGTAACGGGAAGCACGGTTCTTATGGAAAGCAACGCGGCTGCGGTCTCTGTCGCGGATTCTAACGAAGTCGCAATACTCGATACGGCGATAGCCATTGGAAACCCGGAGGGAAACGGAATATCGGCAACGGTGGGTTGTATTAACGTTGACAGTGAAAATATTTCCGTCGGATTTCAAGTTTACAATAAGGTGCAGCGCATTACCTTAAGAGTTATGAGAACAGACGCGGCGGTTAACAGCGGAAATTCCGGAGGCGGACTTTTTAATGCTAAGGGTGAGCTTATAGGAATCGTAAACGCAAAGGACGCGGATTCTTCTATCGACAATATCGGTTATGCCATTCCTTCAAACGTAGCGAAGGCTATCGCGGAAAATATTCTTTATTACTGTGACGGAAAGACAAAGCAGAACGTGTACAGATGTATGCTTGGCGTGACGGTGGGAATTAAATCCCTTTACACCGAATACGATACAGAAACAGGCAAAATTTATAAAAAAGAAACCGTTATGCTTACAGACGTCGCGGCAAACGGAGCGGCTAACGGCATTCTGAAGGCAGGCGATGTAATAAACTCCATTACGATTGACGGGGTCAAGCATGAGGTGAGCAGAACCTATCATATAATAGACACGATGCTTTACGCGAGAGTCGGCAGTTCTGTGGTAATTAATTTAACACGGGATGGCACGGCAATCGATATAACTGTTCCGATTGTGGAAAGCATGCTTACCGAATATTAAAAGGGGATTCTATGAGGCGCATAGACCGACATGATTTGTCACCTTGAAAATGTGGGTCTTACAATAAGCAGCATTTTGGCGCATGCCATATATTTAACGAGGAGCTCGGGGCCACCTTTGCCTTAGAGCTCTTTCTTGCGTTTTAGCGTCGGCGTATAGTTTCCACAGGTACGATTATTGACGGTGACGCCCGGAAGTTTTTATATGAGCGGAGGTGTCGAGAAGCGGCATCTCGCTCTTTTTATATTACTCTAAGCATAAATGCCTTTATCAAGTTCCTAAAATTTTGCATATTATGTAACGTAGGCAAATGCCTACTATAAAACAGAAACGGAATTTTATAATGAATATAGAAACTTATGGCGCAGGCGAGAGATTAAAGATTGCCGCGAGGCTTGCTCGGAGCCTTTGTCTCGCGTCGCATCTTGTGCTTTTGCCCGTCCCTACCACAAAGGATAAAAAGCATGTTTTCGGTACGGATATTTTGCTTTCAGATACCATCTGTAACATAGATGAAAATAGCATCGTAGTCGGTTACGGTCTGCCGCAGTCCTTTGTTTCAATGATAAACGAGCATGGCTCATCAGTGCTTGATTTATCGTGTGACGAAGAATATTTATGCGACAATGCTTATATTACCGCTGTAGGAGCACTTGGTTATATTCTTACAACGGTGAACAAATCTCCCGACGATATTCATTTTGGAATCGTAGGTTACGGAAGAATAGGCTCGCGGCTCGTCAGAATGTTGCTTTTTCTCGGAGCAAGAGTCAAGATTTATACCTCTAAGGTTCTAAATTCTATTCAGCTTGGTGAGTGCGGAATAGACTGCGTTTCCGTCTCGGATTCCGACGCGTATGATTTTTCGGGAATAGATATACTTATCAATACTGCGCCAAAGGATATGAGAGACGCTGTGAGGCTCGGACTCGCCTCCAAAAATATGAGAATTGTAGAGCTTGCCTCCGGTGATAATTTCAAAGATATTGAAGGGGTTGAGCGGCTTCCGGGCATACCTGAAAAAATGTTTTGCGAGAGCGCGGGGCGGACTTATTTTTCCGCGGTTGAGAGGTTTATAAATACAGCGTGGAAGTAGTTCATTTATAAAATGAATTTCGTATTCGGAGGTTTTAATGATTGGTTACGCACTTACCGGATCGTTTTGTACGCTTGAAAGCTCACTTATTGAGCTTCGGGGGATGGTATCGGCGGGATATGATATACAGCCTATAATGAGCGAGAACGCATATTCTAAGGATACGGTATTTTATAAAGCGTCCGATTTAATAAAAGAAATAGAAAGCATATGCTCGAAAAAGATTATACACACAATAGAGGATGCGGAGCCGTTCGGAGCTAAACGACCGCTTGATTACCTCATAATTGCGCCTTGCACCGGCAATACCCTTGCTAAAATCGCAAACGGAATAACCGATACCGCGGTAACTATGGCGGCGAAGGCGCATTTACGCTGTGACCGTCCGATGCTTATCGCGCTTGCTTCAAATGACGCCATGTCTCAAAATCTTGGGAATATAGCAAAATTGCTGACGAGAAAATCGGTATATTTTTTGCCTCTTTCACAGGATAGTCCGAGAGGTAAACCATATTCTCTCGTTGCGGATTTTTCAAGGCTTAAAGAAGGATTTCTTGCAATGCAAGAGGGAAAACAACTCCGCCCTTTGTTCTCATAAAAAGTTATATGTTTCCGACATTTCGTCTATATTAAAACAAAAGCGAAATGTCGGTGTTTTTTGCCCATGAATAAATATGTTCACACAATTTACGAAATTTACGGTGCATATTCGTTAAATATGCGCATTGACAAACACGTTTGTTTTTGATAAAATGAAAGCAGAATAATATAAGGTAGATAAGTTGGAATATGAAAAGAAAAAGTACTTTACCAGAGCTTCTTGCTCCTGCGGGAGATATGCAGTGCCTTTACGCAGCAGTGAAAGGCGGAGCGGATGCGATATACGTTGGCGGACGCTCGTTTGGAGCAAGAGCCTATGCAAAGAACTTTGATACAGACGAGCTTTCATACGCTGTACGGTACTGCCATATTCACGGAGTAAAGCTTTACGTAACGGTTAACACGCTTGTGTACGACAGAGAGATGCGTGAGCTTTCCGACTATGTGGCAGAGCTTTGGAGAATAGGTGTAGATGCGGTTATAACCGCCGACCTTGGCGTTATAAGAGAAATTAAAAGGAGAGTTCCCAATCTCCCAATACATGCGTCTACTCAAATGTCGGTTCATAATACGTGCGGCGCAGATGAGGCGGCAAAGCTTGGATGCGAACGAGTTGTTCTGGCGCGTGAGCTTTCATATTCGAACATCGTTAGTGTTACCGAGAACTGCAGTATTGAAACTGAAGCTTTTTTACACGGGGCGCTATGCGTTTGCCATTCTGGACAGTGCCTTTTTTCGTCGCTCGTCGGCGGAAGAAGCGGAAACCGAGGAGAATGCGCTCAGCCCTGCCGCCTTCCTTACGGCTCGAAGTATCCTTTGTCTCTTTCAGATCTTTCGCTCGCAAATCACATATGTGAGCTTATTGAATCCGGAGTTGCCTCTCTCAAAATAGAAGGAAGAATGAAATCGCCTGAATATGTGTATGTTGTAACACGGGTGTATCGCAATCTTCTTGATGAGGGACGCAATGCAAGTAAAAAAGAAGAAACAGAGCTAAAGCGTGTCTTTGCTCGCGGAGATTTTACAGACGGATATTTTACGGCAAACAAATTCAAAGTTATGACCGGTGTGCGCTCTGAAGAGGACAAAGAAAATTCAAAGCAAATTCAGCCGATGCAGTTTTTACCCGAGAGGGTATGCGTTCGGGCTGAGGTTTCGATGAAACTTGGTGAGGCATCCGAAATGACGCTTATATTGAATAGCGGAAAGAAAATGACGGTTAAGGGCGCTGTGCCCACCAAGGCTATAAGCTCACCGCTTTCGGAAAGCGACGTTAAGGCAAGACTTTCAAAGATGGGCGCTACGATGCTCAGCTTGTCCGCAGATGATATAAGTCTTACGCTTGACGAAGGAATTAACCTTCCGCCATCGGCAATTAACGCTTTGCGCAGAGATGCGGCAGAGGCGCTCACCTCATGCGAAAGAAATTACGGAATTTATGATTACACAGAGGAAAAAGCAACACGGGGTGCGGGAAAAGAGCTGAAAAGCGCCTTGTTTTTAAAGAAAGAGTTGTATTTTGACTGCGTTAAGCCGTATTCTCAAGCACTTCGCTTTTTTGACGTCGTTTTTCTTCCTCTTGAGTATTATGGGGGAGAGTCGAACGGGGTTTATATTCCGCCGGTCATAACGGACGGTGAGACCGATGAGATTAAAGCTCTCATAAAAAAAGCGAAAGACGCAGGCGCGACGTACGCGCTTGTGGGAAATATCGGACACATAAAATTTGCGATGGATGCTGATTTAATTCCGATAGGAGATTTCAGACTTAATATAACCAACTCGTATTCAAAAGCTGAGTATAAGAATCTCGGTATAGAAAGCTTCATTCTTTCACCCGAAATTACGCTTCCTATGGCGCGGGATATAGGAGGGGGAGAAATCGTGTACGGAAGAATACCGCTTATGCTTACCGAGAGATGCTTTATCAAAGAAAATTTCGGGTGTGATAAATGCAATAGCGCTTCGTTTGAAGATAGGACGGGGGCAAAATTTCCGATTGTTCGTGAATACGGTCACAGAAATCTGATTTTAAATTCGTTGCCAACCTATATGGGTGACAAAAAATCAGAGCTGAAAAATTCAAAGATTTTACACTCTCATTTTATTTTCTCCGTGGAAAGCGCGCAGGAGGTGAATTTCGTCATATCTGCGTATAGCCGAGGAGAGTCATTAAAACAAGAAGTCAGGAGAATAGGAAAGCGTTGAAAAACGTTTGCTTGATTAACAACAATGAAAATACTTATTACAAGCGACTTGTTTTTTGTTGAAACGAACGGGGTCGTCACATCGGTGCGCAACCTGATGGACGAGCTTAAAAAGCGCGGTCACGACGTGCGCGTACTCAGCATTTCAAGCAAAATGAAAAGCTATAAAAACGGCGACGTTACGCTGATAAGGTCCTTGCCGATAAAAGTATATAACGGAACGCGAATGCCAACATCATACAGACACAAGCTGATTAAAGAAATTATTGAGTGGAAGCCCGATGTTATACACAGTCAGTGTGAGTTTTTCAGCTTCAGATTCGCGCGTTATATCTCCCAAAAAACAGGAGCGCCGATTGTTCATACGTACCACACGATGTACGAGGATTACGTCGGATACGTGTTCTTAATTAAAAGATTCGGGCGCTGGGTGGCTCGAAAAATAACCAAAAGATTTCTTGAAAACGTAGATTCTGTCATCGTGCCGACCGAAAAGGTGAAAAACAGGCATATTAAAAACGGTGTAAATTGCGAATTTAATATTATACCGAGCGGAATAGACCTTGACAGGTATAAGCAGAGGATATCACGCGAAGAAAGAAATGAGATAAGGCAAAAATACGGCATATCCGAAGATAAGGCGGTTTTGATGAATCTTGGAAGAATTGCTTCCGAAAAGAACATACATGAGTTAATTGAATATTTTGCACGGGTGAGCGATAAAACACCGGATGCGTTGCTTGTGATTGTAGGAGACGGTCCTGCGAGAGAAGCCTTGCAAAGCAAAGTAACAGATATGAAGATGTCGGAGAAAATTATATTTACCGGTATGGTTTCCCCAAAAGACGTGCATAAATATTATCAGTCTGCGGACATATTCGTCAGCGCCTCAACCAGCGAAACTCAAGGCTTGACTTATATTGAAGCAGCGGCGAACTCTCTTCCGCTCATTTGCAGATACGATGAATGCTTGGATAATGTGATAGTTCAGGGGGAGAATGGATTCGCGTATAACAATGAGAATGAGTTTGTAGAAGCGCTTGAGGTCCTTTTGTCATCAAAAGATACTCTTTTGGCAATGGGGCAGCGAAGCGAAGCTATTGCTCTGCGGTATGATAAGAAAATTTTTGCGGAAAACGTTCTGAATGTTTATAAGGCAGCGATAGAAAATAAAAAACAGAAATGATTGGTGAAAAAATATGTCGATAGCAATAATAACCGGCGCGTCAAGCGGTATAGGACGCGAGTTCGCAAAGCAGATGAAGGAAAAGCTTGGAGTGGATAATTTTTGGTTCATTGCAAGGCGCGCTGAAAAAATGGAAGACCTTCGGGAGAAGCTTGGTGTAAATGCGAAAATAATAAGCGCGGACCTTACTAAAACCGAAGGAATAGACGCAGTACGCGCAGCGCTCAAAGAGGAAAAACCTAAGGTAAAATATCTTATCAACGCAGCGGGATTCGGAAAGTTCGGTTCGTTTGACCAAATTGACGAGACCTACGTCGCAAAAATGATTGACCTTAACACAAAGGCGCTCGTTTTGATTACTCATATGACGATACCGTATATGGAAAGGGGCGGAAGAATAGTAGAACTCGGAAGCGGCTCCTGCTTCACGCCGCTGCCCTATTTTAACACATATTCCTCATCAAAGGTTTTCGTGCTTCACTACACTAAGTCCTTGAATTATGAGATAAAGAAGTATGGGCTCCGCGCAACCTGCTTCTGCCCCGGCTGGGTAGAGACGGACTTTCTCGATATTGCCGCGGACAGCTCTGTAACTATGCCGAAATCGACAAAGCCCTTGCTAAAAAAAGAGAAGGTCGTCGGAAAGTGCATTCGCGCGATGGTCAAGGGAAAAACGATGTGCGTAACCAATTGGTACACGAAAATGCAGCACGTATTGTTTAAAATATTACCCGATTCGATTCTTTCGCGGCTTTGGCTCGGTATGTTAAAGCATCCTGATGATAAAAAAGGAGGAGAAGGCAATGGCAAGACAGAACTTTAAGGCGGGAACTCTTGAAGCACCGCTTCCCGCTGTGATGGTGAGCGTCGGAGATATGGTGGAGAGTAATATATTGACGGTCGCATGGACGGGAATACTTTCATCAGACCCGCCAAGAACATATATTTCAGTGCGTCCAAGCAGATACTCGCATAAAATACTTACCGAGAAACGCGAGTTTGTAATTAATCTTACAAATGAAGCTCTCGCATGGACAACCGATTACGTAGGAATATATACCGGCGCTAAGGTTGATAAATTCAAAAAATGCAATCTTACGAAAATAAAGAGTCAAGCTGTTGAAGCTCCGACAATTAAGGAAGCTCCGATAGCGCTTGAATGCAAGGTTTTTGATATTATCGAGAGCGGAACGCACGATATATTTATGGCTGACATAGTCAACGTTTCCTGCGATGAGGGTATAATAGACGCGAACGGAAAAATATGCTTTGACAAAGCGAAGCTTATCGCTTATTCGCACGGTGAGTATTACGCGCTCGGAAAGAAAGTCGGAAGATTCGGATTCAGCACTGATAAGAAGAAGCGCCCCGTGTCAAGAAAACCGAAGTCCTCGCCGTCTAATAAAAAGGAGGGGAAAGCGTGAATAAGGAAAACGCAGAAAGAGTGAGGGAAAGAATACTCTCCCTCATTGATTCGGAGTTCGAAAGCGACGCCGCCTTTGAGCGAGTTATGGGACTTTCGGAGAAAACCGTCAACAACTGGAGGCGCGGACGCTCTTCCTCATATATGCGAATGCTTCCGAGGCTGTCGGAGGAATTTCGCGTTAACGTCGGAGAGCTTCTTGATATGCCTCTTCGAAATGACACGTCAGAGCTTTCCGAAGAGGAGCTTCACCTATTGCACCTTTACAGAAAATCAAGAACAATGCCTCAAAAGCTAAGAGTCGCGCTGAGAGAAACGCTTGAAAACGTTATAAACTTATACATAAATTCAGCAAACGAAATCAAGGCGAAAAACAAAAGAAATGCTGATTCGTCTAAAAAAAATAAAACCTGAAAACAAATAGCGCCTGCAAAAAACGCAGGCGCTATTTGTTTTCAGACTGATTGGGTGGAATGAATTCGAGAAGGTCTCCAATTTCACAATTCAAAACGGTACAAATTCTGGCAAGAACATCTGTATCAAGTCTTGAAATATTGTTATTGCAATAATTATTAAGTTGGGTGCGTTGCATTTCTGCTTTATGTCCTAACTTATTTTTGCTTATACCCGATTGCTGAATGAGCTCGTTAAGCTTTATTTTTATTGTTCCGTAATTTTCCATAATTGTAATCCTTAATTTAGTATTGACAAATATATTATACACAAGTTATAATATAAATATAAGATGTAAAAAGTCTTGTGCTACTTCTTACACCGTTTACGTGGATTTTTTTCGCTATTAGTTTATTATCATGCGTCGCTATGGTAGTTACAGCAATTCATCAGTAATTAAACTGTAGGAGTTTAAAAACGAATACCGCCTTCAAATTGAAAGCGGTATTTTGAAATTTATATACGTTTTGCTTTCTGGTCGCAGTATATGCAGGAATCGCCTTTATAGAGCCGCTTAATGCCGCGCTCTGTTTTCGTAATGCACAGAGGATTTTTACAAATGAGAGAGGGATTCTCTTCACCGACCGGCTTTCCGCCTTCGGTGTTCTTTTCCTTGAGCAATTTAAGAATAAGCGCCATTCTTATATATCTGCCGTTCTCCGCCTGCTCAAAATACGAAGCTCTTGGGTCGTCATCGACATCTATCGCGATTTCGTTAACACGGGGCAGGGGATGCATTATCGAAAGGTCGGGCTTCGCGAACTTAAGCTTTGCCGCGTCAAGAACGTATGAGTCCTTGAGTCTTTCGTATTCGTCCTTGTCGGAAAATCTTTCCTGCTGTATTCTCGTCATATAGAGAATATCAAGCTCGGGTATCGCTTTTTCAAGGTCAACCGTTTCGGTGAATTCGGATTTTCCCTCACCGAGAAATTCTGTTTTAACGTAGTCGGGCAGTTTAAGCTCTTCGGGAGATATAAGAACAAATTTTACGTTATTATATCTTGACATAGCCGCAATAAGCGAGTGAACGGTTCTTCCGTATTTAAGATCACCGCATACGCCTATTGTAAGATCGTTAAATCTTCCTTTTTTACGCTGTATTGTCAGAAGGTCTGTAAGAGTCTGAGTAGGGTGAAAATGACCGCCGTCTCCCGCGTTTATAATCGGCACTTTGGAAACGGATGAGGCAACGATAGGCGCTCCCTCTTTCGGGTGGCGCATCGCGATTATATCGGTGTATGACGCAACCATGCGAATCGTATCTGAAAGAGTTTCTCCCTTTGAAACCGACGATGAGCCGGAGTTTGAAAATCCGAGAACGTTTCCGCCAAGGCTCATCATAGCCGAAACGAAGCTGAGTCTCGTTCTTGTAGATGGCTCGAAGAAAAGCGTTCCGAGGATTTTGCCCTTGCAGGATTCGGAATACATTTCGGGGTGAGCTATAATATCGTTTGCCGTTGCGCAGAGCTTGTCAAGCTCTTCAACCGAAAAATCAAGAATATCTATGAGATGTCTCATATTTATCTCCTTAAGCCTTAGCGCCGTTTACTTCGAGATATTTCTTTATGCGCTCAACGTTTTCGCGGTTAGCTTCGTCCTCTTCAAGATATTCGATAATGTCGTAAACGTCAACTACCGAGTAAACGGGGAATCCGAATTCCTCGCCAACCTCTGCCATTGCGGACTTTTCGGTTTTACCCTTTTCTTTTCTGTCAACCATAACGAAGGTTGCTATTGCCTTCGCGCCCTTAAGGGATGAAAGTATCTCCATGCTTTCGCGAATGGCAGTTCCCGCGGTAATTACGTCCTCAACGATAACTATATTCTCATTTTCCTTTGGTACGTATCCTACGAAAACACCGCCTTCGCCGTGGTCCTTCGCTTCCTTTCTGTTAAAGAAGAAGGGAAGGTCGAGTCCGGATTTAGCAAGAGCAACAGCCGATGAAACGGCAATTGAAATTCCTTTGTATGCGGGACCGTAGAGCACTGCTTTTTTGTTTCCAACCTTTTCAAGATACGCTTTTGCGTAAAACTCTCCGAGCTTTGAAATCTGCTCGCCTGTTTTTATATCGCCCGCGTTAATAAAGTACGGAATTTTTCTTCCGCTTTTTGCTGTGAAATCTCCAAACTTAAGAACTCCCGCGCCCTCAAGAAATTTTATAAATTCTCTCTTATAGCTTTCCATTTCAACTCTCCTTTAACCTACAAATTCATTAATGCAGCGCTCGTAAGCTGCAACCGGGTCTTCCGCCGCCGTAATAGGTCTTCTGACAACGATGTAATCCGAGCCTATGCGTTTTGCTTCGGCAGGGGTCATAACTCTCTTTTGGTCACCCTTATCTCCGTCAGCAAATCTTACGCCGGGTGTAACGGTTACAAAATCCTTGCCGCATCTGTCATGAACCTTACCTGCTTCAAGTGGGGAGCAAACGACACCGTCAAGTCCCGCAAGCTTCGCGTTATTAGCGTAATGCATAACAACGTCTGCGATGGGCTCGTTTATAAGAAGGTCGCGCTTCATTGTTTCTTCATCGGTTGATGTAAGCTGTGTAACCGCGATAAGCAGGGGTCGTGTTCCGTCGGGTCTTGTAAGTCCCTCGATTGCCGCCTCCATCATAGGAATAGTTCCGCTTGCGTGAAGGTTGGTCATATCAACGTCAAGGCGTGAAAGCACAGCCATTGATTTTTTTACGGTGTTCGGAATATCATGAAGCTTGAGGTCAAGGAATATTTTATGACCTCTTTTCTTTATCTCCTTAACTATAGAAGGACCTTCGGCATAGTATAACTCCATACCGATTTTAACAAAGGGCTTTTTACCCTCGAATTTATCAAGAAATTTAAAAGTGTCTTCCGCGCTTGCGAAGTCGCAGGCAATGATAACGTCCTTTCCCATTTTAAATCCTCACTTTTTATTATTTGTGAGCCGCGCCGATAATATCGGCAAGGCTTTCAATTCTGTATTTTTCCATAACCGCGGGCAAATCGTTTATAATATCGCGGCACGCATAGGGGTTAACAAGGTTTGCGGCGCCCACCTCAACGGCAGTAGCTCCCGCCATCATAAATTCAATAACGTCCTCGGCAGAGCTTACACCGCCCATACCGACAATCGGAATTTTAACCGCGTCGTAAACCTGGCAAACCATTCTGACGGCAACCGGCAATATAGCGGGACCCGAATAACCGCCCGTTTTGTTAGCAATTATCGGTGCGCGCTTTTTTAAGTCAATTCTCATTCCGAGAAGGGTGTTGATAAGACTTATTCCGTCAGCGCCGTTTGCTTCACACGCCTTCGCTATCGAAACGATATCCGTGACGTTAGGCGAAAGCTTGATTATAAGAGGCTTCTTTGTAACTTTTCTTACAGCGCGGGTAATCTCTCCAGCAGCCTCGGGTGACGTTCCGAAGCTCATTCCGCCCCCGTGCACGTTCGGGCAGGATATGTTGACCTCAAACCAGCCGATATCCGACTGCGTGTCAAGTTTTTCGACCGTTTCTACGTATTCACGCTCGGAAAAACCCGAAACGTTTGCCATAACGGGCTTGTGGAACACCTCGCGAAGCTTTGGAAGCTCGTGTGATATTACCGCGTCGACACCGGGGTTTTGAAGTCCTACGGCGTTCAGCATTCCCGAAGGGCATTCCGCAATTCTCGGGGTGGGATTTCCAAATCTCGCGTCAAGCGTCGTTCCCTTGAAAGAGAGCGTGCCGAGAATGTTTATGTCGTAAAGCTCTGCAAATTCATAGCCAAACCCATACGTTCCGCTTGCGGGAATTATAGGATTATCGAGAGTTATTCCGCAAAGGTCGGTTTTTAAGTTTACCATATTATTTCCTCCTTTACGAGAACGGGGCCGTCACGGCAGATTCTCTTGTTTCCGTATTTCGTCTTGCAGGAGCAGCCCATACATGCGCCGAAGCCGCATCCCATTCTTTCTTCAAAGCTGAATTGACCCGAGGTTTCGGATTTATCGTATACAGCTTTAAGCATAGGCTCGGGACCGCAGGTGTAAAAATACGTATATTCAATACCGTTCATTGCATCGGTAACAAATCCGCGCACACCCTCCGTACCGTCGGCTGTCGCAACTATGACCGAAGCGCCGATTTTTTCAAATTCTTCTTTGTAGAAAACCTCGTCCTTTGAGCCGAAGCCGAGTATAACCGTGACCTTTTTGCCGAGGGAGATAAGCTCCTTCGCAAGCATAAACATGGGGGGAACACCCGCGCCGCCTCCGATAAGCAGAGGCGCGTTTCCCGCTTCGCGAAGGTCGTAGCCGTTACCGAGGCCGATGAGAATGTCAAGCTTCTCACCGAGGAGCATCTTTGCCATTTTCTCGGTTCCCGCGCCTACGGCTTTGAATATAAGCGTCAGCTTACCGCTCACACAGTCGCACACGGATATAGGGCGTCTTAAATAAAATCCGTCAAGCTGTATGTTAACGAACTGACCGGGAGCGGATATGTCTGACGTATCTCCCGAAAGAACCCATTCGTAAGTGTTCTTTGCTATTTTTTTGTTAGATATAAGTTCAAATATTCCTGTTTTCATATCAGCTGTCTATAGTAGATATCGTTATTGTGATGTCCTCAAGCACGTCGAGAAGCACCTTGACCGTGTCAAGCGACGTAAACATCGTGGTTCCTGTTTCGGTTGCAATCGTGCGTATCTCGTGTCCGTCCTTCTGCTGGTCGGTAGAGGAGAGGTCGCTCGTGTTGATTACGTAAGCAACGTGACCTGCTCTCAACGAGTCTGCAATATCAAGCGAGCCGGAGCTGATTTTTTCCTTAATTCTCGTTTTAATTCCGTGCTCCTTTAAGAACATTGCAGTTCCGCGAGTCGCTTCAATGTTGAATCCGAGATTGTAGAATCTTCTGATAAGCGGAAGAGCCTCTTCCTTATCCGCGTCGGCTATGGTAACGAAAACCGTTCCGTAGTTCTGAATATTCATTCCCGATGCCTGAAGCGCTTTGTAGAACGCGCGATTAAGGTCGTCGTCGTAGCCTATAGCCTCACCGGTGGATTTCATTTCGGGAGAAAGGTATGCGTCGATTCCGTTTATCTTCTTGAATGAGAATACGGGAACCTTGCAGTACCAGCGCTTTTTCTCTTCGGGGTATATATCGAATATTCCAAGCTCTTTAAGGGTTGCTCCCATAATAACCTCGGTTGCGATATCCGCAAGAGAGTATCCCGTAGATTTAGAAAGGAAGGGAACGGTTCTTGAGGAACGGGGGTTAACCTCTATGATATATACGTCGTCCTTTTCGTCGACTATAAACTGAATGTTGAAAAGGCCGATAATTCCGATTCCGAGACCGAGTTGCTTTGTGTAGGTGAGAATTTTGCCTTTCACCTTATTGGATATTGAGAATGAGGGATATACGCTTATAGAGTCACCCGAGTGAATACCGGTGCGCTCAACAAGCTCCATTATACCCGCAACGAAAACGTCGTGTCCGTCGCATATCGCGTCAACCTCAACCTCTTTACCCTGAATGTAATGGTCAACGAGAACCGGCTTGTCCTCGTCAATTTCAACGGCTGTGCGCAGATAGTGGCGAAGCTGCTCCTCGTTTCCGACAAGCTGCATAGCTCTTCCGCCGAGAACGAAGCTCGGACGCACGAGAACGGGATATCCGACTTCCTTCGCAACCTTGACGCCGTCTTCTATTTTTGTTACCGCCTGACCCTTGGGCTGAGGAATTTTCAGCTCCTCAAGTATCTTTTCAAACGCGTCGCGGTTTTCGGCTCTTTCTATTGCGTCGCAGTCTGTTCCGATGATTTTCACACCGCGCTCGGCAAGAGGAGCGGCAAGGTTTATAGCGGTCTGTCCGCCAAGTGACGCTATAACTCCGATAGGCTTTTCAAATTCGATAACGCTCATAACGTCTTCAACCGTAAGCGGCTCGAAATAGAGCTTGTCCGCCGTGGTGTAGTCGGGTGAAACGGTCTCGGGGTTGTTGTTGATTATTATGGATTCGTATCCGAGGCGGCGAATGGTGTTAACCGCGTGAACGGTGGAATAGTCGAATTCAACGCCCTGACCGATTCTTATAGGTCCCGCTCCGAGAACAACGACCTTTTTTCTGTTCGTAAGCTTTGACTGATTCTCCCCTGTGTACGAGGAATAGAAGTAGGGAATGTAAGCTCCGACGTGCGCTGTGTCAACCATGCGGTAAGCGGGAATTATTCCTGCCTTTTTGCGCGCGTTTGCAACGTCAAGCTCGGTGCATCCCCAAAGCTTTGCTATTATTTTGTCGGAGAAGCCCATAATCTTTGCTTCGCCAAGGAGCTTTTTGTCACCCTTTTTCTTTGTGAGAGCCTTTTCCATATTAACTATCTTTTGAATGGATTCAAGGAAGAATGACGTAATTTTCGTAATCTCGTGAAGCTCTTTCACGGTATGACCCTTGCGCATCAATTCCGTGATAGCGAAAATGTTATCGTCATGGAATTCATTGATGTATTCGAGCATCTTATCTTCGGCCATGTTCTCAAACTTAGCCATAGAGAAATGATACACGCCAATCTCGAGTGAGCGAACGGATTTGAGCAAGCACTCCTCAAGGTTAGAGCCGATACTCATACATTCGCCCGTCGCCTTCATCTGAGTGCCGAGCTTGTTCGGAACGGAGGTGAACTTATCAAACGGGAAGCGGGGGAATTTTGCAACTACGTAGTCAAGGGAGGGCTCAAATGACGCCTTTGTTCCAGCAACCTCAATTTCGTCAAGTGTCATTCCGACTGCAATTTTCGCTGTAACTCTTGCTATAGGATAGCCGCTCGCCTTGGAGGCAAGAGCCGAGCTTCTTGAAACTCTCGGATTAACCTCAATGAGATAATATTCAGATGAGTCGGGATTGAGAGCGAACTGAACGTTGCATCCGCCCTCTATTTTAAGCTCGCGGATAAGCTTTATAGCGCTGTCGTTAAGCATCTTGAGGTCATGGTCGTTAAGGGTCATTATAGGAGCGACGACTATACTGTCACCCGTATGAACACCGACGGGGTCAATATTTTCCATACCGCAGATAGTGATGGCGTTATCATCTCCGTCGCGCATTACCTCAAATTCTATTTCTTTATATCCCTTTACGCTCTTTTCAACAAGAACCTGATGAACGGGGGACGCGGTAAGAGCGCCTACGGCGAGATTTCTGAGTTCATCCTCGTTATACGCGAATCCTCCGCCTGTTCCGCCGAGAGTGAACGCAGGGCGAAGAACGACGGGATATCCGATTTTTTTAGCTGCCGCGACAGCCTCGTCAAGAGTATTGGCTATATCCGAGGGAATTACGGGCTCGCCGATTGACTCGCAAAGCTCCTTGAAAAGCTCTCTGTCCTCAGCGCGTTCAATGCTCACGCTTGAAGTTCCGAGAAGCTCGACTCCGTTTTCCTTGAGAATGCCCTTCTTTTCGAGGAGCATAGCCATATTAAGACCAGTCTGTCCGCCAATGCCGGGGACTATGGCGTCGGGGCGCTCGTATCTTATGATTTTCGCGATGTATTCAAGTGTGAGGGGCTCCATATAAACCTTGTCCGCTACGGTGGTATCCGTCATAATAGTCGCGGGGTTGGAGTTGACGAGAATTACCTCGTATCCCTCTTCCTTAAGAGCAAGGCAGGCTTGCGTGCCGGCGTAGTCAAACTCGGCAGCCTGACCGATTATAATAGGACCTGAGCCTATTATCATAACTCGTTTAATGTCTGTTCTCTTTGCCATTTTCTTTTCCTTTCGTTTCGGTGAGAATATATTAATTAATTATTTTTTTATCAGCAAATACCGCTTTTGCGCCGTATACGGTTAGAAGACATTTGCCAAACACCTTCATGTTTTGGAAAGGCGTCGCTCTGCCCATAGAGGCGAATTCGCTCGGGTCGATTTCATATTCGCTTCCGACGTCGAACACGGTAAATCCGGGGTCAGATGTAACACCGAATCTTTTCCTCGGAGACACCGACATTACATCGACAAGCTTTTCAAGACTTATAATGCCCGTCATAACGAGCTTCGTATAAAGCACGGCAAACGCCGTTTCAAGTCCGACAACGCCCATAAGGCTTCCTTCAAGGCCCTTTGATTTTTCTTCATGGGAATGCGGAGCGTGGTCTGTCGCAATCATATCAACCGTGCCGTCAAGCAAACCGCGTATCAAGGCTTCTTTATCTTCTTTTGACCTTATCGGAGGATTCATTTTAAATCTTCCGTCTTCCAGAAGATGTGAGTCGTCAAGGGTAAGATAGTGCGGACCCGTTTCGCAGGTTATGTCTACTCCGTCAGCCTTCGCTTGCCTTATAGCTTCGACAGATTCCTTAGCTGAGACGTGGCAAACGTGATATTTGCAGCCGGTCTTTTTGACAAGCTCGATATCGCGGATTATCTGCGCGTATTCGCTCTCGGAAGATATTCCTCGGTGGCCATGCGCCCTTGCATACTCACCGTCGTGAATATATCCTCCGAAAAGAAGGGAATTGTCCTCGCAGTGCGCGGCTATTATTTTATTGAGGCTCTTCGCTCTTCGCATTGCCTCTTCCATCATTTCGGGATTTTGAACTCCGCGCCCGTCATCCGAAAAGCCTATAACGTCGGGGCTTATTCCTTCCATATCCGAAAGAGTCTCGCCCGCCTCACCGACGGTAATCGTGCCGTATGGGTAGACGGGAATTACGGCGTCATTTTTGATAGCGTCAAGCTGAATTTCAAGATTTTCCTTTGAATCGGGAGCCGGCTTAAGATTCGGCATTGTCATAACAGCCGTATATCCTCCCCGCGCAGCTGACAGGGAACCGCTTTTCATAGTTTCCTTATATGAAAAACCCGGCTCTCTGAAATGTACGTGTACATCACAAAAACCGGGAAGAATTACGGTATTATCAATAACTTTAGCGTCAAAAGGAAATGCTTCACCCTTGAAAACGGAAATAGAAGTGCCGTCGAAAAGCATATGCTGCTTTTTAATTTTGCCATTTTCATATATCATTGCGTTTCTGAAAACAGTTTTCATATCATAACAGCCTTTCTTAAATTATTCGATATATTATATCATAATTTATAGCTTATGTCAATAGATAAAATAAATAAAAGAACGACTCCTGTCAGGTTTTGTTTGAAACATAATTGACAAATCGCAAAGTATGTGATAAAATGCAGTTATATAAGCTTAACGCGGTCAGCTGAGAAATAGGAGAAATTTTATGAAAACGGTACGTCTTGGAAGAACCGGAATAGTCGTAAATAAAAACGGATTTGGAGCGCTTCCGATACAAAGAGTCGGAGAAGAAGACGCCTGCAAAATTTTGAGAAAGGCTTACGGGGGCGGAATAAATTATTTTGACACCGCAAGGTTTTATACCGACAGCGAGGAGAAGATTGGAAAAGCCCTTTCCGACGTAAGAGATAAGATAATTATTTCTACGAAAACGATGAGAACAGAGGTAGACGGATTTTGGCGGGAGCTGAAGACGAGTCTTTCGCTTCTCAAAACCGATTACATAGATATATATCAGTTTCACAATCCGCCGTTCTGTCCGAAGCCAAACGACGGAACGGGACTTTACGAGGCAATGCTTGAGGCAAAAGAGCAGGGACTAATCCGCCATATAGGAATAACAAATCACAGGCTGTCGGTCGCGGAGGAGGCCGTCAGGTCTGGACTTTACGAAACCCTTCAATTTCCTTTTTCTTATCTCGCGAGCGAGAAGGAAGAAGCGCTTGTGAAACTGTGCGAGGAAAATGACGTTGGATTTATATGTATGAAAGCTCTTGCAGGCGGACTTATAACTCGATCAGACATTGCATATGCGTTCCTTGCCGATTATCCCGTCGCTCCTATATGGGGAATCCAGCGCGAATGTGAGCTTGATGAATTCATTTCATATAACGATGCCCCCCCGAAAATGACAGACGAATTCCGCGCCTACATAGAAAAGGAAAGAGCCGAACTTTCGGGTGAATTCTGCCGCGGGTGCGGATACTGTATGCCCTGTCCTGCGGGAATAGAGATTCACAGCTGCGCGAGAATGTCGCTGATGCTGAGGCGCGCGCCTACGGCAATGAGCCTAACAGCAGAGTCACAGGCGAAAATGAAGAAGATTGAGGACTGCATAAATTGCGGCAAGTGCAAGGCAAAATGTCCTTATGGGCTTGATACACCTGAGCTTTTGAAGAAAAATTACAAAGATTATAAAACCTTTCTGTGATGTATGACTGAGCTCACTCTTTAAAATATAATGTTGAACTTTTTGATTTATTATGCTATAATAATTCTGTAATTTATGTTTGTTACACCGAGATTCGTGCCTTGATTGGCATAGCAGAATGGAGATTTATATGAACACTCAACTGATTCAGCAAATGAAAAATGACGCGGAGCTTGTCAATTCTTCGCTTAAAAAAATCTATTCCGATAATTGCGATGAGGAGCTTCTTAAAATAATCGAGGCTATGGAGTACAGCCTTATGGCGGGCGGAAAGAGAATCCGCCCGATTATAGCGCTTGCGTTCTGCCGTCTGTTCGGCGGAAGTGACGAGGCGGCTTTGCCTTACGGGTGCGCGCTTGAAATGGTCCACACGGCATCACTTATTCATGATGATTTGCCATGCATAGACGATGATGAATTAAGAAGGGGAAGACCGACGAATCACGTCGTTTTCGGTGAATCCACCGCTCTGCTTGCGGGTGACGGACTTCTTATGGACGCTTTCGGGGTAATAGCCAAAAACGAGCGCGTTCTCGCGGAGTTTAATCTCCAAGCGATAAAGGTTCTCTCAGACTGCACGGGTACGCACGGCCTTGTCGGAGGCGAATTTATAGACGTTATGGGCGAAACCTCGCCTCTCGGGCTTGGGTCTCTTAAAAAGATGGACGCGTACAAAACGGGAGCGCTTATAAAGGCGTCGGCGCTTCTCGGATGTCTTGCGGCGGGAGTTTCGCTTGATGACGAAAGAATAAAAGACGTGAATTTATACGCTGAAAATATAGGACTCGCTTTTCAGATAGTTGATGACGTTCTTGACGTTATCGGAAGTGCTGAGGAGCTCGGGAAAAATCCCGGCGCTGATGAGAAGGAAAAGAAGAGAACCTATCTTAGCTTCTACACGGTTGATGAGGCTATAAAATACGCGAAAGAATTGACACGGGATGCCGTATGCGCAATATCAAAGTATGAAAACAGTGAATTTTTGCGGGATTTGGCTATATATTTGACCGATAGAAGAAATTGAGGTTTTTCGGATATGGACAGCGAAAGATTTAAAAAACAGCTCGATTTCATTCTCGAGGCCGATAAAGAAAAGAATATTTTCAGACAGACTCATATAAGCGGATACTCAAGACGCGAAAACGACGCGGAGCACGCCTGGCATATGGCGCTGATGATTTATCTTTTGAAAGAATACGCAAACGAAGAATTTGACGTTGCTAAGGCGATGATGATGGCTATAATTCACGACGTCGTTGAAATAGACGCTGGAGATACCTATGCCTACGATACGAAAGGACTCGAAACTCAAAAGGAGAGGGAACGGCTTGCGGCTGACAGGATTTTTGGTATGCTCCCGTGTGACCAGAATGAGCATCTCAGGGCGCTTTTTGAGGAATTTGAGAAAGGAGAATCCGCTGAGGCGAGATTCGTCAAGGTTATGGATAATTTTCAGCCGTTGCTCTTAAACGATATCAATAACGGAGAGGATTGGAAAAGGCACGGCGTGAACGAAACTCAGGTTACAGGCAGACAGAAAACAAGTAAGCTCGGCTCTGAATATATTTGGGAATATTCAAAAGGACTGATTGAGAAAAACGTTAAAAAAGGAAATATCAAGAAGGATTCGGAGTGATACTCTGTCGGTCGGTAGTTACAAAGGAGAAGTACAATGGAAATAATCAACTCGCACGCTCATATATATCCGGAAAAGATAGCGCAAAAGGCGACGGATACCATAGGCGTGTTTTACGATATAAAAATGGAGATGCCCGCGGGAACGTCGGAGCGTCTGATTGAGGACGGCAGAAGAGCGGGCATCGGAAGATACGTGGTTCACTCGGTTGCCACAACGGCGCATCAGGTGCGCTCCATAAACGAATTTATCAAGCGCGAGGTGGAGGCTCATTCCGAGTTCATAGGATTTATTACTCTGCATCAGGATTTGACAGAGGAGGAGGTTTGCGCTGAGGTCGAGTGGGCGCTTCAAAACGGTCTCAAAGGAATTAAGCTTCATCCCGACTTCCAGAAATTCAATATAGACGACGGGTGCGCTGAGAAGTTTTACAGGGCGGCGGCAGAAAAATTGCCGATACTCTTTCATATCGGTGATAACAGATACGATTTTTCAAATCCGAAAAGACTTATAAATATCGCGAAAAAATATCCGAAAAACGAATTTATTGCCGCGCATTTCGGCGGATATCGCTGCTGGGACTCCGCCGAGCTTTTCAAGGGACTTACGAACGTATATTTTGACACCTGCTCGTCATTGCCGTTCATAAGCGCGGAAAGAGCTAAGGAAATAATAGATATGCTCGGGGCTGACAGGTTCTTTTTCGCAACAGACTTTCCTATGTGGGATTCGGTCGGGGAGCTTGAGCGGTTCAATAAAATACCTCTGAGTGAAAAAGAGAGGGAAATGATTCTTTCGGGAAATATAAAAAGATTTTTAAAAATAGAGTAATTTTCCGACGGCTTCATCCGTTTAAACTTAATAAAACCCAAAGCAGTTTTTCGGACTCATATGAGAGAAAAGCTGCTTTTGTTATTTCAGGAATACGTATCGACGTTTATTCGGCTCTTTATCATATTGCACAAAAGAAAGAGCAAAAAAAACTAAAATTTGACTCAAATAATATTGACAAATATATATAAAATTTAGTATAATATATTTTATAAAATGCGTTTTTATCAGAACGAGGTGCAATGTGGAACAAAATTTGAATGATATGGAACATAAAATAAAACAGATAGCGAACCGTATAAAAGAGCTTCGAATTATAACGGGACTGTCGGTTGAGGATATGGCTGCCCGAACGGGACTGTCGGTTGAGGAATACCTGGAATGCGAGGCGGGTAACCGCAATTTGAGCATTGCTTTTCTCTATCACTGTACTCTGAGCTTCGGCGTTGATATGGGCGATATTCTCGAGGGTAAAAGCCCGAAGCTTCGCTCATACGCTCTTACGCGAAGAGGAGAGGGGCAGAGAATAGAAGAGGCTCACAATATGGTCGGCTTTAACCTTGCCTCCGGATTCCGCAACCGTATTGCGCTTCCGCTTTATATGGAGCTTAATTATAAGAGCGGAAAAGAGGAGATAGAGCTTGTAACGCACGAGGGACAGGAGTGCGATATCGTTATCCGCGGTCAGATGAAGATAAAGATTGGCGACCACACCGAGATTCTTAACCCGGGCGACTGTATTTATTATGACTCCGGCACGCCTCACGGTATGATTGCGGCAAACGGCGAGGATTGCGCGTTTTACGCTATCGTGCTTCGCAATCAGGCGGCAAGAGAGGGAGAGCAGGAGGCTGAGGTCTCGGTCGCTACCAAGCGCCGCGAGGAAGACAATCAGCGCCGTATTTATCACGACTTTATAATCCCAACCGAAGAAAACGGCACGCTCACCAAAATCGATTTCAAAAACGAGGAATCGTTTAACTTTGCCTTTGACGTTGTCGACTCGCTTGGCAGACGCAAGCCGAACAAGCTTGCGATGCTCTATATCAGCGAGGACGGCACAGAAAGACGCTTTACGTTTGAGGATATGAAAAAGGAGTCCGCGAGGGCGGCAAACTACTTTAAATCTATCGGAATTAAGAGAGGCGAGCGCGTGATGCTGGTGCTTAAGCGCCATTATCAGTTCTGGTTCGCTGTTCTCGGATTACATAAACTCGGAGCTATTGCGATTCCCGCGCCTAATCAGCTTCTTGAAAAGGATTTTTCCTATCGCTTTACCGCGGGTAACGTTAAGGCTATTCTTTGCACCGCGGACGGAGAGGTTGCAAACGCGGTGGAGAAGGCTGCGGAAAAATGCCCCTGCCTTGAGCACAAGATTCTCGTAGGCGGAAGCAGGGACGGATGGCGCAATTTTGATGAGGAATACAGTATTTACAGCAGTCATTACGCGCGCTCGGAGGATGCGCCTTGCGGCAGCGACCCGATGCTGATGTTCTTCACGTCGGGAACTTCGGGTTATCCCAAGATTGCGGCTCATAACTATAAATATCCCTTAGGTCATTTTATTACCGCAAAATATTGGCATCAGGTCGATCCCGAAGGACTTCACCTTACCATTTCGGATACGGGATGGGCCAAGGCGATGTGGGGTAAGCTTTACGGTCAGTGGCTTTGCGAGGCGGCAGTTTTCGTATACGACTTTGACAGATTTGACCCCGAAAAGATTTTGCCTCTTTTCGCAAAGCACAAAATAACGACGTTTTGCGCTCCACCCACTATGTACAGAATGCTTATTAAGCAGGACCTTGGCAGATTTGACCTTTCCAGCATAGAGCATGCGTCGACTGCGGGAGAAGCTCTTAACCCCGAGGTGTTCCGTCAGTTCGAAAAGCATACGGGGCTCAAGATTATGGAGGGATTCGGTCAGTCTGAAAGCACTCTCATCGTCGGCAACCTTGCGGGCGGCAGCCATAAGATAGGCTCAATGGGTAAGCCGGTGCCTCTTTACGACATTCACCTGCTTAATCCCGAGGGAGAAGAGGTCGAGCTTGGCGAAAACGGCGAAATTTGTATAAATATATCGAACGGACTTCCTTGCGGTCTTGCTTACGCATATGACGGAAACGATGAGATAACCAAGGAAACCTGGCGCGACGGATTTTATCACACGGGTGACCTTGCCTGGCGTGACGAGGACGGATTCCTCTGGTACGTCGGACGCGCTGATGACGTTATCAAATCTTCGGGATACCGCATAGGACCCTTTGAGATTGAGAACGTAATTATGGAGCTTCCGTATGTTCTGGAATGCGGAGTTTCTGCAGCCCCCGATGAAATAAGAGGTCAGGTGGTTAAGGCAAGCATTGTGCTTGTTAACGGCACAAAGCCGACGGACGAGCTTAAAAAAGAGATTCAGAATTACGTCAAATCCCGTACCGCTCCTTACAAATATCCGAGAATCGTTGAGTTCCGCGAAAGTCTGCCTAAGACGACGAGCGGTAAGATTATAAGAAAATTACTGTAAGAAGCAAGAGAATAAGGTTTATGGATAAGCGTTTAACAATTTTTGCGGGGCATTACGGAAGCGGAAAGACGAATATAGCCGTAAATTACGCCTTGCGTCTCGCAAAAGAAGGAAAAAAGGTTTGCATTGCCGACCTCGATATCGTCAATCCCTATTTCAGAACGAAGGACAGCGAAGAGGAGCTTTTAGCGCACGGTATCCATCTTATATCGCCTCAGTACGCTAACAGCAACGTTGACCTCCCGGCTCTGCCTGCGGAGAGCTACAGATTGGTTCAGGATAAATCAATCTACGGTGTTATGGATATCGGCGGAGATGACAGAGGCGCTTACGCTCTCGGAAGATTTTCGGGAGCAATAAAAGAAGAAAACAATTACCGCATGGCGTTCGTTGTTAATTTCTTCCGACCTCTTACCTCAACCGTCGCGGACGCGGTGGAAATTATGAGGGAGATTGAGATTGCCGCAGGCATCAGGTTTAACTGCATTGTTAATAACTCGAACCTTGGCGCGCAAACGATAAGGCAAAATTTTATCGATTCTTTAGAGCTTACAAAGGAACTTTGTCGCGTTACAAATCTTCCTTTGTGGATGCATACCGCGGTGGAGTCGGTAGCACGGCAGATATCGGATATTCCGATTATGCCTCTTAAACTACAGAAAAAATATTTCGACCTGCCCGACTGATAAGCTAAAAGCTTACGGCCGAAGTTCAGCAGGCCTCAGAACAAGGAGGAATATATGAAAAAAGTAACTTTTAACACGGATTTGTGTAAGGGCTGCGGACTGTGCGTTACAGCATGCCCCAAAGGATGCCTCGCAATTGCGGATGATAAGCTTAACAAAAAGGGCTATTCTCCCGCGTTTATGAAGGAGCCCGAAAAATGTATCGCTTGCGCTTTTTGCGCTACTATGTGCCCCGATTGTATAATCACAGTAGAGAAATAAGGAGACTATTATGGCAGAAAGAATTTTAATGAAAGGCAACGAGGCTATTGCCGAAGCTGCTATTCGCGCGGGTTGCCGTCACTATTTCGGTTATCCTATTACACCCCAAACGGAGATTGCCGCTTATATGGCAAAGAAAATGCCCAAAATAGGAGGCGTGTTCCTCCAGGCAGAAAGTGAAATTGCATCAATAAACATGGTTTACGGCGCATCTGCCGCAGGTATGCGTGTTATGACGTCGTCGTCAAGCCCCGGAATCTCGCTTAAAACAGAAGGACTCAGCTACATAGCGGGCTCGGACGTTCCCGCACTTGTTGTAAACGTTCAGCGCGGCGGTCCCGGTCTTGGCGGCATACAGCCTTCTCAGTCGGATTATTTCCAGGCTACGAAGGGCGGAGGTCACGGCGATTACAGAATGATAGTATTGGCTCCGGCTTCGGTTCAGGAGATGGCAAGCTTGACTATAAAGGGCTTTGACCTTGCGGATAAGTATCGCATGACGTCAATGATTCTTGCCGACGGAACAATCGGACAGATGATGGAGCCCATCACCTTTGAGGAAAGCGAGCTTAAGACCTACGAAAAGCCTTGGGCGCTTACGGGAACAGAGTGCAAGCGTCCTCACAATATAGTTAACTCCCTTTATCTTAAGCCCGACGAGCTTGAAAAGAAAAACTTTGAGCGTTATGAGAAATATAAGCTTGTAGAAGAGAACGAGCCCCTTTGGGAAGAGTATCTAATGGAAGACGCGGAGTACTGTGTCGTTGCCTTTGGTATAGCTTCGCGAGTAGCTAAAAACGCTGTTGCCGCGGCAAGAAGCGAAGGCATTAAGGTTGGCCTTATCCGTCCTATTACTCTTTGGCCTTTCCCGAAAGCTCCTTTCGAGAAGGTCAAGGACCGTGTTAAGTCATTTATCTCGGTAGAGCTTAATATGGGTCAGATGATTGAGGATATAAAGCTCGCTACAGACTGCTCGAAGCCCGTTTCGCTTTGCAACCGCACAGGCGGTATGATTCCAAGTCCCGACGAGGTGCTTGAATCGATCCGTAAAGCGCAGAAAGGAGAGGATTGATTTATGGCAATAGTATTTGAAAAACCGAAATCTTTAACAGACGCTCCCTTCCACTATTGCCCCGGCTGTCCCCACGGCATTATTCACCGTTTGGTAGCTGAGGTTATGGATGAGCTCGGAATAGAAGGAAAGGCTATAGGCGTAGCTCCCGTTGGCTGCGCGGTTATGGCATACGATTATTTTGCTTGCGATATGATAGAAGCTCCTCACGGAAGAGCTCCCGCGGTTGCTACGGGTATCAAGCGCTGCCGCCCAGAAAACATTGTGTTTACATATCAGGGTGACGGAGATCTGGCGTCTATCGGTATGGCTGAAACCGTTCATTCTGCTGCAAGAAATGAGAACATCACAGTTATTTTTGTAAACAACGCAATTTACGGAATGACCGGTGGACAGATGGCTCCCACCAGCCTTCCCGGACAGGTAACGCAGACGTCCCCCTACGGCCGTGACGTTAATCACTGCGGCTGGCCGATTCGTGTCAGCGAAATGCTCGCAACGCTTGAAGGCCCCGAATATATAGCCCGTGTAGCAGTAAATAACGTTAAAAACGTTAAGAACGCCAAGAAGGCGATTAAAAAGGCTTTTGAAAATCAGATAGCGGGAAAGGGATTTTCTCTCGTAGAGGTCGTTTCCGCATGTCCTACTAACTGGGGAATGACGCCCGAACAGGCTCTCGAATGGATAGACAGCGATATGCTTCCTTACTATCCGATAGGAGTTTATAAAGACAGAAGCGCAGGGGAGGAGAATAAATAATGAAAACTACTCAAATCCTTATCGCAGGCTTTGGCGGACAGGGTATTCTGTTCTCCGGAAAATTTCTCGCATATAAAGGACTTCTTGATGATATTCAGGTGTCCTGGCTTCCCTCATACGGTCCCGAGATGCGCGGCGGAACAGCCAACTGTAACGTTATACTTTCCGACACGCCCGTAGGCTCACCGATAATCACAACGCCTGACGTTCTTATCGCTATGAACGCTCCCTCATTGCAGAAATACGTTGACACGGTTGCTAAGGGAGGACAGATTTATATTGATTCATCTCTTATAGACGTTAAGGTTGAACGAGATGACGTTGAGGTGTTCTATATTCCCGCAACACAGATGGCAAAGGACGAGGGAATCGGAACTCTCGCCAATATGATAATAGTCGGTCACCTTTTGGAGAATCATCCCGAGCTTTCCTTTGACGGAACCGAAGAGGTTGTCGAGAAGCTCGTGCCTCCTAAGAAGGCAGCGCTCAAGGAGCTTAATATGAAGGCTCTTAACTTGGGAAAGAATTATAATAAGTAATTTTGATACGAATATAGCAGAGAAACCGAGACAGTAAAAAACTGTGTCGGTTTTTTCTTTTGTAAAATAAATTTTTCCTCTTGACATTTAAATAGAACTGTGATAAAATAACACTTGATATATAACGATTGATATATTTGGAGGTTCGTATGGCACCGAAAATAAAAGTCACAAAAAAAGACATAGTAGAAACCGCGCTTACGCTAATCAGAAGGAGCGGCGCGTCTGCAATTAACGCAAGAAGCATTGCCTCAGCGCTCGGTTGCTCGACTCAGCCTGTTTTTTCAAATTTCGCCACGATGGAAGAATTGCAGGGAGCTGCTTTATGCGCTGCATATGAAATTTATCTTGATTATATAAAAAGCGAGGTTGAAAGCCGAAAATACCCGGAGTATAAGTCTTTCGGTATGGCTTATATTCGCTTTGCTAAGGATGAAAAGGAGCTGTTTAAGCTCTTGTTTATGCGCGACAGAACGGGAGAGGAAATGTCATCGTCTCCGGATTTTGAGAAGTCTGTGCAAATGATTATGAATGCGAACGGCGTCACAAGAGAAAAAGCTGAGCTTATGCATCTTGAGATGTGGACCTTGGTTCACGGCATAGGAACGATGCTTGCCACTTCGTTTTTGCCGCTTGAATGGGAGCTTGTCAGCGATATGCTGACAGACGTATATCAAGGAATACGGGCGAGGCACTTATCGGAGGGAAATTATAATGAACGCAATTAAAATTGAAGGTCTCACAAAACGTTATAAAGACGTTATTGCCGTAGATGGACTGTCACTTTGTATTAAAGAGGGTGAGCTTTTCTCTTTGCTTGGTGTAAACGGTGCAGGGAAAACCACGGCAATAAAAATGCTTTCGTGTCTTACAGCACCAACAAGCGGTGACGCGTATTTGCTTGGAAAAAGCATCGTTAAGAATAGCGCTGAGGTCAAATCACTTATAGCGGTATCTCCACAGGAAACTGCTGTTGCACCAGGACTTTCCGTTCGGGAAAATCTCGAATTAATGAGCGGTGTTCACGGATTTTCAAGGGATAAGAGCAGAATTAAGATTAAGGAGCTCACAGACCTTCTTGGACTTGAGGAGGTTATAAACAGAAAAGCCGGAAAGCTGTCGGGAGGTTGGCAGAGAAGGCTCAGCATTGCTATGGCTCTTATCAGTGAGCCGAGAATTCTTTTCCTTGATGAGCCGACGCTTGGACTTGATGTTATCGCGAGAAGCGCCCTTTGGGATATTATCAGTTCACTAAAGGGAAAGGTAACGATTGTTTTAACCACGCATTATATGGAAGAGGCCGAGGCTCTTTCCGACCGTATAGCTATAATGAAGGACGGTAAACTGCTTATTTGTGACACGCCCCCGGGCATTATGTCGAAAACAGGTGAAACGAGCATTGAAAGGGCGTTTGTCAAGATAGTAAAGGGGGAGTTGCGATGAGAATGTTAACCTTTGCGAAAAGGAATCTCAAGGAAATTATCCGCGACCCGTTAAATCTTTCTTTTCTTTTTGGATTTCCCGTCGCGCTTTTGCTTTTGCTTAGCGCGATTCAGGCGAATATTCCCGTGAGTATGTTTGAAATTAAGCGCCTCTCACCCGGCATAGTTGTATTCGGACTTGCTTTTATGACGCTATTTTCGGCAACGCTTATAGCTAAAGACAGGCAGAGCAGCTTTATGCATCGCTTATACACGACTCCTATGACTCCCGCGGATTTTATCCTCGGGTATACGTTGCCTATGATACCGATAGCTATGGCAGAGGGTGTCGTTTGTTATATATTCGCTTTGATATTGGGGCTTGAAATCGGTGTGAACGTTTTGCTGTCTGTCGTTTTTATAATTCCCGTCGCACTTTTATATATAGGTATCGGACTTCTGTGCGGAAGCGTACTCACCGATAAGCAGGCGGGCGGTATCTGCGGAGCGCTTCTGACCAACCTTTCCGCATGGCTTTCGGGTATATGGTTTGACCTCGAGCTTGTGGGCGGCGCATTTAAGAAAATTGCCTATGCGCTTCCGTTCGTTCACGCTGTAGAGATGGAACGAGCTGTTGTTGCAGGTAATTTCTCTGATATATTTCCTCATCTTTGGTGGGTACTTGGATATGCTTCTATTGCACTCGTTGCGGCTGTGCTTTTATTTTTAAGACAAATGAAAAATTCATAAAAGTATGGTATAATGAACTCATCAATAAATAAGAATTTGACGATGCAACCGATAGTTGCCGTATAGTTGGTAGAAAGCAGCGGAAAGATTTGCTACAATAATGGCAGGAGGTGATAATATGACACTTGGTGAAAGACTAAAAATGTACCGCACACAAAAAGGTTTGTCTCAAGAAAAGATTGCAGAGATGCTTGATGTTTCAAGACAAGCTGTTACAAAGTGGGAAGCCGGACAAACAACGCCAAGCTCTGACAATTTAATCGCGCTTGCTAATCTGTATGATGTTTCGCTTGATGAACTAATATGCAAAAGTGAAAATGAAATAGTATCCACAGAGGGAGAAAAAGAAAAGCGTTTTAGTCCAAAGCATAATCCGATCTTACGCAACAATTTTATCATAATAGCAATAATCGCACAGGCGGCATCTTTGAATGTTGCAATTCAGCCATTATATACCGAAGGAACTCCGTACCACATCATCTTCCTTCTTTTCAAGTATCTGCCGTTGCTTGCAGCTTCGGTTTGGATGGCGTTTAATTTGCACTATGAAAAGGACGAAAAGCAACGCAAAAAGAACACACTAATCGAGTTAGCATATTGCGTTATTATGGCAATTGTTGCCCTTGTCGGCTATTACACAAAATGGTATTTCATTGCAGCAGTAGCACTCATAAGCGTGGCTCTTATTTATATCTTCGTGATCAATCCAAAATATATGAATAGGCAACTTGTGAAAAGAAAGAAATAGTCAAATTCCAATTTGCCGATCACTCCGCACCTCAAATCTTGGGGAAGTCGGAGGCCAAGCGGTCTTAGGAAGACAATGTCATAAATCAACTCCTTGGCTCACAGAACGACATGGCTACGATCCGACTTGAATAGGCAACTTGTGAAAAGAAAGAAATAGTCAAATTCCAATTTGCCGATCACTCCGCACCTCAAATCTTGGGG